>CAMCXH010000095.1 GCA_945883285.1 Bordetella parapertussis | reverse complement strand
CGCGTACCAGCCAGCGATAGAAGCGCCGCAGTACGGTCAGGCGACGGTTGCTGCTGGTGGCTTTCGAGCCGGCATGGCGTGCCGCGATATAGGCCTGCAGATCGAGCTGGCTGGCGGTCTGCAGGGTCGCATCGCGGCCGACCAGCCAGACAGCGAACATCGACAGGTCGCGTCGATAGGCTGCAAGGGTATTGCCCGACAGGCCGTCCTCCAGCCAGATTGCATCGCAAAAGGCCAGCAGCCGATCACGGTCGAGGGCGTCGGGCGGCACCGCCGCAGGCGGCCTTGCGGTGGCGCGGCGGGCCCCGCTGCTGCCAGCGGTATGCCTGACACCAGGGCGCTGGACGGTTGATCGTGTTGCGGGCGCTGGCACCCTGGGATCCTCTGCTATCGTTGCGTCGCCCGACTATAGCCGAGCGGTGCGGTCGCGCAGTGCAGGGCCGCCCACCCTGCCTACCGACCCTGCCTGCATGGCGACTCTCCTCCTCCTTCTGCCCGACCTTGCGCTGATCCTGACCGGCGTGCTGCTGGCGCGTCTGACGCAATGGGGCGAGGGCTTCTGGAGCGCGCTCGAGAAGCTGATCTACAACCTGCTCTTTCCGGCGCTGCTCTTTACCGCGATCGTTCGCAACAAGGTCGATCTGTCGCAGGCCGCGCCCTTTGCCGCCTCGGTACTGGCGGTGCTGTGCACCGGCATCGCGCTGGGGCTGCTCGGCGGACGGCTGATGAAGGTCGAGCCGCGACGCTTTTCAAGCGCGGTGCAATGTGCCTTTCGCTTCAACTCCTATGTGGCCCTGGCCCTGTCGCAGCGCATCGGTGGCGATGCAGGCGTGGCAATCTGCGCAGTGGTGGTGGCGGTGGCCGTACCCACCGGCAACATCGCGGCGGTATGGAGCCTTGCGCGCCAGAGCGGCACCGGGCTGTGGGGCGCACTGTTGCGCAATCCGCTGGTGGTGGCCACCGTGTCGGGGCTGCTGGTCAATGCGGTCGGGTTGAGCCTGCCCGAGCCGCTGTCGGCCTATCTCACCCGATTGGGCGGTGCCGCGCTCGCCCTCGGGCTGATTGCGGTCGGCGCAGGGCTCAAGCTCTCGGATGCCCGGGGCGATGACCGATTTGCGATCTATGCGGTGTCGGTCAAGCTGGTGGCCATGCCGCTTGCCGCCCTGCTGATCGCGCGCCTTGCCGGCTTCGAGACACTGCCTGCGAAAATCCTGGTGCTGTTCGGCGCGATGCCGAGTGCATCGGCCTGCTACATCCTGGCCACGCGAATGGGCGGCGATGGGCCCTATGTGGCACGGCTGATCACTTTGACCACGATTGCCTCGGCGGTGGCGATCCCGTTCTGGCTGTCCTGGGTGGTTTGAGCGATCGACGCGAACACGAGCGGAGTCGTTTGCTCGAGCGCATTGACCCACTGCTGGCCGACCGTAACCGTTTCGAAAGCATGAAAACTGCTTCGTCCGGTGCAAAGTCGGGCAGCGGGCGTGTTGTAGTTCAGTTTGGAGGAAAACATGATGCCAATCAGCCGTGTAAAGGCCAGTCTGATCGCAGTCCTGCTTGCCCTGACCCTTCTTGCCCCGGGCGCACACGCGCAGCAAACCGCGCAGGCGCGGGTCGACGTCAACCTTCGGGCCGGCCCGAATCGCGAATTCCCGGTGGTCTCGGCCCTTTACGCCGGCACAGTCTTCACCGTGCTCGGCTGTCTGGGCGACTACTCGTGGTGTGACGTGCAAGCGCCGCCCCATCGCGGCTGGGTCGCGGCGAACAATCTGATGATTCTTCAGCCCGACGGCAACCAGGCGGCACTGAACGTCGCAGGCGCGGTGATCGGGATCGGCGTCACCACGTTCATCCTGAACAACTACTGGCGGGAGCACTACTACAACCGGCCCTGGTATGGGCAGTCAAGCTACTGGAACGGGCGCCCTGTGCCCTATTACGGGCGCCCCGGCTACCGGCCGCCGCCGCCTCATTACCGCCCGCCGCCGCCGGCTTATCGTCCGCCACCGCACCATCATCGTCCGCCACCACCGCCGCGACCGGCCTATCGTCCGCCGCCGCCTCACAATAACGGTGCTTACCGTCCGCCGCCGCGGCCCAACGGTGGCGGCAGCGGCTACAACCCGGGTCAGGCAAGCCGTCCGCCGATGAATCAGGGTGGTGGCGGACGCCCGCCCGGGCCGCCGCAAGCGCGCTGAGCGACGCAACCCTCAGCAACGCCAGCGATACAATCCCGATTCTCGATTCCTGTTTTCAATCGTCCGCTGATAACCGAAAAGGAACTCTGATGAGACTGCACCTGCCCTCCCTCGCCGCTGCCGCATTGCTCGGGGCCGCATCACTGTCGGCCGTAGCTGCCGGCCTTGCCGCATCGTCGGCTGCCGGCGGTTCGTCCGCTTCATCGGCCAGCGTCAATTCGGTCGAAAATTCGAGCACCAGTTCGACCCGCGTGGTGGCCAACATCAACGGCCCCTACCGCATCGTCGACGTGACCCCCACGCCCCAGCGTCAGGGCATGGTCCGGATGACGCTGGCGGCGGTCGACAAAGCCGGCGATCCGCTGGTGATTGACCTGCCGCAGCAGACCTTCGAGCGTACCGGCCTTGCGGCAGGCGGCACGATCAACGCCAGCCAGCGCCCGTATGGTGTGGAGTTTGCCGATGCAGGTAATGCAAAGGCTGTCTTCCTGCTGCTCAATAACGACTGGCATCAGGACCTGCGTTCCACACCGGTCTCGCTCTGATCTGATGCGCCTGGCGCGCTCGGTTGCAGGGGTCGCAGGGGTTGTCCTGCTGGCACTCGGCCCCTGGGCCGCGTGCTACGCCGGGCAATTCAATTACTGTGACCCGCCGTCCGAGCTTGACGCGAGGCAGCAGGACACCGTGCTGCGCTTCGCTGCGGTGGTCAAATCAACGCTCGAGTCTTCCTCGACGCGCGTCGCCCTGATCTCGCGATCCGGCATTGATCTGAGCCGGTTCGACATGCGTTACTCGCATGCCGGGATCAGCCTGCGAGCGCATCCGAATGGACCGTGGTCGGTTCGCCAGCTCTATTTCGATTGTGACGAGCGCCGCCCGCGCATCTTCGACCAGGGGATTGCCGGCTTTCTGGTGGGCAGCGGCGATCCCTCGATCGGCTATCTGTCGGTGGTTCTGCTGCCTGACAGCCCAGACGATCTGGAGCGCATCACACTGGATAACCGCCGGGCGCTCGGGTTGCTGGGCGCAAGCTATAGCGCCAATGCCTATGCCTTCGCGCAGCGCTACCAGAACTGCAACCAGTGGGTGGCAGAGATGCTCGCGGTCGCCTGGGGTCAGCTGAGTGATTCGGCGCAACTGAGGGTGCAGGCGCAAGGCTGGCTTGCAGATGCGGGGTACCAACCGGCGCGATTCGAGGTGGGTAATCCGGTGCTGATGTGGCTGGGCGGCGTGCTGCCCTGGCTGCACCGTGACGATCATCCGCAGGACGATCTGTCGCAAGGGCGGTTTCGGGTGAGCATGCCCGAGTCAATCGAGTCATTTGCCCGCGCACGTGCCGCCGGTGCACGGCGGATCGAGTTTTGCCATACCGATCGACGCATCGTGATTCGCGAGGGCTGGGAGCCGATTGCGCAGGGCTGCAAACCTGGCGAGGCCGACCGGGTGATCGAGCTGGACTCCTGATCTAAATGGACTCCTGATCGACCAGGCATCCTGCTGAACAGGCCTCCTCAGGTCTTTCGCTCGTGCCGCATCGTCAGCCCGTGGCGCGCCAGCGCCCAGGCGACATGCTCGGCCACCATCGGCGAGGCATCGTGTTCGCGGCTGCGCAATGCGGCAATCACCTCTTCGCTCGAAGGCGCATTGCCGAGCGCCACAGCGATGTTGCGCAGCCAGCGCTCATGGCCGATGCGCCGGATGGCCGAGCCTTCGAAGCGCGAATCGAACTGCGCGGGGCTCCAGGCGAAAAGCTCAACCAGCCTCACCTCATCGAGCCGCTGACGCGCAGCGAAATCGGGCAGCGATGCGAGCGCCGCGTATTTGTTCCAGGGACAGGCAAGCTGACAATCGTCGCAGCCATAGATGCGGTTGCCGATCGCCTCGCGAAATTCAGGCGGAATCGCGCCCTTCAGTTCAATCGTGAGATAGGCGATGCAACGCCGGGCGTCGAGCCGGTAGGGTGCCACGATCGCCTGGGTCGGGCAGGCCGCGATGCACGCGGTGCAACGGCCGCAGTGCTCGTCGACCGGGGCATCAAGCGGCAACGGCAGATCGGTATAGAGCGTGCCGATGAAGCGCATCGAGCCGCCGTTTCGTGCCAGCAGCAGGGTGTGCTTGCCGCGCCAGCCAAGGCCTGCGCGGCGCGCAAGTTCGACCTCCATGACCGGTGCCGAGTCACAGAAGGCGCGCCATCCGAAGGCGCCAATCTCGTCTTGCAGGCGCGTCGCCAGGCTTGCCAGACGGGCGCGCACGACCTTGTGATAATCGCGCCCCAGCGCATACCGCGAAACATAAGCCCGCTCATGATCAGCCAGCGTCAACCAGGCCCGATCAAGCCAGGCCGGATCGTCGGGGGCGTAATCGACGGCCACCATCACCGCGCGGATCGTCCCGGGCACCAGTCGGGCCGGCTCGGTGCGGGCCTCGCGATGGCGGGCCATATACTCCATCTCGCCATGAAAGCCCTGCGCCAGCCATTGGTCGAGCCCCGGCCCGGCCTCAGACAGATCGACATCCGAGACACCGAGGGCCGCAAAGCCCAACTCGGTGGCCCACTGGCGCAGACGATCGATCCAGACCGGCGCGGCCATCCCCAGTTCGCCGGCTTTGTTGGCAGAATCGGCGGCCAAATCAGCGGCAAAATCGGCGGCCAAATCAGCGGCAGATTCACTGGCGTGCGGCGTCGCGGGCGCGAGGGGCACTCGTGGCGTGGGAGTCATCGACGCATTGTAGGTTGCCGCATCGATGACAAGCGCTGTCTGATCAGCCTTGGCAGCCGTCTTGCACGCGGCCGTCGCAGCGATGCGCGACACTCCACGACGCCGACACTGCCAGCATGAGCGACACCCCCTTCAGAGCCCGTACCGACGCGTCGATTGAATCGGCTACGTTGACGCTTGCCAACGAAGCTGCAACCGCCGCGCTCGCCCGGCGTCTGGCCGATTCGCTCGCACCCGGCATGGTGATCTGGCTGTCGGGCACTCTGGGTGTGGGCAAGACCACACTGGTGCGCAGCCTGCTCGCGGCGCTCGGCCATACCGGCCGGGTGGCCAGTCCGACCTTTACCCTGCTCGAACCCTATGAGCTTTCGAGATTTCCCGTCTATCATTTTGATTTCTATCGGTTCTCGGCAGCCAACGAGTGGCGTGATGCAGGCTTCGACGAATATTTCGCGGGCACCGGCGCCTGTCTGGTCGAGTGGCCGGAGCTTGCCGGCCCCGACCTGCCCCACCCCGATCTGCAGGTCAGGCTCGACTTCGCTGCCGACTCACAAGACGCCGGCATCGACATCGACTCCGAGTCGCCCCGCAGCGCCAGTCTGCTTGCCTTCAGCGAGGCGGGTCGGCAATGTCTGAGGGCAGCCGCAGACGCTTCCTGAGGACGGTGCCCGGCGCATTGCTGGCACTCGATCTGCCGCGTGCCCACGGGGCCGGCATCCTTGGCGTGCGGATCTGGCCAGCGCCCGATTACACCCGCGTCACGCTCGAACTCGACGAGTCGCTCAAGAGCTCGCACTTCGTGGCGACCGATCCGCCCCGCGTGGTGGTCGACCTCGAAGGCGTCGATATCGATGCGGCGCTTCGTGAAATCGTCGCCAAGGTGCAGGCCGATGACCCCTATATCGCGACGGTGCGAGTGGCCCAGAACCGCGCCCGGGTCGTGCGGCTGGTCTTCGACCTGAAGGTGCCGGTGTTGCCGCAGGTGTTTGCGCTGGCGCCCAACGGCGTCTACCGCCATCGACTGGTGCTCGATCTTTATCCGAAGACACCGATCGATCCGCTGGCCGCGCTGATCGAGCAGACCCGCAGCAGCCCGGCGGCAGGCGCCTTGCCAAGACCTCAGGTCGGCGCGAGCAACGCTACCTCCACCGGCGACGATCCGCTCGCCTCACTGATCCGCGAGCGCGAAGCCGCGCTCAGGATGCTCGCTGAGCCCGACCGACCGCGCGCGCGCGGCGCCGAGGTCAGCCGATTGCTGACGATTGCGATCGATCCTGGCCATGGTGGCGAAGACCCGGGCGCAATCGGGCCCAACGGCACGATGGAAAAGGACGTGGTGCTCAACATCGCGCTGCGACTGCGCGAAAAGTTGCAGGCTGAACCCGGCGTACGGGTGCTGATGACCCGCGACTCCGACTTCTTCGTGCCGCTGGCCACCCGCGTGAGCAAGGCGCGTGCGGTCTCGGCCGATCTCTTCGTGTCGATCCATGCCGATGCTTTCGTGCTGCCCCATGCGAAAGGCTCGTCGGTGTTTGTGCTGTCGGACCGCAGCGCGAGCAGTCTGGGCGCACGGTGGCTTGCGCGTCGCGAAAACAGTGCCGATCTGATCGGTGGCGTGAACCTGCCTGCAGGCAATCGCGAAGTGGCCAAGGTGCTGCTCGATCTGTCGACCACTGCGCAGATCAAGGACAGTCGAAAGCTCGCAGGCTCGGTGCTCGGCGAGTTGCGCGGCGTTGGCAACTTGCACAGTGCGCAGATCGAACAGGCGGGGTTTGCGGTGCTGCGCGCACCCGACGTGCCGTCGATCCTGATCGAGACCGCCTTCATCAGCAACCCCGATGAAGAACGCAAGCTGCGCGATCCGCGCTATCAGGCGCAACTGGCCGATGCAATCTTTATCGGGATCAGAAACTACTTCAGGCGCAATCCGCCTGCCGCGCGCGGACCAGGGGCCTGAGCCTCGCGTCTGGCCTTGCAATGCGTCTCAGACGCCCCGGCGCTTGAAGACCGTGTGGCGGGCGACCTCGATGATGGCCGGCAATGCCGGCACCACGATCAGTGCCAGGGCGACCCATGAAAAATGCGCTTTCACCCACGGCAGATTGCCGATCAGATAGCCAAGCCCGGTCAGGCTCACCACCCAGATGACACCGCCCACCACGTTGTAGAGCGCGAACTTGCGATAGCTCATGTCAGCGACCCCGGCGACAAAGGGTGCAAAGGTGCGAACGAAGGGCAGAAAACGCGCCACGATGATGGTGATGGCGCCGTGTCGCTCATAAAACGCATTGGCCCGCTCGAAGGCCTTGCGATTGAACCAGCGCGATTGCTCGAAGGTCCAGACCCGCGGCCCGATACGACGGCCGATCGAATAATTGAGCGCATCGCCCAGCACCGCGGCGGTAATCAGCAGGGCGATCAGCAGTGGCAGCGACAGGCCGCCGACCGCAGCCAGCGCGCCGCAGACGAAAAGCAGCGAATCACCCGGCAAAAAGGGCATGACCACCAGCCCGGTCTCGACGAAGATGATCGCAAAGAGCAGCGCATAGACCCATACGCCGTACTGGCTGACCACCGTCTCGAGATGCTTGTCGAGATGCAGAAAGATGTCGATGAGTTGGGCGATGTCCATGGCGGCTCGGATGATACACGCCGCCTATAATGACCTCGCCATGCAAGACATTCCCTTCGGCCGGTCGGCGGCTTCCAGCCTTTCACCTTCGGGTGACGCGATCGGCTCGCCCCAGGGCCATCCGGGTGAGCAAAACGAGCGCCGCCCGATTGCCGCCCTGCCCGATCATCTGGTCAGCCAGATCGCGGCCGGCGAAGTCGTCGAGCGGCCCGCCTCGGTGGTCAAGGAACTGCTTGAGAATGCGATCGATGCCGGTGCGAAGCGCATCGAGTTGCGCATCGAGGAAGGCGGGGTGCGCCGCATCGCAGTCAGCGACGACGGCAGCGGTATCGAAGCCGATCAGCTGACTCTGGCCCTGACTCGCCATGCCACCAGCAAGATCGCTTCGCTCAGTGAGCTCGAGTCGGTGGGCACGCTCGGATTTCGCGGCGAGGCGCTGGCGGCGATTGCCTCGGTGGCACGGGTGCGGATCACCAGCCGTGTGGCCGGTGCAGAGTCGGCCACGATGATCGACAATGCACTGATTGACACTGCACTGATTGACACTGCACTGAGCGACAACACGCAGTCGGCGCTCAAACCGGCAGCCGGCCCCCGGGGCACGACGGTCGAGGTGCTCGACCTCTATTCATCGACCCCTGCGCGTCGCAAGTTTCTGAAGGCGCAGGGCACCGAGACCGCGCATTCGCTCGATGCCTTTCGTCGCGTGGCGCTGGCCTTTCCTTACATCGGCTTTGGCTGCCATGTCGATGGCCGCAGCGTCGAGCAGTGGCCGGCAGGCCGATGGCAGGATCGGGTCGCGCAGGTTCTTGGCGACGACATCGCCACGCGCCCGATCGAACGCATCGCCGGCGATCTGCGCCTGCAGGGCCTGGCCGGTGTGCCGACCGCCAGCCGCGCGCGGGCCGATCGACAGTTTTTTTATGTGAATGGCCGATTCGTGCGCGACAAGCTGTTGTCGCATGCGGTCAAGCAGGCCTACGCCGATGTGCTGCACGGCGACCGGCATCCGGCCTGGTGCCTCTTTCTCTGGATCGATCCACGCGAGGTCGATGCCAATGTGCATCCGGCCAAGATCGAGGTGCGGTTTCGCGATGCACGGGCGATTCACTCCTTCGTGTTTCATGCGGTGCGCGAGGCACTGCGGGTGGGCGCGGGCGAGGCCGGTCTCCAGCCATCGGCTGATGACGGCCATCCGAGCCTGACGGCGGGCAACACCGTCTCCTGGACCCCGCAGGAGGCGGCGCAGCCGCGATGGCAGTCGACACTGCCGCTGGCGACACCGGCGGGCGGCGGGCGGGCGACGGCTGGGTCGGGCAACGGCGATTTGCACCGGACCTACGGATCTGGTTCGGGAAGCCACTTGGTAAGCGGCGCGGCAAGCGGTTCAGCAGGCGGCTCGTCCGGCAACCCAGCCTGGCGCTCCGGCGCCGGTTCTGGTGCCGACCAGTCAATGTCATCGCTGATGCGTTTTTACGCGGCCGATGCCAACGATCCGCCTGGCGGATCTCGCTACGCAGATCGGCTCGGATCGTCGGGCGCCAGCGTGGTCGTCGGTGCGCCGGCACTCGACCTGGAACACGCAGACCAGAACGCAGACAATCAAGCAGCCGATCCGGCCGCCAGACAGTCAGACCTGCCGCCGCTGGGCTTTGCCATCGCGCAATTGCATGGCATTTACGTTCTCGCGCAAAACGCGGTCGGGCTGGTGGTGGTCGACATGCATGCCGCGCATGAGCGCATCGTCTATGAGCGGCTGAAAAGCGGACTCGATGCCCAGGCGATTGCCTCGCAGCCGCTGCTGATCGCCGCCCACTTTCGCGCCGACGACACCGAGATCGCCACCGCCGAACTCGAACGCGATCAGCTGCTGGCCTTCGGACTCGATATCGACCAGATCGCACCTGACACGCTCGCGGTGCGCGCCGTGCCCACGGTGCTCGCCAAGGGCGATCCAGTGAGCCTTGCACGCGAAGTGCTCGCCGAACTGCACGAGCACGGCGCAAGCCGGCTGCTGACCGAGCGACGTGATGCACTGCTGGCCGGCATGGCCTGCCATGCCGCAGTGCGCGCCAATCAGCGGCTGAGCCTCGAGCAGATGAATGCCCTGCTGCGAGACATGGAATCGACCCCCGGCGCCGACCAGTGCAACCATGGCCGACCAACCTGGGTGCAGGTGCCGATGGCTGAACTCGATCGCTGGTTTTTGCGCGGACGATGAGCCTGATGGCATCGCAGGGGTTGCCGTCGTTTGGCAATGCGCGCGGCCCGGCCGACGGGCAGCTTTCGCTCGGTCCACCAGATTCGCCCACACCGGTCGCGATCATGCTGCTCGGCCCGACCGCCTCGGGAAAGAGCGCAATCGCCTTGAGTCTTGCCGAGCGCTTTGAGCTGGAGATCATCAGCGTCGACTCGGCCCTGGTCTATCGCGGCATGGACATCGGCACCGCCAAGCCCACCGCCACTGAGCTGGCTGCGGTGCCGCATCACCTGATCGATCTGATCGACCCGAGCGAGTCGTATTCGGCGGCCAACTTCGTGCGTGATTCGCGTCAACTGATCGGCGAGATCCGCGGTCGCGGCCGTCTGCCGCTGCTGGTGGGCGGCACGATGCTCTATGCGCGCGCACTCGCGACCGGCCTGGATGACCTGCCTGGCGCCGACCCGGCCATGCGTGCGGCGCTCGATCAGGAGGCGGCAGAGTTCGGCTGGCCGGCGATGCATGCACGACTGGCAACGATCGATCCGCAAACTGCGGCGCGTCTTGAGCCCGGCGATTCGCAGCGCATCCAGCGGGCGCTCGAAATTCATGCGCTGAGCGGGCGGCCAATGAGCGAACTGATCGGCGCCCGGCGCGTGCACTGCGAAGCGCCGCTCGAGCTGCTTACGATTGCGCTCGAGCCGGGCGACCGCTCGGTGCTGCATGCCCGCATCGCGGCGCGCTTCGAGGCGATGCTCGCCGCCGGTTTTCTCGACGAAGTGGCGGCGCTGCGGGCCCGCGGCGATCTCGATACCGGCATGCCCTCGATGCGCTGCGTCGGCTACCGGCAGGCCTGGCGCTATCTCGATGATCTGGAGCGCGGCATCGAACAGGGCATGACAGCGGCCGCTCGCCAGCAGGTCTTCATCGACGAGTCGGTGGCGGCCACGCGCCAGCTCGCCAAGCGCCAGCTGACCTGGTTGCGATCGATGCCGCAACGGCGCGTGATTGATTGCCTGGCGCCGGATGCGCCCGATCAGGTGGCCGCGATCATTGCGCTCGCCTGCGCGGGCCCGAAACCCGTCGGACCCTGAATTTCATTCGCCGAATCGATGAGAGCCAACCCGAAGCGAGCCGACCGATGATGCCTCGTGAGAGCCCGATGCGGCCGATGCTCGCACTGATGTTCGCACTGATGTTCGCACTGATGCTCGCCTCGGGCAGCGTGCACGCACAGAGCAGTCAGTGTGGCTTCATCACCGACCCCGACCTTCAGGCGATGTGCCGCGCGCAGACAGGCAGCGGCGCATCACAATGCGGCTTCATCCGCAACCCGGACATGCAGGCCGCCTGCCGGGCTCAGACCGCAAAGTAGTCAAACACACACCAGGACCCCGACACATGAACCCTCCCGTCATCGACAAAGAAGCCATCCGCCAGAAGTACCTCGCCGAGCGCGACAAACGGCTTCGTGCCGACGGCAACCAGCAATACCTCGAAATCACCGGCCGGTTTTCACACTATCTCGACGACCCCTACACACCGGTGGTCGAGCGCGCGCCGAAAACCGACCATGTGCAGTTCGCCTTCATCGGCGGGGGATTTGCAGGGCTGGCCACCGGCGCGCGGCTGGTGGAAGCCGGCATCACCGATGTGCGCATCATCGAGAAGGGCGGCGATTTTGGCGGCACCTGGTACTGGAACCGCTATCCCGGCGCGCAATGCGATACCGCCTCGATGATCTACATGCCGCTGCTCGAGGAAACCGGCCATATGCCGTCCGAGAAATATGCGCATGCGCCCGAGATCCTGGCGCACAGCCAGCGGATCGGCCGGCATTACAAGCTCTACGACAATGCGCTTTTTCACACCCAGGTCAGCTCGCTCACCTGGCAGGAAGACGACTCGCGCTGGCGCATCACCACCAACCGCGGCGACGACTTCACCGCGCAATACATCGGGCTTGGCACCGGCCCGCTGCATATCCCGAAGCTGCCCGGCATCCCGGGTATCGAGTCCTTCAAAGGGCACTCGTTCCATACCAGCCGCTGGGACTATGCCTATACCGGCGGCGACCCGAACGGCGCACCGATGACACAACTGGCCGACAAGCGCGTTGCGCTGATCGGCACCGGTGCCACCTCGGTGCAATGCGTGCCGCATCTGGCGCGCAGTTGCCAGTCGCTGCATGTGTTCCAGCGCACGCCGTCTTCGATCGACGCCCGCAACAACGCGCCGATCGACCCCGACTGGTTTGCGAGCGTGGCCACGCCGGGCTGGCAGCAGCGCTGGCTCGAGAACTTCACCGCGAATCAGGCCGGCGGCAATGCCGAGGTCGATCTGGTGCAGGACGGCTGGACCGATCTGGCGCGACGCATCCGCGAGCAGATCCGAAAGCTGCCACCCGCCGAGCGCACCGTGCCGAAGATGCTGGCCGCGTATGAAGATGCCGACTTCGCCAAGATGAACGAGATTCGCGCAAGGGTCGACGAGATCGTGGCCGACCCTGCAACCGCCGATCATCTGAAAGCCTGGTACCGGCAGCTGTGCAAGCGACCCTGCTTTCATGACGCCTATCTGCAGGCCTTCAACACCCCCACCGTCCATCTGGTGGATACCGATGGCAAGGGCGTCGAGCGGATCACCGAGACCGGCATCGTGGTGGGCGGCACCGAGTATCCGGTCGACTGCATCATCTATGCCTCGGGCTTTGAGGTGGGCACGCCGTTGGCGCGCCGGGCGGGGTTTGATCTGGTGGGTCGTGCCGGGCGCAAGCTGTCGGACTACTGGGCGCAGGGCATGCGCAGCAAGCACGGTATCCATGTGCACGGTTTTCCGAACGCGTTTTTCGTGCAGCCCACACAGGGCGCCAATCTGATCTCGAATGTGCCGCACAACCTGACCGAGGCCGCGCGCACGATCGCGGTCATGGTTCACCACGCGATCGATCACGGCCATCGTGAAATCGAGGTGAGCGAGTCCGCCGAAACCGCGTGGATCGATCTGCTGCGCAACAGCCCGGGCCGGATGACCAGTTCGCCCGACTGCACGCCCGGCTATTACAACAACGAGGGCCAGGACCCGGGGCCGGCTGCGAAACTGAATGTGGGCTATCCGGCAGGGGCCACTGCGTATTTCAAGTATCTCGATGCGTGGCGCGCGAGCGGGCAGTTCGAGGGGCTGGTTTTTCGGTAGGCGGCGGGCGCTAATGGGGTCAGCTGAGCGTTATTGAGGCGGATTCTCATAGGACGCCACAGCGGGCTCGCCCTTCATGCCAAGGCGTCGCCTCGCTGTTTCTTTGGCGCCAACGGCGGGGGTGTGGGCACCCGCCGCCGCCAGCCCGAACTGCGGCATGTTTCCGTAGACGCACTCATACTTGCCAGCCTCGACCATATAGGTTTCGTGCCAGATGCCAACGCTTCCGCCGGCACCCACTGCGCGATTGAATCGCTTCCAGGGCTCGAGGTGGTTCAAGGCCGGATCGCGGGCAAAACGCTCAAGCTGCTCGAACGATCGCCAGTACTGAACGAGCGCCACGCCGCGCCAGTAGATGAACGGCTGGGCGTGCATCAAGCCGAGTTCCTTGTGCGCCATCAGATGCTCGGTCATCGGACCCATGGCGCGAGCGACCGGCAGCCACTTGTTCACCGCCCACAGGCGATTGATGCGCATGCCGATGATGAAGACGACAAACGGCCCGTCCATCTGCGCTGTGAAACGGCCGGCGAAAATTTTGCTCATCGGTTTCCCCGTTCTGGATGGTGATAACGCCTGACGCAACAGGCACGGCGCATTGGCCGCGACAATCGCCGCGGCCAACGCGCCCCCAAACCGCTCAGTACTTCATCGCAATGGACAGCTTCGTGGGCTGACCCGCGGCGACCGCGAAGCGGCAGACGTCGAACGAGGGTGCGCTCAACTTAGGGATGACATTGTTGCTGAAGCCGACGCCTTCGGTGGGGATGCCCAGCAGGTTGGTGTCGGCCTGCTCGTTCCCGTTGGTGTCGTGCACCACCGCGACCGCGTAGTCGCCGGGTGACACATTCTCAAAGCTGCAGGTTGCCACGCCGCCGGCCACCGGGACCCGTAGCGTTGTCGTTGCGTGTTTTTTCACTTCGATCGGGAATCCGGTCTTCGACGAAAACAGGGCGCAGCCAACCAGTCCGGGCGTGCTCGACACACCGGTGACGGTCACATCGATCCGGCCGGCACCGCTGGCTGACGCCCCAGACGCAGCAATCAGCATCAGCGAAGCGAGGGCCGGGGCGAGTGTCGGCATCAGGCGCGAGGCGAGCGTACGGATCGGGCCGAGCGTCGGGCGCGATGCGGGATGGGTGATGGGGGAGGGGGAAGCGGTCATGCAAGATCTCCTTTGGAGTGTGGAACGGACAGGGAACGGGGCAACATCATTCGAGCCCCCATGCGGGCGACGAGCTCGCGCGGGGAAAAGCGGCCGGACAGGCAAAGCAGGCGGTTGCGCCAGCCGACG
>CAMCXH010000094.1 GCA_945883285.1 Bordetella parapertussis | reverse complement strand
GAGACGCCCCATCCCACCGCCGGCACCACCTCATTCATGCAGCAATACCTCGATGGCTGGCGGTTTGCCTTTTCGGATCCGACCATCGCTCGACTGCTGCTGGCGATCTTCCTGATGGGCTTCGGCATCGGACCCTATGCGCATCTGATGCCGGCAGCGGTCGCCGAGATCTATGGCAAGCATCCCGAACTGGTCGGATTCTTTCTGTCGGCCGCCGGGGTCGGTGCGATGGTGGCCGCCATCTCGATGGCGGCGCGGCGCGGATCGCAGCATCTGTCGTTGATCGCGCTGGGCGGCAACCTGGCGGCCGCAGTGGGCCTGCTGATGTTCAGCCGCAGCAACTGGATGTCGGTCTCGATCGTCGGCATGGTGCTGGTCGGCGGCGGCGTGATCGGACAGGCGATCGCCACCAACATCACGATCCAGACCAGTGTGCCCGACGACAAGCGCGCACGGGTGCTGGCGATCTATACCGCGATGTTTCTCGGTGCCACGCCCTTCGGAAGTCTTGCCTTCGGGCAACTGGGGCATTCAATCGGCGCCGGCAATGCCCTGCTCGCCGGCGCACTCATTGCCATGGCGGGCGTGGCGCTGATGGCCGCCCGGATGCGCGAGTCAGGCACGGTTTGACCGAAGCCCCGCGAATGACCGAGCGACGCTGCGCTCTGCTGCTCAGTGGCGTGGCTCAGCGGCGTGGCTCAGCGGCGTTGCTCAGTCGCGTTGCTCAGTCGCGTCGCTCAGTCGAGGTCACCTGAAGCGTGCGTCGCCACTGCAACTGAGGCCAGCCGCGCTCGCGCGCAATCGCTGACAGTCTCGGATCGGCATTCACCACCACCGGCTCGCTCACCGCATCGAGCAGCGGCAGGTCATTGGCCGAATCACTGTAGAAGCGAACCGAGTCGAAGTCGGCCAGGCTGTGTCCGTCGGCGTGCAGCCAGGCCCTGACATGCCCGAACTTGGCGCCAGCAAAGCAGGGGCCGCCAATCGGTCGTCCGGTAAAGCGCCCGCCCTCGATCTCGCAACCGGTCGCCACAAGCGGCATCGGCGCAAGCAGCGACACGATGCCCCGCGCCAGGAAGGCATGTGTGGCAGTCACGACCGCGATCAGGTCGCCGTCAGCACGGTGCTGCGCAACCGCATCGCGGGCGGCCGGGCCGATCAGCGGCGCGATGCGATCGGCCACAAACGCTGCTCGGACCGCCTCCCAATGACTGCACTCAGGGCCAACCAGCAATGACAGATGGAAGGCGAGATAGGCGTCGATATCAAGGGTGCCGGCCTGGTACTGCGCATAGAAAGCATCCTGTTGCGCCAGCCGCTCACAAGGCGCCTCACCGCGCTCGACCAGCCAGGTCAACCACAGCAGATTACTGTCACCATCGAGCAGGGTGTGGTCAAGATCAAAAAGCGTCAGTCGTCGCATCAGACTGGGGCTCCGCGTCAGAGATCCCGCCATGATGCCTCGGGTCGGGGGGCAGTCGACGTGCGCGACCACCACAGGGCAATCGGCCCCATCAGAATCCCGGCGGCCAGCCGTTGTCTTGGGCAATCCGTTGCCCGCCCAGAACCGGCACTGCGAAACGATCGCCGGCAGCACAGGCTGATGCCAGCAAGCCGGCTATGCTCGGGGCATGACCATTTTCGACGACATTGCCGAACGCCGAATCCAGGCCGCACAGGGCGAGGGCGAATTCGACAATCTGCCGGGCATGGGGCGCCCGCTGGTCATCAGCGAAGACTTCTCGATGCCAATTGAAGTGCGCATGGCGCAACGCCGACTGCTGCGCACGGCGATCGACAAAGATCGTTTTTCGATGGCAGAACAGTTGCGATTCAGAAAACTGCAACGGCTGGTCGAAAAGCGACGCCAGTCTCGACCGTCATTCTGATTGCACAGCCGTCCGACCCGAAGCGTATTTGATATTCCGCGAGCTTATCGGAGCTCTCAATCTGCCTTATTTCCTGATGCTAGGCACTCAGGCCGCCGGCGGCGGCCCGCTGACTGAGATATCAGCGTAGGAAGAAAACCTGAAGGACAATTCGAGTTCATTTCATTCATGGAATGAACTCGATATTCGACTATTATCAAATTGGCAGCGACTGATGTGATCATTTATATTGATCGTCGGCCGGCAATTCGATATATTCAGACCACTTAATTCTTTGGAATAACCCTAATGAGCTCTCTTCAGGATCTGATCGCGCAGCGCGAAGCCCTCGACAAACAGATTGCCGAAACCCGAAGGCAGGAAATCGCCGACGCTGTCAAACAGGTGAAAGCCCTCGTCACCGAATATGGGCTGTCCGCAGCAGATGTATTCCCGACGTCAAACGGGGTAAAAGCCATGAAAATTGCGGCGCCTGCCCGCGGCAAAGTCGCCCCGAAGTATCGCGACCCTGCAACCGGCAATACCTGGACGGGCCGCGGACGCACCCCACTGTGGCTGGCCGGTCACGACAAGTCGAAATTTCTGATCGGCTGACCCCCGAGACCGTCGCCCGGAACAACAGGGCGACGTCAGAAGGCCTCTGAGCAGTGGAGTGAGGTAAAAAAGGGTGGGGTGGCTGATGGGGTTCGAACCCACGACAACCGGAATCACAATCCGGGACTCTACCGCTGAGCTACAGCCACCACCGTATCCGCCCTGGCTGCATGCCAGGTCAGACAAAAAACATCAGGCCGACATCGTGGCCTGCCCGACAGGACTCGAACCTGTGACCCTCGGCTTAGAAGGCCGATGCTCTATCCAGCTGAGCTACGGGCAGCACAAACCTGTCAGACCAGCGAGTTTACACCACCCGCCCTGAACCGACTGCGGATGCTCCTCGGGGAAACAAGGATGTATTGATTATGGCGACTGGCGCGCCAGACTGGTCGGGGCGAGAGGATTCGAACCTCCGACATCTTGCTCCCAAAGCAAGCACTCTACCGGGCTGAGCTACGCCCCGACTGGCGGGCAGTGTATCCCACGACGGCGCTTAACGCGGCGCATGTCTGAGCACGCGAGACATCGGCGCCCTGCCCGATCAGTCGATCGGACCTGGCTCAGACCACCAGTGAGTCGGCGATATGTCTGGCGTGTCGCTGTGCGGTCGCGTCGTCGCGGGCTTCGACCATCACCCGCAGCAGCGGCTCGGTACCCGATGCCCGAATGAGAATGCGGCCATCACGCCCAAGCTGATCCTCAACCTGTGCACAGGCTTGCTTCAGACCGGCATGCTGCTGCCAGTCGAAACCCCGTTGAATCCTGACGTTGATCAGCGTCTGGGGAAACAGCGTCAGGTCGGCGGTCTGCTCGGCGAGCGTCTGGCCGCTGCACTTGATCGCACTCAGCACCTGCAAGGCGCTGATCGTGCCGTCACCGGTGGTGTGGCAATCGAGGCACAGCAGATGACCCGATCCCTCTCCGCCATAAAGCCAGCCGCGCTCCTGCAGCATCTCGAGCACATAGCGATCACCGACCTTGGCGCGCGCAAATCCGAGACCCATTCGGGCGAAGGCCTGCTCCAGACCGATGTTGGACATCAGTGTGCCGACCGCGCCCGCAACCGGGCCCTGCCGCACCCGGTCCTTGACGATGAGGTAGAGCAGCTCATCACCGTTGTAGAGGCGCCCCTGGGCATCGCACATCAGCAGCCGGTCGGCATCGCCATCGAGCGCAATCCCGAGGTGGGCCTTGTTGGCCAGCACCGCAGCCTGCAGGGCTTGCGGATGGGTCGCGCCGACATGATCGTTGATGTTCAGACCGTTGGGCGCTGTGCCGACTTCAATGACTTCTGCGCCGAGTTCGTGAAAGACATGCGGCGCGGTGTGATAGGCCGCGCCATGGGCGCAGTCGACAACGAGCTTGAGCCCTCGCAAATCGAGACTCGACGGGAAGGTCCCTTTGCAGAACTCGATGTAACGCCCGGCGGCATCATCGATTCGCCGCGCTTTACCGAGCGACTCGGAGCGCACGCAACCCATCGGCTCATCGAGGGCAGCTTCGATCTGCAGTTCCATCTCGTCGGGCAGCTTGTTGCCGTCGGCCGAAAAAAACTTGATGCCGTTGTCATCGAAGGGATTGTGCGAGGCGCTGATCACGACACCGGCCGACAGCCGCAGCGCACGCGTGAGATAGGACACCGCAGGTGTTGGCAGCGGCCCCGACAACATCACGTCAACGCCGGCCGCCGAAAACCCGGCCTCCAGTGCCGCCTCGAGCATGTAACCGGAGATGCGGGTGTCCTTGCCGATCAGCACTGCTGATCGCTGGCCGTCGCGTCTGGGCAGCATGCGGCCTGCGGCATAGCCCAGGCGCATAACGAACTCAGGCGTGATCGGCGCTTCGCCGACACGACCGCGCACACCATCGGTACCGAAATATCTGCGAGTCATCTCTGTCCTGTCGTGTTGCCAGTTGATTGGTGTGCGTCCCTGATGGCCCGCCAGACGCGAAGTGCATCGACGGTTTCAGGCACATCGTGTACCCGGACGATCTGCGCCCCACCCGCCACCGCCGCAAGCATCGCCGCCAGACTCGCCGGCAGCCGCCGGTCGACAGCGCGGCCGGTCAGTGCCCCCAGCATCGATTTTCGTGACACCCCCACCAGCACGGGCCAACCAAGTGCCACAAGGCTCGGCAAATCGGCCAGCAGCACCAGATTGTGCTCAAGGGTCTTGCCGAATCCGATGCCCGGGTCGATGACGATTCGCGAGCGGTCGATCCCTGCAGACTGAAGCGCGGCGGCGCGATCGGCAAGCATCTGACCCACCTCGCTCACCACATCCCGATAAACGGGGTCCTGCTGCATGGTCAGCGGATCACCCAGCATGTGCATTACGCAACAGGCGGCCTGGCTGGCGCTCACTGCAGCGATCGCCTGCGGATCGGCGAAACCCGAGACATCGTTGATCATGTCGACGCCCAGATCGAGCACCGCGCGCATCACCTGCGGCTTTCGGGTGTCGACCGACAGCGGTCGGCCGCAATCGGCCAAGGCCCGGATGACTGGGGTGAGGCGGCTCAGTTCGAGATCTGCCGGAACTGTCGGCGCGCCGGGACGAGTCGATTCGGCGCCCAGATCGAGCAGATCGACGCCGTCATCGATCATGGCCATGGCATGCGCGATGGCTGCATCGGTGTCGGGCCAGCGACCGCCATCCGAGAAGGAATCAGGGGTGAGATTGAGTACCCCCATGACCAAAGGGCGCTCGAGCGTCAGCTCGAAGCGCCCACAGCACAGCAGGGGTGAATCAGGGACTTGGATCAGAGCGGTCTGGACTGGGCGGGGTGGACGCATGGCGACCACCCGGTCTGGGCAGGCGGTTCGATCAGTTTGCAGCCGGTGCAGCAGGCGCCGGCGGTGCAGGCGGTGCAGCAGGCGCAACGCCCGAGGTGGGTGATGCCGGCGGCGTACCACCTCCCGGCTGGCTGCCGCGATCCTTGGGAGTACGCGGAAGACGACCGGCAACGATATCTTCGATCTGCTCGGCGTCGATGGTTTCCCACTCGAGCAGCGCCTTGGTCATTGCCTCGATCTGGACGCGGTTGTCTTCGATGATCTTGCGGGCCACGGCATATTGCTCGTCGATGATTCGGCGAATCTCGGAGTCGACCTTGCGCATGGTCTCTTCGGACATATTGGTCGTCTTGGTGATCGACCTGCCGAGGAAGATCTCGCCTTCGTTTTCGGCATAGACCATCGGACCGAGCACGTCGCTCATGCCGTATCGGGTGACCATATCGCGGGCAATCGAGGTGGCCCTTTCGAAGTCATTGGACGCGCCGGTGGTCATCTGCTTCATGAAGACCTCCTCGGCAATGCGTCCGCCGAACAACACCGCGATGGTGTTGAGCATGCGGTCACGGTCCATGCTGTAGCGATCTTCGACCGGCAACTGCATGGTCACACCGAGCGCGCGGCCACGCGGGATGATCGTGACCTTGTGAACCGGGTCGGTCTTGGGAAGCATACGCGCCACGATGGCATGACCCGACTCATGGTAAGCAGTGTTGCGACGCTCTTCTTCGGGCATCACGATCGAGCGGCGCTCAGCGCCCATGATGATCTTGTCCTTGGCGCGCTCGAAGTCGATCATCTCGACCAGTCGGGCGCTGCGACGCGCGGCAAACAGCGCCGCCTCATTGACCAGGTTGGCCAGATCGGCGCCGGAAAAACCGGGGGTGCCGCGGGCAATCACGTCGCCCTTGACGTCCGGAGCGATCGGAACCTTGCGCATGTGAACATTCAGGATCTGCTCGCGACCGCGGATATCAGGCAGCGGCACCACGACCTGACGGTCGAAGCGGCCAGGACGCAGCAGCGCCGGGTCGAGCACGTCGGGCCGGTTGGTTGCTGCAATCACGATGACGCCTTGACCGGTCTCGAAACCGTCCATCTCGACCAGCAACTGGTTGAGAGTCTGTTCGCGCTCGTCATTACCACCGCCAAGGCCAGCACCGCGCTGGCGACCCACCGCATCAATCTCGTCGATGAAGAGGATGCAGGGCGACTGCTTCTTGGCCTGCTCGAACATGTCGCGCACACGGGCCGCGCCCACGCCGACGAACATTTCGACGAAATCGGAACCGGAAATCGAGAAGAAGGGCACCTTGGCTTCACCGGCGATTGCCTTGGCGAGCAAGGTTTTACCGGTACCGGGTGAACCGACAAGCAGGACGCCTCGGGGGATGCGGCCGCCAAGCTTCTGGAACTTGGAAGGATCACGCAGGAACTCGACCAGTTCGCGGACTTCTTCCTTGGCTTCGTCGCAACCCGCCACGTCGGCGAACATGATGCTGTTGTTGTTGTCGTCGAGCAGGCGTGCCCGGCTCTTGCCGAACGAGAACGCACCGCCCCGACCGCCGCCCTGCATCTGACGCATGAAGAAAACCCACACGCCGATCAACAGCAGCATCGGGAACCAGGAGATGAAGATGCTCATGAGGATCGACTGCTCCTCGTCGGGCTTGGCATTGACCTGGACGCCGAACTTCATCAGGTCGGAAATCATCCAGATGTCGCCGGTACCCGGGGAGTAGACCGTCAGCGGACGCCCATCCTTGGATTTGGCGCGCAGGGTGCGACCGTCGACGATCACGCTCTCGACGCGGCCAGCCTTGGCTTCATCCATGAACTGGGAATAGGGCATATCGCCGCCGCGGACCTGCCGGGTATCGAACTGCTTGAATACCGTGAACAGGACGAGGGCGATGACCAGCCAGACTGCGGCCTTGGAGAACATGTTATTCACTCTGACGCTCCTTCACTGCCAGGCAAACACCCAGCGGAATCCATCTAGTTTACGCCGATTCAACTGCTAAAAACCGACCCTGTATTCCGTGTCAAGACCCTGATGGTGGCAGGGACTGCCGGACACCGTGCTTGAGCGACCGCCCCAGCAGGTAAGTCTCGGCCGACTTGTCCCGCGAGGCCTTCGGTTTGCGGGGCGCGACCGTCACGAATGTGCGCTTGAAGGCTTCAACCACCTGGCTGTAACCGCTTCCATGAAAACATTTGATGAGCAAGGCGCCGTCCTGCTTGAGGTGATGGACCGCAAACTCGAGCGCCAGCTCGGCAAGATGGCCCATTCGGGCAGCGTCGGCTGACCCGATCCCGGAAAGATTGGGGGCGAGATCGGAAAGTACAAGGTCAAGCGACGGCGCCCGACCCATCATCGCATCGAGCTGCGCCAGGACGGTGTCCTCGCGAAAGTCGCCTTCCAGGAACTCGACGCCGGCGATCGTCGCCATCGGCAGCAGATCGATGGCGACGATGCGGCCATCAAGCGCACCGGCGGGTCCGACCAGCTTTTCGCGCACGACCTGCGACCAACTCCCGGGTGCCGAACCAAGGTCGACCACCGACATCCCGCGACGGATCAGGCGGTCCTGCTCGTCGATTTCGATGAGCTTGAAAGCTGCGCGAGAGCGATACCCCCGCTGCTGGGCAAGCTTGACGTAAGGGTCGTTCAGATGCGACTGCATCCAGGCTTTATTGAATCGGTTCTTGGCCATCAGTGTGCTGGACTACAATTGAGGGATGTCGCAACGCCCATTTCGGGACCCAGAATCGGCCGAGGCCGCTGAGGTACCCATCACGCCCCCCCCGATCACGCCCCTACTGACGGCCGCACAGCGCAAGGCGCTGCGTGCCAAGGCCCATGATCTCGACCCGATCGTCAGAATTGGCGACGCCGGACTGAGCGATGCAGTCATCCGGGAAACCGACCTCGCCCTGACAGCACATGGCCTGATCAAGGTCAGGGTGTTCGGTGACGACCGCGAGGCACGCGAAAGCATCGGCGCCACGCTGTGCGAGCGCCTCGACTGCGCACTGGTGCAGTCGATCGGCAAGCTGCTGGTGCTGTGGCGCGAGCAGCCCGAATCGGCGCTGAAAAAGACGCCCATCAGACGCCGCACCGAGTCGGCGCCCAAGAAGCTGGCCGCCGAAGGCAAATCGGCGCCCCGAAAGCGAGCCCGACCCGGCGTGCCGAAACCGGAACAGATCGAGCGCTCAGAGCGGTATGCGCCGGTCGCACCAGCACGTCGCCCGCCGATTGCCCGCGGCGCGCGCGCGCCGATCGGTGCGGCAGCCACCTCGGCCGCCAACCGCAGGCCGAGTACCGGTTCATCGGGGTCGGGCAATGCCGGGTTTGCCAGAAAGGCGGGGACAGGCTCGTTTCTGAAACCGGCAGGCAAACCGACGATCAAGGCAGGCAGCCGCACGGGTGCCAAACCTTTTGCCACATCGGCTCGTCCGCCTTCAGCGGCCCGCCCTCCGGCAGCCGGCAATCGTCGCAGTTCGACAAGCACGACAGCTACAGGTAGCGCACGTCCAGGACCTCGTAGCCGCGCAGGCCGCCGGGGGCCCTGACTTCAGCCGAATCGCCCGAGTATTTTCCGATCAGGGCACGGGCGATCGGGCTGGAGACCGAAATTTTGCCGTCCTTGATGTCGGCCTCGTCATCACCCACGATCTGGTAGGTGACCTTCTCGCCGCTTGTGAGGTCTTCGAGATCGACCGTCGCGCCGAACACGATACGGCCGTCAGGATCGAGCGTTGCCGGATCAATGACCTGCGCGACCGCAAGTTTGGCCTCGACTTCGGCGATCCGCCCTTCGATGAAACCCTGCTTTTCCTTGGCGGCATCGTACTCGGCATTTTCGGACAGGTCGCCCTGCGCGCGCGCTTCCGCGATCGCATTGATGACCGCCGGCCGCTCGACCGACTTCAGGCGCTGCAGTTCATCCTTCAGGCGCTGCGCGCCGCGCACCGTCAACGGGATCGTGCTCAACTCGTGCTCCAAAAAAAATCGCGCCCCGGACGGACCAGGGCGCTGAATGACCTTCAATAGTAGCACCGGGGACGCAGCGTCGCGCCTGCACGCTCAATACACGCGCGATCCGCGCTCAATGCCCCGGAAGCGACCGGTGCAGGGCCTGCAGCGAATAAACCTCGAGCCCCTGGACATGGCGCATTCCCTGCACCGCCGCGAGCGCACCGGCAATGGTGGTGTAGTAAGTGATGCGCATGGCCAGGGCGGTAGTGCGCAGGGCGCGCGAGTCGGCGATCGCACTGCGCTTTTCTTCGACGGTGTTGACGACGAAGGAAATCTCGCCGTTTTTCATCATGTCGACCACGTTCGGACGGCCTTCCTGGACCTTGTGGACCGCAGTCACCGGCATACCGGCCGCTGAAATTGCCGCGGCAGTGCCCCGGGTGGCGACCAGACGAAAACCCATTTCGTGGAGCTCGCGGGCGCACTCGACCGCCCGCGGTTTGTCGCCCGACTTGACCGAAATGAAGGCGCCGCCCTCGGTCGGCAGGCGGATGCCCGCACCGAGCTGCGACTTTACGAAGGCCTCACCGAAGCTGTATCCCACGCCCATGACCTCGCCGGTCGACTTCATCTCGGGCCCGAGGATGGTGTCGACGCCGGGGAACTTGACGAAGGGAAAGACCGCTTCCTTGACCGAGTAGTAAGGCGGCACCACCTCTTCGGTGACGCCCTGCTCAGCAAGCGTCACGCCGACCATCGCCACCGCGGCGACCTTTGCCAGTGCGATGCCGGTTGCCTTTGACACGAACGGCACGGTGCGCGATGCGCGCGGGTTGACCTCGAGCACGAAAACCGTCGAATGACCGCTCGCATCTTCCTGAATCGCGAACTGGACATTCATCAGACCGACCACCTTCAGCGCGCGGGCCATCAGCTCGGTCTGACGCTTGAGCTCGACGATCAGCTCGGGGTCAAGCGAATGCGGCGGCAAGGAACAGGCCGAATCGCCCGAATGCACGCCGGCCTGCTCGATGTGCTCCATCACGCCGCCGATCAGCACCCGCTCGCCGTCGGCAATGCAGTCGACATCGACCTCGATCGCATCGTTCAGAAAGCGATCGAGCAGCACCGGGCTGTCGTTGGAGACCTTGACCGCCTCGCGCATATAGCGTTCGAGATCGCGCTGCTCATGGACGATCTCCATGGCGCGCCCGCCAAGCACATAACTCGGCCTGACCACCAGCGGGTAGCCGATCTCCTGAGCCAGGGCGAGCGCCTCGGACTCGGTGCGCGCGGTGCGGTTGGGCGGCTGACGCAGATTGAGCTTCACCAGCAGCTTCTGGAAACGCTCGCGGTCTTCGGCAATATCGATCGATTCGGGGCTGGTGCCGATGATGGGTACGCCGGCAGCCTCGAGCGGCTTGGCCAGCTTGAGCGGCGTCTGACCGCCGTACTGCACGATCACGCCGACCGGCTTTTCGATCTCGACGATCTCGAGCACGTCCTCAAGCGTCAGCGGCTCGAAGTAGAGCCGGTCGGAGGTGTCGTAGTCGGTTGAGACAGTCTCGGGATTGCAGTTGACCATGATGGTCTCGTAGCCGGCCTCACGAAGCGCCATCGAAGCATGCACGCAGCAGTAGTCGAACTCGATACCCTGGCCGATCCGGTTGGGGCCGCCACCGAGCACGATGATTTTTTTGCGTTCGGTCGGCTGCGCTTCGCACTCGTCCTCATAGGTTGAATAGAGATAGGCGGTGGTTGTGGCGAACTCGGCCGCACAGGTGTCGACCCGTTTGTAGACCGGGCGCACGCCCAGGCTGTGGCGAAGCTTTCGGACCTCACCTTCGGAAGAGTCGAGCAGGAAGGCGAGCCTGCGATCGGAAAAACCTTTTTTCTTGAGAAAACGCAGCGTCTCGCGGTCAAGGTCGCCGAGCGTACGCTTTTCGACCTCGAGTTCGAGATTGACGATCTCCTGGATCTGCGCGAGAAACCACGGGTCGATATGGGTCAGTTCGTGTACTTCCTCGAGCGTAAAACCCTGGGCGAAGGCATCGCCGACATACCAGATTCGCTCGGGGCCGGGCTCTCCGAGTTCCTCTTCGATGGTCTCGCGGTCGGTGGTCTTCTGGTTGAGCCCGTCGACGCCGACTTCCAGCCCGCGCAGCGCCTTCTGAAAGCTTTCCTGGAAGGTGCGGCCGATGGCCATGACCTCACCCACCGACTTCATCTGCGTCGTGAGATGCGAATCGGCGGTCGGGAATTTCTCGAAGGCAAAGCGCGGCACCTTGGTGACGACATAGTCGATCGACGGCTCAAAAGACGCCGGCGTGGCACCGCCGGTGATGTCGTTGCGCAACTCATCGAGGGTGTAGCCCACCGCCAGCTTGGCCGCGACTTTGGCAATCGGGAAACCGGTTGCTTTGGAGGCGAGTGCCGACGAGCGCGAGACCCGGGGATTCATCTCGATCACGATCATGCGACCGGTATCGGGGTCGATAGCAAACTGCACGTTCGAGCCGCCGGTATCAACGCCGATCTCGCGCAAAATGGCGATCGAGGCATCGCGCATCACCTGGTATTCCTTGTCGGTCAGGGTCTGCGCCGGCGCTACCGTGATCGAGTCGCCAGTGTGGATGCCCATCGGATCGAGGTTTTCGATCGAGCACACGATGATGCAGTTGTCGCGGTGGTCGCGCACCACCTCCATCTCGAACTCTTTCCAGCCGATCAGGCTTTCCTCGATCAGCAGCTCGCTGGTGGGCGAAGCCTCGAGGCCGCGTTTGCAGATGGTCTCGAATTCTTCGGCGTTGTAGGCGATGCCGCCGCCGGTGCCGCCAAGCGTGAAACTCGGCCGGATGATCGAGGGAAAGCCGAGCAGGCGCTGGACCGCCCAGGCCTCATCGAGCGAATGCGCGATGCCCGAGCGCGCCGAGCCCAGCCCGATGCGGGTCATGGCTTCCTTGAATTTCTGGCGGTCTTCGGCCTTGTCGATCGCTTCGGGCGAGGCGCCGATGAGTTCGCAGCCGTATCGCTTGAGCACGCCGTGGCGATGCAGATCGAGCGCGCAATTGAGCGCGGTCTGGCCGCCCATCGTGGGAAGAATGGCGTCGGGGCGCTCTTTATCGATGATGCGCTCGACCACCTGCCAGGTGATCGGCTCGATGTAGGTCACATCGGCCGTGCTCGGGTCGGTCATGATCGTGGCCGGATTGCTGTTGACCAGGATCACCCGAAAGCCTTCCTCACGCAGCGCCTTGCAGGCCTGAGCGCCGGAGTAGTCGAACTCGCAGGCCTGGCCGATGACGATCGGGCCGGCGCCGATGATGAGAATGCTGGAAATGTCGGTACGGCGCGGCATGTTATGCGGTCTCCATCAGGCCGATGAAACGGTCGAAGAGGTAGCCGATGTCGTGCGGACCGGGGCTTGCCTCGGGATGCCCCTGAAAGCAGAAGGCCGGCCGATCGATGCGCGCGAGGCCCTGGATCGACTGGTCGAAAAGCGAGACGTGCGTGATGCGCAGCGTGGACGGAAGGCTGGACGGATCGACCGCAAACCCGTGATTCTGGCTGGTGATCAGCACCTGGCCGGTATCGAGGTCTTTCACCGGGTGATTGGCGCCGTGGTGGCCGAACTTCATCTTGTGCGTGCGCGCCCCCGACGCCAGACCCATGATCTGATGTCCGAGGCAGATGCCGAAGGTGGGCACGCCACGGTCGATGAGTTCGCGGGCTGCCGCAATCGCGTAATCGCAGGGCTCGGGGTCACCCGGGCCGTTGGACAGAAACACCCCGTCAGGCTTGAGCGCCAGGACGTCGCGCGCCGAGGTCTGGGCCGGCACGACGGTGAGGTCACAGCCCCGATCGGCCAGCATCCTCAGGATGTTGCGCTTGACGCCGAAGTCGAAGGCCACCACCCGGTGGGCGCGTCGGCCATCAGCCAGGGTGTCCTTGATTGAACCGCCCTCGAGTCGCCAAGAGCCTTCGCGCCAGGGGTAGGCGCTCTCGACACTGACCACGCGGGCCAGATCCATGCCGGCCAGGCCGGGAAAGCCGCGTGCGGCCATGACCGCAGCCGCTTCGTCAAGCGCCTCGCCGTGCTGCGCACCCGCGAGCAGACAGCCTCCCTGGGCGCCGCCTTCGCGCAGGATGCGGGTCAGGCGTCGGGTATCGATACCGGCAATCGCCGGTATGCCCTGGGCCTGCAGATAGGCGGGCAGGGTCATGGTGCTGCGAAAGTTGGAATGAAGCGGCGCAAGATCCTTGATGACCAGACCGGCCGCATGGATGCGGGTCGATTCGGCATCGTCGGGATTGACGCCGCAGTTGCCGATATGGGGATAGGTGAGCGTGACGATCTGGCGGCAGTAGCTCGGGTCGGTCAGGATTTCCTGATAACCGGTGAGCGCGGTGTTGAAGACCACTTCACCGACGCTTCGGGTCGGTGCACCGACCGAATGGCCGCGAAAAACCGTTCCGTCAGCGAGTGCAAGGACGGCAGGGGGCAAATGGGGCAGCAAGGACAGCTCCTGGGCTTGGACGCCCTCCCCCGGCTGATGGGCCTGATAGACCTTAGTGAGCCTTAGTGAGACTTAGTGGGCCCAGGTGGGCCTCACTGCGCCCACGGCGGACAGATGCCCGCCAAAAATACGGACACTGGTCTGGGCCACTGCGCTGGGTCTAAGGAGAGCTAAACCTACAGATTTTAGCATGCGGCCGACTGCCATCCCTGCAGGCAAGCTTGAGCGAAGTGCCGCGGCGCTGCCGAGGCAGCTCGGCACGCAGGGTGTGCATGCACTTCAGCTCAATGCGTTGCGCCCCTGGGTCGTGAGCAGGGTCTCGCCCGCGGGTGCGGGCATCGCAATCACCGGATCGCTCTGTGTGAGCGCGGCCATGCCGACATCGGTGGACAACTCCTGCTTCGGTGCGAAGCGGACCTCCAGATTCGAGTAGCCGAGCGGGCGCACCAGCAATGCCAGCGTGTTGAACGCCGATCGTTCGACCTGCGCGCGATAGCGCTCGGCCAGCCCCTGCGCCTGCGCCAGGGCATGGGCACGTGCCGCGGCGATCAGCTGGTTCTTGTCGTCTTCGGAAAAACGCCCATCGAAAAAACCCTGCACCAGAT
>CAMCXH010000093.1 GCA_945883285.1 Bordetella parapertussis | reverse complement strand
ATGCAGATGCGCCGCCCAAGCTTCATCTCGATGGATCCGCCCATACACGATGAGCAGCGCAAGGCAGTCAGCCCGATCGTGGCACCCGGCAACCTGGCCAAGCTCGAAGCCACGATCCGTTCGCGGGCGATCGCGATTCTCGACAGTCTGCCGATCGGCGAAACCTTCGACTGGGTCGACAAGGTCTCGATCGAACTGACCACGCAGATGCTGGCCACGCTCTTTGACTTTCCCTTCGAGGATCGCCGCCTGCTCACCTACTGGTCCGACATCGCGACCAGCCCGCCTCAGGATGGCAATGCCGAGGCCTGGGCGCGACGCGACGCGATCCTCCATGAGTGCCTGGCCTACTTCACCCGGCTCTGGAACCAGCGGGTCAACGCCGATCCGGGCAATGATCTGATCTCGATGCTCGCGCATGCGCCGGCCACCCGCAACATGACGCCGCAGGCGTTTCTGGGCAATCTGGTCCTGCTGATCGTGGGCGGCAATGACACCACCCGCAATTCGATCAGCGGCGGCCTGCTGTTCATGCACCAGAACCCCGACCAGTACGCCAAGCTGCGCGCCAACCGCGAACTCATCCCGAGTGCGGTCTCCGAAATCATCCGTTACCAGACGCCTCTGTCGCATATGCGACGCACAGCGCTTGTCGATACCGAGCTCGGCGGCAAGCAGATCCGCAAGGGTGACAAGGTCGTCATGTGGTACATCTCGGGCAACCGCGACGATGAAGTCATCGACAATCCCGATGCCTTCATCATCGATCGTCCCCGCGCGCGTCAGCACCTGTCCTTCGGATTCGGCATCCATCGCTGCGTGGGCAACCGCCTGGCTGAAATGCAATTGCAGATCCTCTGGGAAGAAGCCCTCAAGCGATTCCCCACGATCGAGGTCGTCGGTGAGCCGCAGCGTGTGGCCTCCGTCTTCGTCCATGGTTTCAGCTCGATGTCCGTGCGTATTCCTTCGCGTGCCGCGTGAGGGCTGACGGGGTCGTCATTGTTGGCGCCGGCCATGCCGCCGGCACGCTCGCAGCGGGCCTGCGGCAGGGTGGCTACACCGCTCCCATTCGCCTGATCGGTGCCGAGCCGCTGCCGCCTTACCAGCGCCCGCCTCTGTCCAAGGCCTGGCTCAAGGGCGAGGCCGATCCCGCGGGGCTGCTGCTGCGTCCGGCCAGTTTTTATGCCGAGCACGATATCGACCTGCGGCTGTCGACCCGGGTTGCCGGTGTCGATCGCGCTGCTGCACGCGTGCATCTGGACAATGGCGAGACCATTGCCTACGAGCATCTCGTGCTGGCTACCGGCTCGACACTTCGTCGCCTCAATGTGCCGGGCATCGATACCGACGGCATCGTCGAGTTGCGCACCGAAGCCGATGCGCAGGCGCTGCGCGCAAGACTCGGGCCGGGCGTTCGCCTTGCGGTGGTCGGCGGCGGTTACATCGGCCTGGAGGTCGCGGCCACGGCACGCGGCCTCGGCGCTGAAGTCGTGGTCATCGAGCGCGAGCAGCGACTGCTCGCCCGGGTGGCAAGTCAGGCCCTGTCGGCATTTTTTGCTGATTTCCATCGGTCAAAGGGCGTGACCCTGATGCTGGCTGCGAGCGTCGCCGGATTTGCGACCGCTGCCGGCAAAGTCAATGGTGTGATGCTCGACGGTGGCGAGACCGTCGCCTGCGATGTCGCGCTGGTCGGAATCGGCGCGCTCGCCAACGATGCATTGGCGCTCGACGCCGGGCTGGTTTGTCGTGACGGTGTCGTGGTCGATGAGCATGCGGTCACCAGTGACCCCGCCATCTTCGCGATCGGCGACTGCACACAGCGCCCAGTGCCGCGCTATGGTCGAACGGTGCGTCTCGAGAGCGTCCCCAACGCACTCGAGCAGGCGCGCCAGGTGGTCGCTCGTCTGTGCGGCAAGCCGCTGCCGGCGGCTGAAGCCCCGTGGTTCTGGTCCGAGCAATACGACCTTCGCCTGCAGATCGCGGGTCTGTCGCTCGATGTTGCCAAAACAGTCGTTCGCGGGGATCCTGCCACGGCTCGCTTTGCGGTCTTTCACCTCGATGCCGACAACCGCCTGCAGGCGCTGGAGGCGGTCAACTCGCCGGCCGAGTTCGCCGCGGCCCGACAATGGGTGACCGCCCGCCAGGTCATCGACCCTGCCCGCGCCGCCGATACTGCGCTGGCGGTCAAGCAAATCATCGAATCGGTTCCAGGGGCGGCCTGACCGTCTCTTTCTTTCGCATCACAAGGAAACTCCCATGGCCAAAGTGACTTACATTGAATTTTCCGGGAAACAACACACCATCGACGTGCCGCTGGGCACATCGGTCATGCGGGGCGCCGTCGACAACGGCGTGCCCGGTATCGATGGCGACTGCGGCGGTGAATGCGCTTGCGCGACCTGCCATGTGTATGTCGATCCGGCCTGGCTCGCGCTCACCGGCTCACGCACCGAGATGGAGCAGAGCATGCTCAGCTTTGCAGCCGGCACCGAAGACAACTCGCGCCTGTGCTGCCAGATTGCGATGTCTGCCGAGCTCGACGGCCTGGTCGTGAAACTGCCTGAAGGACAACACTGAAGGACAACACTGAGGGCCAGCACTGAGGGCCAGCACTGAGGGCCAGCACTGAGTTCCCGAGATAGCCTGCGACGACAACGACACACACAGAGAGGAGACCCGATGAAAGCCGCCGTATTCCATGCCCCGAACCAGCCCCTGACGATCGAGGATGTCGAGATCGAAAACCCCGGCCCGCGTGAAGTGCTGGTCCGCACTGCCGTGGCAGGCCTGTGTCACAGCGATCTGCACTTCATCGAAGGCAAGTATCCGTTCCCGGTCCCCGCAGTGCTCGGTCACGAGTCGGCAGGCATCGTCGAGAAGGTCGGCCGCGACGTTACCTATCTGAAGCCCGGTGACCATGTCATCAGCTGCCTGTCAGTGTTTTGCGGCCATTGCGAGTACTGCCTGACCGGCCATATGTCGATTTGCCAGACCCCTGAAGTCAAGATCCCGCCCGGCAAGGCCAAGCGGCTGCGCTGGAAGGGCGAGCACCTCAACCAGTTCACCAACCTGTCGTCGTTCGCCGAGCAGATGCTGGTGCACGAGCATGCGCTGGTAAAAATCACCCCCGACATGCCGATGGATCTGGCAGCACTGATCGGCTGCGGCGTGATTACCGGTTATGGCGCGATCGTGCACACCGCCAAGATCGAACCCGGCTCGACCGTCGCGGTCGTGGGCTGTGGCGGCATCGGACTGGCGGCTGTCAATGGCGCCAAGATTGCCGGCGCCACGCGCATCATCGCGGTCGATAAAGACCCCGGCAAACTCGAACTCGCCAAGACCTTCGGCGCCACCGATGGCGTGCTTGCGACGGATGAGGCCGCCAAAGAGATCATCGAGCTCACCCAGGGCGGCGTGCACTATTCCTTTGAGTGCATCGGTCTGAAGCAGACCGCCGAGATGTGTTTCGCAATGTTGCGTCCGGGCGGTACCGCGACCATCATCGGCATGATCCCGTTCGGCACGAAAATCGAACTGCACGGCGCCGACTTCCTTCGCGAGCGTCGTATTCAGGGCTCGATGATGGGCTCCAACCGCTTTCGTATCGATATGCCGCGCCTGATCGAGTTCTATCAGCAGGGACGTCTGCCGCTGCAGCACCTGGTGTCCGGGCGCCTGAAACTCGAGCAGATCAACGAGGGTTTTGCGGCCATGAAAGCGGGTGGCGTCGCCCGCAACGTGATCATGTTTGATGCCTGATCGCTGACAGGTCGGGGGCGAGCGCCTCGCGCTCGTCAAAGACAAAGCAGCTGCCCTGGTAGTGGCGGCCATCGGTCAACTCGAAATAGTTGAGGATGCCGCCCTCCAGTTGCAGTACATCCGGCAAGCCCACCGACTGCATGTAGAGCGCTGCTTTTTCGCACCGGATGCCACCGGTGCAGTAGGTCACCACGGTCTTGCCCTCAAGCGCCTCGCGATGTTCGGCGAGCGCCTTCGGAAACTCGGTGAACTGGTTCAGACGCCAGTCGAGCGCGCCGGCAAAGCCGCCATGGTCGACCTCGAACCCGTTGCGGGTATCGAGCAGGACCACCGGCCGATGTGCATCGTCGTGACCCTGGTCAAGCCAGCGCGCCAGCGTCGGCGCGTCGACGGTCGGTGCGCGTGCCTCGACCGGGCGGATCGTCGGATGGTCCATGCGAATGATTTCGCGCTTGACCTTCACCTTGAAGCGTCGAAACGGGATCGTCTGCGACCAGCTTTCCTTGGCCACGATCGGTGCAAACCCCGGCAATCCGCGCATGGTCGCCAGCATGTCCCGGCAGTCCTGCTCGGGCCCGGCCAGTACCGCATTCAAGCCCTCGCTGCTGACCAGGATGGTGCCCCGGATGCCCAGCGCCTGTCCGCGTTCGAACAGTTGCACGCGGACCGATTGCGGCTCGTCGATTGGCCAGAAGCGGTAGGCGGCAAGGTTGAGGACAGTCGTTGTGGGCATGGTGATTCTGCGAGGCAGCAAGCGGCGGGCCACAATGGCGCAAACCGCGATCATGACAAAGAATGTGGCCACTGCCTGAGATCAGGGTGGCGATTGGTAGGATCGCGGTCGATCGGCGCTCAAGCCAACAGCGTGGCAACGGTCGTGCCGACAACGAGAAATCTGACCCGCCTCCGACCAGCCCCTCAACAGGAGTTTCGCCATGCAGTTGAAAGACAAAGTCGCCCTCATCACCGGTGCCGCCAACGGTATCGGCAAGACCATTGCCATCGAATTCGCGCGCGAGGGCGCCAAAGTGTGCATCGCCGACCTCTCGCTCGAAGCCGGTCAGGCTACCGCTGCCGAGATCACCGCAGCCGGCGGCACCGCCATGGCGGTTGCCATGAATGTCACCGATGAGGCGCAGGTCGATGCCGGCGTGGCGCAGACCGTGGCGGCCTACGGGGGCCTGGATGTGATGGTCTGCAACGCCGGCATTCAGATCATCAGTGCGATTGTCGATTTCAAGTTTGATGACTGGAAGCGCCTGATGGCCATTCATGTCGACGGCGCCTTCCTGTGTACCCGCGCGGCGATGCGCGCCATGATCGCCGGCAAGCGAGGCGGCTCGGTGCTCTACATGGGGTCGGTGCATTCGCACCTTGCGTCCCCACTGAAGGCGCCTTATGTCACCGCCAAGCACGGTCTGCTCGGTCTGGCCAAGGTGGTCGCCAAGGAGGGGGCTGCCCATGGCATCCGCTCGAATGTGATCTGTCCGGGATTCGTGCGGACGCAACTGGTCGAGAAGCAGATTCCCGAGCAGGCCTTGACCCTTGGCATCACGCAAGCCGAGGTCATCAAGAATGTGATGCTCAAGGACACCGTCGATGGCGAGTTCACGACGGTCCAGGATGTCGCGCAAACCGCGGTGTTTCTCAGCGCATTTCCGACCAACGCGCTCACCGGCCAGTCGATTACCGTCAGCCACGGCTGGTTCATGCAATAAGCGTCCGAACTCACCAATGGCCTGAGCTGCCGGCCTGGCCTTGATCTAGGCCGGTGCCTCGGGTCCATCCTTCGAGTGTTTTGCGGACGCAGCCTGCTTCGGCTTGCCAAACTCGGCCTGAAAGGCTTTGACCGCAAGGTCGATCGTCGGATACATCCGGCCTGTCAGAAACGCGTCGTCGATGCCTTCGCGCTGGGCAAAGTCGCGTACTTCGCTTTGCCGCCCGGCGAAAATGAGCCTGATTCCTTCGGTATCGAGTTCCCGGGTCAGCTCGATCAGGATGTGCCAGCCGGTGACATCAATCTGGCTGACCGGAATCAGGTCAAGGATCAGCCAGTTCAGGTGGGGGCCGGCCTTTTTGACAGCCGATCGAGTTGACTTTCGAAAGTAGGGCGCATTGAAAAAGACGATGGGTGCGCTGAACCTGAGGATTGCCAGCCCATCGATCAGCTTGGCATTGTGGTGTCTGTCAATGGCGTGATAGCTGCTGGTGTCCTTGACCTTGCCAAGGATCTCGACTTTGGGTCGAGATGTCTGGCGCAAGAATCGAAGCAGGGCCAGGCCGACCGCCATCACGATTGCGTCGACCGCGCCAAGCAGGATGACCCCCAGCATGGCAACCATCGCAACCACGAACTCCTCACGCGACATGCGCAGCAGATTGCGCAGGTAAGGCAGGTCGGTCATCGCCCAGGCAGCGCTCAGTACGATCACTGCCAGCGCGCAACGCGGTACGTATCCAAGCAGGGGCATGAACAGGCTGACCACCACGATCATCGCACCCACTGAGATCAGGCCAGCCAGCTGCGTGCGACCTCCCGCTGCCTCCACCAGCGGTGCGCCCGAATCGAGGCTCCCGACACAGAAACCGTTTGAAACCGCTGAGGCGATCTGTGAGGCGCCGAGCGCCGCAAATTCGCGATCCGGATTGATGTCGTACTGGTTTCGGGTGGCAAACACCCGTCCGTCCAGGATGACCCCGGCATAACTGACGGTCGCAACGCCAACCGCCACACCGAGCAATTGCTTCAAAAATTCGGGCTTGAAACCGTCAAAACTGAGCTTGGGCAGCCCGCCCGCCATCGACCCGATAGTGGTGACTCCCTTGGACTCGAGATCGAAGACCGCAACCAGCAATGCGCTGACAGCCATCAGCGCGAGCGCAGCCGGCACCTTCGGAAACCGCCGCGCCAGCCCGACGAACATCGCAGCGCAGATCGCGCTCAGCCCCAATGTCCATGGCTGGACATTGGCGATGTTGCGGGCGATCTCGAGCACCGACGGGATGAAATCGGAGGCTGTACCTTGAAATCCCATGATCGTCGGTATCTGACCGACGATCAGCGCGATGGCGATGCCGTGCAAAAAGCCCATCAGGATCGGTCTCGACAGAAAATCGGCGATGCCGCCGAGCTGCATCAGACTCGCCACGATGCAGATCACCCCCACCATCAGTCCGAGCGTCATCGCCAAGGCTGCATAGAGCTGAGGGTCGCCTGCGGCCATCGGGCCGATTGCCGAGGCGACCAGGGCGGCTGTCGCGGCATCGGGGCCGATAATCAGGTGCCTCGAGGTGCCCAGAAGAAAATAGACCGCCATCGGCAGAAGAAACGAATACAGCCCGACAATCGGACTGAAACCGGCAATCTGGGCATTGGCAAAGCTGATTGGCAGGGCAATCGCTGCGACCGTCAGGCCGGCGCGAACGTCATCCGGCAGATCGGCAAGGCGATAGGTCAGCAGGGTCCGGATGCCTGGCAGATAGTCGAGGACAGACTGAATCAGGATCGATCGGTTCATTGCAGACGCATCGGGTTGACAGTCGAAAGCGAGGGTATTCGGCAAGTGGTAACGACTTGACAAGACTGCCGATCAGGGCCCGGGGCTGATTGCGACGGCATTCAAATTCACGTAACATTATCGGGCTTTACGTTTGTAAGGTCTGTGAACGTCTTGTGACCGACGCAGACGCCACTTTGCACGGCGCGCATCCCGGCGCGGCCGCAAGTCAATCAAGGGAAATCATGTCCGTTGCTGAAATCGACAAGGCGAAGATCGTCGCCGATTACCAGCGCGCCCAGAACGACACCGGATCTCCGGAAGTTCAGGTCGCCCTGCTCACTGCTCGCATCAATGAGCTGACGGGTCACTTCAAGACCCACACCAAAGACCACCACTCGCGTCGTGGTCTGCTCAAGATGGTCAGCCGCCGTCGCAAGCTGCTCGACTATCTCAAGGGCACCAGCCCGCCGAGCTACAAGGCGCTGATCGAGCGCCTGGGTCTGCGCAAGTAATGACGTTTGCCGGGGCAGTGCCCTTCGACACGAGCCTTCGGGAGCGGTCGAAACAGGGTGCCGCCCGCTGGCTTGACGTCTCGATGCCCGTCGTTCATGGCGGGCATTTTTGTTTTCAGTTTGTCTGACATCGAGGCGAACCGCGCCGCCGAACGATCGCGCGGGTCATTGACCAAATAGAGGAAAAAACAAGTGTTCGATATCGCAAAGAAAACCATTCAATGGGGTCAGCACACGCTGACCATGGAAACCGGTGAGATCGCCCGTCAGGCCAGTGGCGCCGTGATGGTCAGCATGGACGACACCGTGGTGCTGGCCACCGTGGTCGGTGCCAAATCGGTCAAGGCCGGTCAGGATTTCTTCCCCTTGACCGTCGACTATGTCGAGAAGTTCTATGCATCGGGTCGTATTCCCGGTGGCTTTTTCAAGCGCGAAGGTCGTCCGACCGAAAAGGAAATCCTCACCTGCCGTCTGATCGATCGTCCGATCCGACCGCTCTTTCCCGATGGCTTCTACAACGAAGTGCAGGTCATCGTGCATGTGATGTCGAGCAATCCTGAGGTCGATTCCGATATTCCGGCGATGATCGCCACCTCGGCTGCGCTGGCGATTTCCGGTCTGCCTTTCAATGGCCCGATCGGCGCGGCTCGCGTCGGTTATGTCGACGGCCAGTACCTGCTCAATCCGACTGCCACGCAGCTCAAGACCAGCAAGCTCGATCTGATCGTTGCCGGTACCGATTCGGCGGTCATGATGGTCGAGTCCGAAGCCAACCAGCTTCCCGAAGATGTGATGCTGGGCGCAGTGGTCTATGGCCACGAACAGATGCAGTCAGTCATCAAGGCGATCGATGAACTGGTCGAGATTGCCGGCAAGCCCGAATGGGAATGGCAGCCGCCGGCCCGCAATGAGGCGCTCATTGCCCGCATCTCGGCGCTGGCCGAGACCGGCATGCGCGATGCCTATCGCACCCGCAACAAGCAGGAGCGCAGCCAGCTCATCCGCACCCTCGAGAAGTCGGCCCAGGCGACCGTGATCGCCGAAGCGGCTGCAGCCGGCCAGCCGGCACCCGATGCCAATGAGCTCGGCAACATCCTCTTCGAGCTGCAGTCGCGCATCGTTCGCAGCCAGATCCTGTCGGGCGAAGCCCGCATCGATGGCCGCGATACCCGCACGGTTCGCCCGATCTCGATTCGCACCGGCGTGCTGCCGCGTGCGCATGGCTCGGCGCTCTTTACCCGTGGCGAGACCCAGGCGCTGGTAGTGGCCACACTGGGCACCGCTCGCGACGAGCAGATCATCGACTCGATCAACGGTGAATACCGCGATCGCTTCATGCTCCAGTACAACATGCCGCCCTTTGCCACCGGTGAGGCCGGACGGTTCGGCGCGCCCAAGCGTCGTGAAGTGGGGCATGGCCGTCTTGCCAAGCGCGCGCTGGCCGCCCTGGTGCCGCCGGTCGAGCAGTTTGCCTATTCGATGCGGGTGGTCTCCGAGATCACCGAGTCCAATGGCTCGTCTTCGATGGCGTCGGTCTGCGGCGGCTGTCTGGCGATGATGGATGCCGGTGTGCCGATCGACAAGCATGTTGCCGGTATCGCCATGGGTCTGATCAAGGATGGCAACCGCTTTGCGGTGCTCACCGACATCCTGGGCGACGAAGATCACCTCGGCGACATGGACTTCAAGGTGGCCGGTACCGACACCGGCATTACTGCGCTGCAGATGGATATCCAGATCCAGGGCATCACCAAGGAAATCATGCAGGTCGCACTCGCCCAGGCGCGTGAAGGCCGGCTGCATATCCTCGAGAAGATGCGCACCGCGATGGAAGGTGCCCGCACCGAACTGTCCGATTTCGCGCCGCGCATGTACACCATGAAGATCAACCCCGAGCGCATTCGCGACGTGATCGGCAAGGGTGGTGCGACCATCCGCGCGATTACCGAAGAGACCGGCACCACCATCGACATCAAGGACGACGGCAACATCACGATCGCCGCCATCGATGCCGAGGCGGCCAAGCGGGCTCAGAAGCGGATCGAAGATCTCACCGCCGAAGTCGAGATCGGCAAGGTCTATGAAGGTACGGTGCTCAAGCTGCTGGAGTTCGGTGCGATCGTCCAGATCCTGCCGGGTCGCGACGGCCTGCTGCACATCTCGCAGATCGCCAATGAGCGAGTCGAGAAGGTCGGCGACTATGTCAAGGAAGGCCAGGCCGTGCGGGTGAAGGTGCTCGAGGCCGATGAGAAAGGTCGTCTGCGCCTGTCGATGAAGGCTGCGGCGGCCGATGCCGCGGCGGCTGCACCCTCAGCACCTGCGGAGCCGACCGCTGCGGCCTGATTCCTCAGAGCCGCTTCGCAGGATCGATCGGGCTGCTCAGGCAGCCCGATTTTTTGGGTGTCCTGATCGAGTTTGACGGCACCAGCGTGCGCGCAATGCCGTTTCCGCATCCAGGGCTTCTCGATGCGCCTGTCTCAGCGCCTCGACCATGTCCTGCATCGAGGCCGAGGACACACGCTTGCGCAGACGGGCGATACACCACTTTGCGTGCATCCAGTCGGCCTGCATCAGCGGGGCGACGCGTCCCGCGTCGAGTTCGTCCCGAACCATGCCGAGCGAGGCGAAGGTGAAGGCGTCGGTCGAGGCGACGATCCTCGCGGCAAGACTGAAGGACGGGCATTCGATTGCCGGAAAGGTCGGCATCGGCAAATCGCGTCGTGCAGCCAGGATCGGCTTCAGAACGCGTGCCGGCAGCATCACCACCTGCGCATAGGGATAAGCGAGGATGTCGGCGATCTCCACGTCTTTCAGTCTGGCCAGTGGGTGACTCGCCCGCACGATGACATGGCCTGGCACCGGCTCGAGCGTGTCGATGATGTCGATGGCCTCATCGGCAGCCATGACACTTGATTCGCACACCGCGACGTCGATGCTTCGCGAGCGCAGCAGGCGCGCCATTGATGTCGGGTCTTCCATGCGGATGCGAAGTCGCACCGATGGATGCTCGGCTGCGAACCGGGGCGCAAAGCTCGCGGCGAGGATCTCGGCGGCATAGGCACCGAAACCCACGGTTAACTCGCCGGTGCCCAGGCCCTTGGTCTGCGCGACATCGCGTTCCAGATCTTCGAAGCCTGCCAGCAGACCTGAGGCGTGCTCCAGGAAAACCCGACCGAAGTCGGTTGGCTGGTGGCCCGAGCGCAGACGCTCGAAGAGCGGCAACCCAACCCGAGCTTCGAGCTCCTTGATGCCCCGGCTGAGCGAGGGTTGCGCGATGTTCAGGGCTTCGGCGGCGCGAGTGAAGCTGCGGTATTCGGCGAGTGCCTGCGCCTGACGCAGGAGTCGCAGATCGATCTGCATGGTGAATCGCCAGCGGATGTAATGCCCGAATATACCCAATTCGCATGAAATCAATAGCCATCATGGCATTGCGCTATACCCGCGGGATGCGTCAGGCTCGCGCCCGCACCGAAGAATTGCCACTGCTAATGGAGTTACGATGATCCTCTCCAATCCGCTGCGATCGATCCTGTTGACCGGGGCACTCGCTTTGCTGGCCGCCTGTTCGACCTCGCCCACGCTGCTCCCCTCTGCATCCTCGGTGTCAGCAGCCAGTCCGGCCACCGATACCGCGCAGATGAAGAACATCGAGGCGATTGCCAAGGAGGCCTGGCTCTATGCCTATGCGCCGATCCAGGGTTATCAGACGCTCTACAACCAGACCCTGAATCCGCAGTTCCCGGGTTATGTCGGCGGCTTCAACCGCTTTCGCAATTACTCGCGCCTGAACACGCCGGCCGACACCGACATTGTTTCGCCGAACAACGACACGCCTTACTCCTGGGCATGGCTTGATCTGCGTGCCGAGCCGATCGTGATTTCACTGCCGGCGGTGCCCGCGCCACGCTATTACGTGAACCAGTGGTTCGACCTCTACACCCACAATTTCGCCTACACCGGCGTGCGCACCACCGGTCGTCAGGCGGGCAACTATCTCTTTGCCGGCCCGCGCTGGAAGGGCGAGGTGCCCAACGGCATCACCGGCGTGTTTCGCGCCGAGACCGAGATCGTGGGCACGCTGACCCGCACCCAGCTCAATGGCGCCGACGATATTCCGGCGCTGCAGGCCCTGCAGGCGCAGTACCGGATCACGCCCTTGTCGACTTTCACCGGAAAGCCGGCGCCCGCGCCGCTTGCGCCGATTGTTCTGCCGCCCTGGGACAAGGACAAGGCCGAAGGCATCGGCTTCATCGGCTACCTCAATGCGATGCTGCCCTATATGCCGACCGTGCCCTCGGAGCAGGCGCAATTCGAGCGCTTCTCCAGGATCGGGATCGGTGCCGGCCGGTCCTTCAATCCGAATGCGCTGTCGCCCGATACGCGGGCGGCGATCGAGTCGGGCGTGCAGGCCGCGAAAAAGGAGCTCACCGACAGGGCACTTGCGGAGAAAGACTCGAAGTTCATGTTCGGCTCACGTGAGCAACTCGGCAGTGATTACGTGATGCGCCGCTCGATCGGCGCCATGCTCGGTATCTATGCCAATACGAAAGAGGAGGCGGTCTACGCCAGCCAGCAGACCAGCTCCGATGGCAAGGTGCTCGACGGCAACCGGAAATGGCTGCTGCGCTTTGAGCCTGGTCAGCTGCCGCCGGTCGACATCTTCTGGTCGATCACGATGTACAAGTTGCCCGAGCGCTTTCTGGTAGCCAATCCGATCAATCGCTACTCGGTCGGCGATCGCACGGAGGGCCTGAAGAGGGGTGCCGACGGCTCGCTCGAAATCTATCTGACCAGCGACAACCCTGGCCCCGACAAGGCGTCCAATTGGTTACCCACGCCCAAGGGACCTTTTTTCTTCGCCGCGCGCTTCTACGGCCCGAAGGCGGGTCTGATCGATGGCAGCTGGACTCTGCCGCCTCTGGTCGAGATCAAGTAAGCCGCAACGAGACCGACAACCCTCATCCGCAACGCTTCCGTGAGTACTTCAATGACCTGTTCTGTGCGTCTTGGCTTGTCCGTATCGCTGGCGGTCTGCGCCGCGCTGTCCCTCAGCTCGGCCGCCCTGGCCCAGCCCATCACAACCCGCATGGGCACGCTGCAGCTCGAAAACGGCTATCCGTCCAAGGCTGCCGTCGAGAAGCTCTATGACGAGATGGACTATCAGCGAGCCTCCCAGATCTTTCTGTGGGGCCTGCCTGCGGTCGGCTTTCACAACCTGCATCAGGCCCATCTGAAGAACTTCGGCGCCAAGGACGGTGAGATCGTCCTGTATCAGTCCTTGAAGGACAAGGCCGGGATGCTCACGCCCAACCTGACCACGCTCTATGCCTTCAGCTTCTGGAACATGGCCGAGAAGGGCCCGCTGGTGGTCGAGGTGCCCGCGGGCGCTACGGCGGGCGGTGTGAACGACATCTGGCAAAGACCGATTACCGACATGGGTCAGACCGGCCCCGACAAAGGCAAAGGCGGAAAGTATCTGATCCTGCCGCCGGGTGGGGCCGAGGTGAAGGCGCCCGGTTATACCGTCGTGCGCTCGCCGTCCAACCAGATCTGGTTCGGTACGCGCGGCCTGTCTGCCGACCGCGCCGAGGCCGAAGCGACGGTCCGCAAGCATCGCCTCTATGCCTGGGCCGATCGCGCCAAGCCGGGCGTGACCAACTATGTCCCGGTGGGTGGCCGCGAATGGGCCTCATGGCAGCCAAGCGATATCAGCTATTACCAGCAGTTGAAGGACGTGCTCGAGCCCGAACCGCCGGAACTCCGTGATGGCTATTTCTACGCGATGCTGCGCTCGATCGGCATCGAAAAAGGCAAGCCCTTTGCGCCAACCGATCGCCAGAAGAAGATCCTGGGCGAGGCGGCTGTCACCGGCGAACTGATGGCTCGCACCAATGCCTTCGAAAAGCGTTTCCCGGGTTCGACGGTTTTTGCCGGCACGCAGTGGGAATACTCGAACATGGTCGAGCTCGACCAGCAGGCCAAGGGTTTCTCGCAGCTCGACGAGCGGGCGTCCTGGTTCTATGAAGCGATCGGCAACACCCTGGGCATGCAGGGGCGCACCGTGGGCTTCGGGCAGGTCTATCTCGAAACCGCCAAGGACGGGGCAGGTGCCTGGCTCGACGGCGCCAAGCGCTATAAATTGCGCGTGCCGCCGGATGCGCCGGTCAAGCAGTTCTGGTCGTTCACCCTCTACGACAACCTCACGCGCGCGCCGCTGCAAACGCCCCAGGGTGCAGCCGACATCTCGTCGCGCAAGGACGGTCTGGTGAAGAACGCCGATGGCTCGGTCGACCTCTATTTCGGGCCGACCAAGCCGGCTGGCGCCAACGACAATTTCGTGCAGACCGTTCCAGGCAAGGGCTGGTTCACCTACTTTCGCCTCTATGGTCCGACCGAACCCTACTTCAAGAAGCAGTGGGGGCTGCCGGATCTGGTTGAGATCAAGTAATCCGCACGGGGGCTGTCAGGGTGAGTGGCTCAGCTATCATGGCGGCCGTTACCAATCAGGAGACGGACGACATGCGCCTTCACGCCCCCATGCACTTCACACTGGCTGAAAAAAAATATTTGTTTTCGATTTTTAGTCGCTGCAGCGCAGACCGGAAAATGTCGTTTTCTGGTCTGTTGAAAACCTTGGTCATGTGTCTGTCGGTGGGTGCCGCCTCTG
>CAMCXH010000092.1 GCA_945883285.1 Bordetella parapertussis | reverse complement strand
GAAAAGTATTGCCCGAATTTCGAGTCCTTTCTCGAAGTTGGCTGCGGCACTGGATATGTGTTGTCTGGCTTATCGAAGAAATTTCCACGCTCCAGACTATTCGGCAGCGAAATTTTCATAGCCGGACTCGGTTTCGCTGCTGCACGCCTGCCTTCTGCAAGATTCATGCAGATGGACGCCAGAAAGATACCTTTTGAGAGCGAATTTGACGTCGTCGGCGCCTTCGACGTTATAGAGCATATAAAGGAGGACGAGGCTGTGCTCCGGCAAATGTGTGCGAGTTTAAAACCCGAAGGGTGGATGTTGCTCACCGTTCCTCAACATGAGTGGCTTTGGAGCCCGACAGATGAATATGCTTTGCATGAACGACGTTATACAGCTGCAGATCTCCATAGAAAGATCGAGCGAGCAGGATTCCGCTTGATTAGGAGCACATCTTTCGTAACGTCACTCCTTCCTGCCATGATGATTTCCAGACTGCTCCAGAAGAGAGTGTCAGGTATGCAATTTGATTCCAAGGCAGAGCTAGCGCTCTCACCCTGGCTCAACGCTTTATTTTCCGGTATGCTCAACTTCGAGCTGGCGCTAATAAAAAGAGGGCTTGATTTTCCAGCAGGCGGATCGAGGCTTGTTGTTGCCAGGAAAATTTAAAATGTTAAGCATAATATGAACGATCAGCGCACCCCATTTAATTGGCCACATATGACGGGCAAGGAGCTATATTACATAGCCGAGGCCCACTTTAATGGTCGCCTGGCTGGTGACGGCCCCTTTACCAAGCGTTGTCATCAATGGATTGAGGAGCGGACGGGCTGCAACAAGGCTTTGCTGACACATTCATGCACCGGTGCTCTGGAGATGGCGGCGCTGCTGCTGGATATTCAGCCAGGCGACGAAATCATCATGCCCTCATATACATTTGTGTCTACAGCAAATGCGTTTGTTTTGAGAGGCGGTGTCCCAGTGTTCGTGGATATCAGGGAAGATACACTGAACCTTGATGAACATTTGATCGAGGCTGCCATTACGCCTCGCACGCGCGCAATAGCCCCTGTCCACTACGCAGGTGTGTCTTGCGAAATGGATACGGTCATGTCAATCGCGAAGCGCCGGAATCTGAAAGTCGTCGAAGACGCGGCGCAAGGTGTGATGGCCACGTATAAAGGCCGCGTTCTGGGAAGTATCGGTGATCTGGGCGCCTACAGTTTCCACGAGACGAAGAATGTTATCTCAGGTGAAGGCGGGGCGTTGCTGGTCAATGATCCTGAACTGACGCTGCGGGCCGAAATCATCCGGGAAAAAGGGACTGACCGCAGCCGTTTTTTTCGAGGCGAGGTTGATAAGTACACTTGGCAGGAAGTGGGGTCTTCGTTCCTTCCCGGGGAGTTGATTGCTGCGTTTCTTGCAGCGCAGCTAGAGGAAGCTGATCGAATCACAGAGGAGCGTCTGAAAAGTTGGCATCGGTATCATGATTTGCTTGAGCCGCTCGAATCCAAAGGGCTTCTACGTCGGCCGATCGTGCCCGACGGTTGCCAGCACAATGCGCACATGTACTACGTGCTGCTCGACCCGCAGATTGATCGAAGAAAAGTCCTGGATGAGTTCAGACGCAATGACATCGGGGCTGTTTTCCACTACGTGCCCCTTCACTCGTCGCCCGCCGGGAAACGTTATGGCAGGACTCATGGGACGCTTGACATCACAGATCGACAATCCGAACGTCTGGTTCGCTTGCCTCTGTGGCTGGGGCTGACTGAACAGCAGCAATCGAGAGTCATGGATCTGCTGGCTCAAGCAGTTTCTGGCCATTGATTCCCTGTATGAAGGAATTGAACTCTCTGGTGCTATGCCCGAAACTCAGGAATACCCGGAAATAGAGTTTCTTCCTGAGTAAAGGTTCTTAAGCAATTCGTAAATCACCGTTTACAGACAGCCAGAGCAATCATTCGCTCATGCGTTCAGAATCGGAAGTTCTTGCAGGGGCGATGCTTTCTGTGTCCAGATAAAACGTTCGGAGATGATCGGGATCCGGGTTATTCGGTAAATCGGACTCCACGGTCAATTCAGGCTCACACCTTACGACCACCCCATACACAACTCACGCCGCCCGCACCCTGGCGAGTTGCTCCGGCACCGAATCGTCGATCACCAAGCCGAGCCGCTCGCCAATCGCCGCGCGCGCCCGCCGCACCACCTCCTGACGCGTGAGCCCCTCGGTGGGCAGGATCGGCGCCATCACATGGACCTCGACAATCAGCCGTGAATGGCCGGTGATACGCCAGATCGAGTTCATGAAGGTGGTGTCGCCGACATACATCACCGCATGGCTCGCCTCGCCATCGGGGTCGAGATAGCGCAACCCGACCGGCACCAGCGGCGCGCCGGTGTTGAGCGCAGCCTGCACCAGATTGCCGTGAAAGGGCAGCAGCCGCTTGCCGTCGCTGGTCGTGCCTTCCGGAAACACCGCCGCGCGCAGACCGGCCGAGAGCTTCTCGCCCATCTGCCGGATCACGCCATGCACCGCATGCCGCTTGCCGCGCTCGATGAAGACCGTGCCGGCGCGCGACACCAGCGTGCCGGCCAGCGGCCAGCCCGCGATCTCGGCCTTGGCGGCAAAGGAGGCCGGCGCGAGGCTGTCGATTGCAAAGATATCGAGCCACGAGATATGGTTGGCCAGCAGCATGCGGCCCTGCCCCTCGCCATGCCGGCCGCGCATGTCGCTGAGCGATTGCGCGCCAGGCACCGGCATCTCGCGGACCACCGCGCCGCAGGCCCGCATCATCAGGCGCGACCAGTTGGCGATCAGCCATTCGCGCCGCGCATCGCCCACCAATGGAAACACGCCGAAGACCGTGGCCAGGCCGCCAAGCAGCAGCGCGATCAGCGCCGGAATGCGGTAGAGACGTCGCACGGAATCAGCCGACGCTCATCGCGCAGTCACGCGGCTCATCGCAGACGCACGGCGCATCGCGAGCCCGGCCTCAACCAAACGCCACACGCCCGCCGACCAGGGTCGCGCGCACCCGCCCCTGCAGCTCGCGCTGCGCAAACGGCGTGTGATGGCCCTGGCTGCGTAACGTCGCGGGCGACACCACCCAGTGCGCTTGCGGATCGAACAGGCAGACATCGGCAATCGAGCCGACCGCCAAGCTGCCACCCTCGCAGCCGGCGATGCGGGCAGCGTCGGTGGTCATGCGCGCAATCGCGGTGGCCATCGGCACACCGGCACGCTGCGCCCAGGCCAGTGCGAGTGGCAGCAGCAGCTCAAGCCCGGTGACACCCGGCTCGGCCTCACCAAACGGCAAGAGCTTGGCGTCGTCGTCGACCGGCGTGTGATCGGAGCAGACCGCATCGATCGTGCCGTCGGCCAGCGCCGCCCCGAGCGCCTCGCGATCGCGCTGCGAGCGAAACGGCGGCTCGACCCGACACGCGGTATCGAAATAGCCGATATCGACATCGGTCAGATGCAGGTGATGGACCGCGACGTCGGCGCTCACCGGCAGACCCTCGCGCTTGGCCAAGCGCACCAGCTCGACACCCGCGGCCGATGACAGCCGGCACAGATGAACCCGGCAGCCGTTGCTGCGGATCAGCTCGAAGATGGTGTGCAAGGCCACCGTCTCGGCACTGACCGGCACGCCCGACAGACCCAGCCGCCCCGAGACCGGCCCGCTGTGCGCCACACCGCCGCGCGCCAGAAACGCGTCCTGGGGTCGCAGCCAGACGGTGAAACCGAAACTGCGCGCGTACTGCATCGCGCGCGCCATCACCTGGGTATCGACCAGCGCCTCATTGGCCTGCGAAAACCCGACGCAGCCGGCCTCGGCCAGCTCAGCCATCTCGGTGAGCACCTCGCCCTTCAGGCCGACGGTGAGTGCACCCAGCGGATAAAGATGCGCCTGATCGAGATTGCGCGCCCGATGCTTGAGCATCTCGACCAGACCCGGCTCATCGAGCACCGGATCGGTATCCGGCGGACACACCAGACTGGTGACACCACCGGCGAGTGCAGCCTGCATCTCGGACTCGAGTGTTGCCTTGTATTCGAAGCCCGGCTCGCGCAGCCGCGCCGACAGATCGATCAACCCCGGACAAACCACCAGACCGCTGGCGTCGATCACCCGCTCGGCAACGAAGCCCGCAGGCGGCGCATCGATGGCGAGGATGCGTCCGTTGTCCACATGAAGATGGCCGATGCGATCGAGCCCGGCGGCGGCATCGACAAGCTGCCCGTTGCTGATCGTGATCTTCATCGGCCACCCGCCAGAATGCTCATCACCGCCATGCGCACCGCAATCCCGAAGGTCACCTGCTTGAGGATGACCGATTGCGGACCGTCGGCCACCGAAGATTCGATCTCGACACCGCGATTCATCGGCCCCGGATGCATCACGATCGCATCCGGCTTGGCGAGTGCGAGCTTCTCGGCAGTCAGGCCGTAGTGCTTGAAGAACTCCTGCGCCGAAGGCAGCAGCGCACCTCGCATGCGCTCGTTTTGCAGCCGCAGCGTCATGATCACGTCGACATCCTTCAGCCCTTCGCGCAGGTCGGTGAAGACCCGCACGCCCATCTGCTCGAGGCCCGGCGGCAGCAGCGTGAGCGGGCCGATCGCCCGCACCTCGGGCACCCCCAGCGTCGTGAGCGCATGGATGTCGCTGCGCGCCACCCGCGAATGCAGGATGTCGCCGACCACCGCCACGGTGAGGTTGGAAAAATCTTTCTTGAAGTGCCGGATGGTGTACATGTCGAGCAGCCCCTGCGTGGGATGCGCATGACGCCCGTCGCCGGCATTGATCACATTGATATCGGGGCCAACGTGACTGGCGATCATGTAGGGCGCGCCGCTTTGCGCATGGCGCACCACGAACATGTCGGCATGCATCGCTGCCAGATTGTCGATGGTGTCGAGCAGCGACTCGCCCTTGGAGGCAGACGAGGTGCGCACATCGAGGTTGACCACGTCGGCCGACAGGCGCGTGGCCGCGATCTCGAAGGTGGTCCGGGTGCGGGTGCTGTTCTCGAAAAACAGATTGAAGACCGACTTGCCGCGCAACAGCGGCACCTTTTTCACCTCACGGTCGCTCACCTCGAGAAACGAGGAAGCGGTATCCATGATGTGCGTGATGATGTCGCGCGGCAGGCCTTCGATACTCAGAAGATGGCGCAGCTCACCATGGTCGTTGAGCTGGGGATTGCGCATCAGGCACGCTCCACAGTCAGACTGAAGCCGCCCTCGGGCAGCCGGCTGAGCACGAAGCCCTGCTCGGGCTGCAAGGCAATACCGGCACCGCACAGCCCGGCCTGCACCGGCAACTCGCGCCCGCCGCGATCAAGCAACACCGCCAGCTCGACGCTGCGCGGACGACCATAGTCGTAGAGCTCGTTGATGGCTGCGCGCACCGTGCGCCCGGTGTAGAGGATGTCGTCGATCAGCAGGATGTCGGCGCCCGCGACCTCGAATTCGATGCGGGTCTTGCCGGCGCCGCTGCCGGTGCCGGTGCGAAGGCCACGGTGCGCGAAATCGTCGCGGTGAAAGGCACTTGAGAGAAAGCCCAGCGGTGCTTGAGGGCACAGTTCGCGATGCAGACGCTCGGCCACCCAGGCGCCGCCGGTGTGAATGCCGACCAGCGCCGGATGGCGGTCGGTGTGGCTGGCAAGCCAGGCGGCGACCGCGGCTTTGAGGATTGCGTAGATCGCTTCGGCATCGGGCGCAGCAGATGGATGAGCCGGGAAGGAAGGGGCCTGGGCAGGCGTGTTCATGAGGTGGACACCGGAGGTGGCGACGACTGGGTGCGACCCAACGCGTCGAGGTATTGAGCCAGAATTACCGCGGCGGCCATCGGATCGTCATGGCCCTTGTGCTGCACGCTCTGCGCACCGCGGCGCCCGGTGGCGGCGATGATAGCCTGCGCCTCGCGACTGGAGAAGCGCTCGTCGACCGCCTCGACCGCGAGGCCAAATCGGCCCCGAAGCTGATTGGCAAAGCGCTCGGCCAGGCGGGTGGTCTCGGTGAGGCTGCCATCTTCGTCGAGCGGGCGCCCCACCACCAGCCGGTCGGGCTGCCAGGTGCGAATCAACTCGGCAATGCGAGCAAAGCGCTGATCGGTGGGCGCGCTGTCGATCAGCGTCAGCGGACGCGCCGAGGCGCTCAGGGTGTTGCCAAGCGCCACACCGATATGTCGTACACCGAAATCGAAGGCGAGCAGGGTCTCGGGCTGAATCGGTGCTGAAGACGTTGAAGACGGGGGTGCCGATGCCTCCCTTGGCTGTCCGGGCGATCGGGGCACCTCAGGCATGCCCTGCGGCCGACGACAGAAAGGCCGGATTGATGCCCAGCAGACCATAGGCGCGCGCAAGCCGCTCCTCGACCGGCGTCGCAAAAATGACATCGGGATCGGCCTCGACCGTGAGCCAGGCATTGCGGGCGATCTCGTCTTCGAGCTGCCCCGGCCCCCATCCGGCATAGCCGAGCGCGACCAGCAGTTGCTCGGGGCCGGTGCCTTGCGCCACCGCTTCAAGCACATCCTTCGATGAGGTGAGGCCCAGGCTGTCATGGACGCTGACCGTGGAGCTCCAGTCACCCAGCGGCTGATGCAGGACGAATCCGCGATCGGTCTGGACCGGCCCGCCATAGAACACCGCCGAGGTGCTGAGCGGCGCAATTTCAAGCGTCAGGTCGATACGCTCGAAGAGCGACTTGAGATCGAGTTCCATCGGACGGTTGATGACCAGACCCAGCGCGCCCTTGGCGCTGTGCTCGGCCAGGAAGACCACCGCACCACCAAAGTTGGTGTCGGCCATGCCGGGCATGGCAAGCAGAAAATGATTGGTCAGATTGGTTGCTGCGTCGATGTCGCTCATCGATCGATTGTAAAGGCCGGATGGGGGCCGCACAATCGCGGGCTTTGCCAAGGCTGCCGCCATGCCCCGCGACCCCAACTCTGCTGCTCTCGTCTGGTTTCGCCGCGATCTGCGGCTGCAAGACCATGCCGCGCTCGCCCATGCGCTGGCATCGTGCGAGCGCCTTTACTGCGCCTTTGTCTTTGACCGCGAAATTCTCGATGCGCTGGCCAGCAAGGCAGACCGTCGTGTCGAGTTCATCTGGGGTTCGCTTCGCGAACTCGATGCGCGACTGCGTGAATCGGGCGGCGGCCTGATCGTCGTTCACGACCGGTCGCAGCACGCTATTTGCGCACTGGCTGCACGACTCGGCGTACAGGCGGTTTTTGCCGCACGCGACTACGAACCGGCAGCGGTGGAACGCGACCGTCAGATCGATGAACACCTGCGCACCGAGGGCCGCCAACTGCATCTGGTCAAGGATCAGGTGATCTTCGAGGCTGATGAGGTGCTGACGGCTGCGGCTCGCCCCTTCTCGGTCTTTACCCCCTATCGCAATGCCTGGCTGCGCAAGCTCGAGGCCCTGGGTAACCCAAATAGCCAGCCATCGGGCAACACCGCGATTGCCGAGCAGTCCACGGCCGATCTGGCCAGCGACCCTGCAAACCACCGCCTCGCGCCGCTGCCTGCCTGGCTTCGCAATGCTGATGGCATTGACAGCCCCGATGCACTCGGCCCAGACCCGGTCAATGGCGTGCCGAGCCTTGCCGCGATCGGTTTTGCACAGACCGACCTTCAAAGCCTCGCGATCACGCCGGGCGAGCGCGCCGCCAGCGCGCTGCTTGAGGATTTCCTGCCGCGCATCGGGCGCTACCGCGAGGCCCGCGACTACCCGGCGATCAAGGGCCCATCCTATCTGTCGGTCCATCTGCGTTTCGGCACGGTGCCGATTCGCCGCCTGGTGCGCGAAGCACGGCAGGCCGAGCAAAGCGCGCTTCACAACGGCGATGCACCCGCCGCCGAGGGCGCGCGCACCTGGCTTTCAGAACTGATCTGGCGCGACTTCTATTTCCAGATCCTGCATCACCATCCGCGCGTCGAAAACCAGTCATTCAAAGCCGAGTACGAGCGCATCGAGTGGGAAGACGGCGAGACCGGCGACGCGCTCTTTGCGGCATGGTGCGAGGGCCGCACCGGCTATCCGCTGATCGATGCCGCGATAGCGCAGATCCGCTCAAGCGGCTACATGCACAATCGCCTGCGCATGGTCACTGCCTCCTTCCTGTGCAAGGACCTGGGCATCGACTGGCGGCGCGGCGAACGCTGGTTTGCGCAGCATCTGAACGACTTCGACCTGTCGGCCAACAACGGCGGCTGGCAATGGGCCGCCTCGAGCGGCTGCGATGCGCAACCCTATTTCCGCATTTTCAATCCGGTCACCCAGTCGCAGAAGTTCGATCCGCAGGGCCAGTTCATCCGCCGTTATCTGCCGCAGCTCGCCGGCCTGTCGGCCGCGCAGATCCATGCGCCGTGGCTCATGTCGGCCGTCGACCAGGTGCGCCTGGGCTGCGTCATCGGTCGGGACTATCCGGCGCCGGTGGTCGATCATGCGCAGGCCCGGCTGCGCACGCTGATGCGCTATTCGGTTGTCAAGACCGACGCCGGGCGCTGATCCGACAATCGGATGCTGCTGTCTGCAGGCCGGAAAACCGTTGCAGGCGCGCCTGAGCCGCCCCACTGGCCTGCCGTCCGGACGGCACAGGGCACCCTCTGGCCGAAAGCGGCTGGCCATCCGGACACAAGCGCGAGACGATCCTGTCAAAGAGGCTGCCTCGACCCGCTCGTGGCCAGTCATTCCCTTGTCTGAATTCGACCGAGTCTGATTCACCCGATGGCTGAAGTACTCACTTCCTTCGAGGACGCGACCGCACTGGCTCAGGCAGCCCCCCCGAGCACACCGTGGGCGTACATTCGCGCGATGCGAGACAAGCTCGATGGCTCGCTGCAGACCATCGCCGACGGTCACCAGAATTCGCCGATTGCGCTCGACGACATCAGGGCCGCCTCGACCCTGCTGCAAAGACTTTGCCTGCTCGAGACCGATGCCATGCTGTCGGTGCCCCTGCGTCTGACCGGCGGGCGCTATGGGGTTCGCCATTCGCTGGCCACCGCCATCGTGCTTGAATTCATGCTGACCCGCATGGGCACCTCGCCCAGCGAACGGCGCACAGCGATCAATGCGGCGCTCACCATGAACCTTGGCATGCACGAGCTGCAGGAGCAGCTCTATGGGCAGGCCGGTGCGCTGTCGCCCGAGCAGCGGGCCTCGGTGCTCGATCATCCCAATGTCAGCGTCGCACTGCTGCGCGGCGCCGGACTCGAAGACCGGATGTGGCTCGCACTGGTGACGCAGCATCACGAGCATCTCGACGGCACCGGCTATCCGCGCAAGCTCTCGGGCGACCAGCTGTGGCCGGCCGCACAGGCGCTGATGCTGGCCGATCGCTGGTGCGCCATGATCACCGAGCGCGGCTATCGACCGGGCGCACCACCCGACAAGGCGCTGCAGCTCATCGTCGGCCGAACCAGCGGCGTGGCCGATACCTCGATCGGCAGGGCCCTGAGCGATGTGCTCGGCCCCTATCCGCCGGGTACACCGGTCAGACTGGTCAACGGCGAAGTCGGCATGGTGTGCCGCCGTACCTATGACCCGAGCGCACCAGTGGTCAGGGTCATGCATCCCACCTACGGACCCAACGGGCTCGACGGGGTCAACCGCCTGTGCATCGAATCAAAGCTGCGCATCGAAACCTGCATCCCCGCTGCCGAGCTCGGGTTTCCGATCGACACCGAGCAGTTGTGGCCGGCAACCGGGCCGCTGTAGCGCACGGTTTTCGCCAGCCGCCCGCGCGGCGACCCTCAGGATCACCGCCCAGGACTGCTGAGCATCAGCTCACCGGCTGCGATTCAGTGGTGAGCTTCTTGACCAGGCGCAGCAGCTCGCCCTCTTCATAGGGCTTGCCGAGGAAGTGCGATACGCCGAGCGAGAAGGCATGGTCGCGATGCTTGTCGGCCGTGCGCGACGAGATCATCACGATCGGCACACCCTTCCAGCGTTCGTCTTCGCGCATCTTGCGAGCGACATCGAAACCGTCCATGCGCGGCATCTCGATATCGAGCAGCATCAGGTCGGGCACGACGTCCTGCAGCTGACGCATCGCATCGAGGCCGTCACGGGCCAGCACCACCTGATAGCCGTCACGGCTGAGCAGGCGCTGGGTTACCTTGCGCACGGTCACCGAATCATCGACCACCATCACGGTGTGCGGCACTTCGATGCGGGTCGGCGCGAAGCCTGCGGTGTCACCCTGACCGGCCTGATGGCCCGCGCCGCTCTGGGCGATCTGGACCGGATTGAGGATCAGGACGATCTCGCCGTTGCCCAGCACGGTCGCGCCGGCCATCCCGGTCAGACGCGCCAGTTGCGGGCCGACGTTCTTGAGAACCACCTCGGTGCTCGGCGAGACATGGTCGACGTGCAGTGCAAGGCGCTCGACGCCCGAGCGCAGCAGCACGACCGGCGAGTAGCGCTGTGCAAGCGGTGTGCACTCGGCCATCTCGAGCAGGCTGCCCAGGAAATAGAGCGGCACCGACGCGCCCTGCCACTGGACCGTGTGATCGGCATAACCGGCAGCCAGTGCATCCGGCTTGAGCTGCAGCACCTGCTCGACCAGCGCCGAGGGCACTGCCACGCGCATCGAGCCCACCGTCAGCAGCACCACCTGCGCGATCGCAAGCGACACCGGCAAATGAACATCGAAACAGGTGCCGAAACCGGGTGTCGAATCGAGCTCGATGCGCCCACCCATTGCGGCCACCTCGGCACGCACCACATCCATGCCGACGCCACGGCCGGCAAGCTCAGTGACTTCAGGCGCGGTGCTGAAACCCGGCATGAAAATCATCTGCGCAAGCTCTCGCTCGTTGGGCCTGGCACCTGCCGCGATCAGCCCCCGCTCGGTGGCGCGGGCAAGGATGCGCGAATAATTGAGCCCGGCGCCGTCATCGGTAAAGCGCAGCGTCACCTCGCTGCCTGCCTGACCCACCGTCAGGCAGATCTCGCCGGTCTCGGCCTTGCCGGCTGACAGCCGATCGGCGCGCGATTCGATGCCGTGGGCCACCGCATTGCGCAGCAGATGCTCGATCGGCCCGCTCATGCGCTCAAGCACACCACGGTCGAGTTCGGCATCGCCGCCCTTGATTTCGAGGTTGACGCGCTTGCCGAGTTCCTTGGCGGCCTGGCGCACCACGCGATACATGCGGTCGGACACACTGCCGAACTGCACCAGGCGGATGCGCATCAGATCCTGCTGCAATTCGCGGGTCACCTGATGCTGGCGCGACAGGTCCCGGGCGGCTTCGTCGAGACTGCGCATCGCATTTTGCTGGACGGTGGCCACGTCGTTGACCGACTCGGCCAGCATCCGCGAGAGTTCCTGAAAGCGCGTGTAGCGGTCGAACTCGAGCGGATCGAAATCGCCCTCGACCTCGCGGTTGCGCGCAATGCGCGACTGGATCTGCGAGTCGGCCGCCAGTTCGATTTCGCGAAGCTGCGAGCGCAGCCGATTGACGTTTTCGGTCAACTCGCCAAGCGACTGACGGATGCCACCGATCTCGTTGTCGAGCCGTGCACGCGAAATCGACACTTCGCCGGCCTCGTTGACCAGCCGATCGAGCAGATCGGCACGCACGCGAATCATCGGGTGGCTGGCCGTCGGCTGGACCGGGGCCGCAGGCGACTCCGATCGCGCCGCGTGGTCACGCGCCCTGGGGGCTGGCCCGATCGCGTCACTCAACTCGAGCGGCTCGTTGGGTACGCCGTCATTCGGCGCAGCCTGCGTAGGCGCAAGCGACCTGTCGTCAGTCAGCGTCGCCCCATCGGGCAGACCGAGCACCTGCAGCGCCGCGGCGGTGGCTGCGGCCGAGTTCGGATTGCGGATCGCCTCATAGACCGTGAGGATCAGATCATTGCGCGCAATCAGCGATTCGACTGCCTGCTCTGACACCGCCGGCAAAGCCAGCGCCTGTTCAATCTCGGTCTCGAGATCATGGACCAGAGAGCCCAGCCGCATCGCACCCGCCATGCGGGCACTGCCCTTGACGGTATGCAGCAGTCGCATCAGTGATTCGGGCGCAGCGGTGTCGGCGGGTCGCTGCGCCCATTGGGTCAGTGCCTCGCCGATGCGGGGCATGAGTTCATCAGCTTCCTCGATGAAGACCGGGCCAAGATCGGGATCGAGCTCGTCATCGAGTGCCACGACCCGATCGGTTTCATCATCGTCGAGCGAGATCTCGTCATCCAGGTCGAGACCGTCCTCGAAAGCCATCATGCCGGCAGCGGCCTCTGGCACCGAGACCTCGTCCTCGCTCGACCAGCGGCGCGCGAGATCGGCGGCGCGTTCGTTCATGCGGTCGTCGGTTGCAGGCTCCTGACCCGCCGCAAACTGATGCAGTGCGCCGGTCAGCCGGTCGAGCACGAAACCGTAATCAGCGATGTCCAGCGGCAGCACCGAGCGACCGGCGAGCGATTGCGCTGCCAGGAAACGCTCGAGTGCCTCGGCACAACTGCGCACCGACAACAGACCCACGATGCGGCAGATACCCGCCAGCGAATGCGCTGCGCGCACCGCCTCGTCGCAGGCCGGCAGGGACGGCGTCGTGGCCCAGCCTTGCCGCGTCTGGCCAAGCTTGCCAAGCAGGTCGTCGGCTTCGGTGAGGAAAATCCGGAACAGCGATCCGCTGAGCATGCGCTCGCCGACTCGGACCTGCGTGTCGGCATCCGGGTCGGTGTCGGTGTCGGTGTCGGCAGCAGTGGCGGTGTCTGCGGCGGCGCTTGCATCGATCACCCCTTCACCGACCTCGATCGCCCCGAAGTCGAAGGGCAGCTCGATCAGCTGAGGCGTCGGTTCCGGCATCTCGAAGACGGTCACATCGAAGCCACTCGCATCGTCGCCCGCCTTGAGCAATGCGGCACGCGCAATCAGCGCCTGAGCATTGACAGTCGCCCGCGGGTCTTGACCCAGAAGCGCGACCCAGCCGACCAAGAGCCGGTGGGCATCTTCCACCAGACTCAGCATCGCCTGGCTCGCAGGATGCTCACCCGACAGCCAGTCATTGAGGACCTGCTCGATTGCCCAGGCGACCTCGCCCATTGCGTCGAGCCCGACCATCCGGCTCGACCCTTTGAGGGTGTGAAAACCACGACGCAAGGTGGTCATCGCCTCGGAATCGGACGGTGAGCGCTCGCAAACCAGCCGGTTGGCCTCGATCGCCGCAAGCACTTCGCCGGCTTCCTCCAGAAAGATCCCCATCAGCTCGGCATCGACCCCGGCCGCACCCGGGGGCGGGGTCGGCACGGCCACCGGCGATTCGGCGACATCGATCCCGCTCGACTCATCCGGCTCGGTCACCAGTTCGATCGTGTCCGAGAGCATTGGAATCGACGACTCCTCCACCGTCAGCACGGTCGGTGACGAGAGGTCGATCGGCTGCGAGGTTTCGATCGGCTGCGAGGTCTCGATCGGCTGCGAGGTTTCGATCGGCGCAATGACCGGCGCGGTCTCGAGCGACTGCGAACCCGGCTCAAGCAGGCGCGCGACGAAACCATTTTCATCATGCGCAAACCGGAACCCGCCGCGATGACGATCGGCGTCGCGCAGCGACTCTGCAAAAAATCCGAGTGCGCCAAGATTGGCGGCCACCTGCTCGCAGTCGGCCTTTGCAGGCTCGCCGGCTGCATCAAGGAAGACGGCGATTCGACCCGAGACCGCATCGGCACCGGCGGCAGCCTGGTCATGTCCGAGAAGCCGGAACGCACCGCTCACCTGCCCCAGCAGGGTGCCGAGGCTCAGCAGATCGGCGCGCGCACCGGGATCGCGGAAAAACGCATCGAGCACCCGCTCGCAGGCGCGAAGATTGACTTGCAGTTCGCCAACAAACGCGTGCAGCGTAAGCCGGGTCTGCGCGGCACGCGACAGTTCGGCCAACCATTCGGGCATGGGTTCGGCGTCGCCTTCCTGGCGCTCGCACAAGGCATCGAGACGATCGGCCAGTTCAGCCGCACGACGGTCGTACTGATCGACCTCGGCCGGTCCGCGCTCGAGCGCCTGCTCGACAAAGAGCAAGGCAGTCGCCAGTTCGAGCGAAAGCAGCTCGGCCAGATTGCTGGCGCTGGCAACCAGCACCCGACGCAGGCCGCCAATGGTGGCGGCCAGGCGCCTGAGGCCGCCCCAGGGCAGGCGTGCCATCGTGGCATCGAGCTGATGGGCGGCGTTTGCAAAGGCAGGCAGCTCGGCAGCACCTCCCCGGGCGAACTTCTCCCAGGCAGCCTTGGTCTGGGCGGTGGCATCGCGGGCTGCACGCAATCCGCGGTTGTCAACCAGACCGTAATGCACCCGCTCGAGCTCAGCCGGAATGGCATCTTTCAAATCAAACAATTGTTTGACTTCGTCGACCTTCTCCGAACCACTGCCGGCTGCAGCGAGCTGAAAGAGCAGTTCGCGAATCACCTGGTCGGACACCGCAATGCCGGGCTCGTGGGCGCGCTTGACCTGCTGGTGGATTCGGGTCACTTCGCGCTTGGCGACCAGATCAACCGGCAGTGCCTTGGCGCGAAGGGCGTCCAGAAAG
>CAMCXH010000091.1 GCA_945883285.1 Bordetella parapertussis | reverse complement strand
GGTGGTCGGCATGCGGGTCGACCCGCGCACCCGTTCTTTCGAGCAACTGGGCCGATTCGTCAGTCAGTTGCAGGTGCCGATGGTGGCCAATCTGCGTGATACCCAGAACTACGTCCATTTGGCGGCGCATGGACTGTCGGTCTTCGATGTGCCGCAGCGACGGGTCGAACAGGACCTTGCCACCTGGGAACCACTGGTGACCTGGATCGGTCGGCATTGAGCATCATGGCGGCGGGCGCCGGGGCAATTCTTCCGGCACGCTTGCCCGCATCGACCTCGCCGGCCTCGCGGCTTACGGTCAGGGTCGTCGATGAGCGCGCCGAGCGGCTGCTGGTGCGCCGCTCGATTGCCTGTCCGATCGAGACCTCGGCTGACCTGGGCGCAATGGTGACCGCCTGGCGCCGTCAGGGGGTGGGCTATTGCGCCACCGCTGATCTGAGCGCTGACGGTCTGCAGCGGGCGGCCGATGAAGCCGAACACTGGGCCGCGATTGCAGAGCAGTGCGGGGTGTTTCAGGGCGTCGATCTGCATGCGCTGCTCGATGCCCGTGCGCTGCCCGACTCCCGTTCACCGATCGGGCAGGCCCTGCCGCCGCGCGCAGCCCTGCTGGCGATGCTTCGCGAGGAGTCCGATGCGATGCATCCCGATCCCCGCATCGTGTCGTGGTCGGCACGTCTGAGCGTCACGCGGCGCGAACAATGGCTTTATGTCGACGGGCAATTGCGATCCCTGCAGTCGAGCCAGTTTGTCGAGCCCAACCTCGAGGTGACTGCTGCCGACGGCGGCCTGTCTCAGACCCGCACGCTCGCCGGGCAGTACAACGGCTTCTGTCAGCAGGGTGGACTGGAAGTGATTCGGGCAAGCGGTCTGATCGGCGGCGGCGCGCGAATCGCCGGCGAGGCGCTGCAGTTGCTGGCGGCGCCCGATTGTCCGTCCGGGCCCCGCGACCTGCTGCTGATGCCCGACCAGATGATGCTGCAGATCCATGAGTCAATTGGCCATCCCCTCGAACTCGACCGCATCCTGGGTGACGAGCGCAACTTCGCCGGCGGCAGTTTCGTCGACCTCGACATGTTCGGCCACTATCAGTACGGCTCGCCCCTGCTCGATGTGAGCTTCGACCCGGACATCGAGCATGAACTTGCGGCCTATCGCTGCGACGACGATGGCGAGGCTGCGCGCAAGGTCTGGCTGATAAAGGGCGGCATCCTGGAGCGCCCGCTTGGCGGCGGCCTGTCGCGTGCCCGCGCACAGGCCCGCGGCGTGACACTCGAAGGCACGGCCAATGCGCGTGCCGTGGGCTGGCACCGCCCGCCGATCGACCGCATGGCCAACCTCAATATCGAACCCGGTGACACATCGCTTGCCGGCATGATCGCCTCGGTTGAGCGCGGCGTATTGATGCGCACCAATGTGTCGTGGTCGATCGATGATGCGCGCAACAAATTTCAGTTCGGTTGTGAATTCGGGCAGCTGATCGAGGGCGGCAAGCTCACCACCGTCGTTCGCAATCCGGGTTATCGCGGCGTCTCGGCCACCTTCTGGCGAAGCCTGGCCGCAGTGGGTGATCCGGCCAGTGTCGAAGTGCTCGGCACGCCGTTCTGTGGCAAAGGCGAGCCGGGGCAGGTGATCCGGGTCGGCCATGCGTCGCCGCCCTGTCTGTTTCGCGGCATCGATGTCTTCGGCGGCGAGGGATGAGCATGCGGGCCCGATTCGACGAACTTGCCCAGGCGATCGAGACCGGATGCGCGCGGGGCGAATTTGCCTGCGCGACGCTTGAGGCCGAGCGCTCCGAGTTTGTGCGGATCAACGGAGCGCGCCTGCGACAGGCCGGGCGTGTCGAGCGCGCAGTGGCTCGCATCCGGCTGGTTCAGGGCGATCGTCAGGCCATCCACCAGCTGACCTTGCCGGGCCTTGAACAGGGTCGCGGCGAACTTGGGCGCTCGGTGCATGACACACTGGTCGCGCTGCGTCATGTGCTCGCCGACAGCGCCCCCGATCCGCTGCTCGATGTCAATCGCGACCCGGCTCAAAGCGACGATCGCCAGACGCATGACGACCGCGAGTCCGTGTTCGATCGTGCGGCCTTCATGAAAACCGTTGCAGATGCCGCCGGCCCGGCAGATCTGGTCGGGTTCTGCGCGGCCGGGCCGCTTGCGCGCGGCTTTTGCAGCGCCACCGGATCAAGGCAGTGGTATCAGCGCGAGCGGGTGTCTTTCGACTGGTCGATCCATTTGCCAGCCGATGCCGGCGGCGGCGACCGCAAGGCGGTCAAGGCGTCCTGGAGCGGATCCACGTTCGATGCCGACGCGGTGTCGCAGGCAATCGCCGATTCCCGCCGCGATGCGCAGGTCATGGCGCGTCCGGTCATGCGCCTTGCGCCCGGCGATTATCGGGCGCTGCTGTCGCCGCGTGCCTTTGCCGACCTGCTCGAGATGCTCTCCTGGGGCGGGTTTTCGGCGCGTGCCCATCATGCCGGACAGTCGCCGCTTGCCTGGCTGCGCAGCGGCAAGTCGACGCTGTCGCCGATGCTGTCGATGGCCGAAGACCTCGATGCGGGCCTTGCGCCCGGCTTTCAGGCCGACGGCTACCCGCGCCCCCGGCGGACCACGCTGATCGATGCCGGTCGCTTTGCCGACTGGCTGGTGTCGCCCAGGACGGCCCGCGAATACCAGCTCGCCGGCAATGCCGCGGGCGATGCCGAGATGCCCGAGACCCTGCGTGTGCAGACCGGTTCGATGAAGGCGGCCGACGCGCTGACGGCATTAGGCACCGGCCTGTCGATCTCGAATTTCTGGTATCTCAATTTTTCCGATCGGCCGTCGGCTCGCGTCACCGGCATGACCCGCTTTGCCTGCCTGTGGGTCGACAACGGCGAACCGGTGGCGCCGGTCGAGGCGATGCGCTTCGACGACAGTCTGTATCGCCTGCTGGGCGATCAACTGCTGGCGTTGGGCGACAACGCGGTGCTGATGCCGGCGGGCGATACCTACGATGGTCGCGCCACCGGCGGCATCGAGGTGCCCGGTGCCCTGCTTGGCGGCTTGCGTTTCGCACTCTAGTCGGCGAGCCGGGCGCGGCCTGCTTCGGTAGCGAACCTAAGGGGCCGCAAACCTAAGGGGCCGAACCTGCCGGCTTCGGGTCGGTCACGAAACCGATCTTCGACACACCGGCCTGCTGCGCTGCCGCCATCACTTCGGCGACCGACTGATAGCGGACCTGCTGGTCGGCACGAAGATGCAGTTCGGGCTGGGGCTTGCGCTGCGAGGCCTGCGCCAGACGCTCGCGCAAGGCGGCCGAGTCGGCAAGCGGCGCATCGTTCCAGAACACCCGGCCCTCGGCATTGATCGATACCGTGATTGTCTCGGGCTTTTCGGGTGACACCGGCGCCCTGGCGCTCGGCAGGTCGATATGGATGGCATGGGTAAGCAGCGGCGCGGTGATGATGAAAATCACCAGCAGCACCAGCATCACGTCCACCAGCGGTGTCGTGTTGATCTCGGCCATGGGTTGCATGGGCCCGCCGCGCGAATCGAATCCACCGAAAGCCATGGGTTGTCCTTTGCGAAAGAGGGAGTGAGGGCCGGTCAGCGCCGGCTCAGTGGCCGACCGCGCGGACGGTCTGGCTCGTCTCTGGCAGGCTGGTTCGCAGCGCATCGGGTGCGCCCGAATCGACCCGGCTGCCGGTGGTCATCAGAGCGAGCAGATCGTGGGCAAAGCCGTCGAGCTCGGCCAGCATGACCCGGTTGATGCGCGTGAAGGCGTTGTAGGCCAGCACCGCCGGAATCGCGACCGCGAGCCCGGCAGCGGTCATGACCAGTGCTTCGCCGACCGGGCCGGCCACCTTGTCGATCATGACCTGGCCGGATGAAGCGATCTGAATCAATGCGTGATAGATGCCCCAGACCGTGCCGAACAATCCGATGAAAGGGGCGGTGCTGCCCACCGAGGCCAGAAAGGTGAGGCCTGATTCGAGTCGGGCCGCGGTCTGGGTCATCTCCTGGCGCAGGACACGGGTGACCAGTTCGTTGCGATCGACCGAGCCTGCCAGGCTGGCGTCGGACTGCCTCTGCACGGCCCGGTGCGCCTTGTCGGCGATCGGTGCGAAGACCTGCTCCGGATCCTCGCGGCGCAGGGTCTCGATCGCCTCGGGCAGCGAGCGCGCAGCCCAGAAGCGGTCGAGTGCGCTGCCGGCGCTGCGTCGCATCCGCCAGGCCGACCAGGCCTTGGCCAGGATGAAATACCAACTCACCACCGACATCGCCAGCAGCAGCCAGGCCAGGCTGTGCGTGACGATGTCGCCCGCTCGCCAGAAGTGCATCAATCCGAGTTCTTCACCGTTCATTTGGCTAACCCTCCAGCCTGAAAATCCATTCCCAGTTGCGATACCACTCGGCAACCGGTTGACCGTCGACCATCGCAGGACGAAACCGCCACTTTCTCACGGCTTCGGTCGCGCTGCGATCCAGCGCCGCAGAACCGCTCGATTCGCGCAACTGAACATCAATGACCGCGCCATCGACGCCGACATGCACATCGAGTTTCACGCGACCCTGCTCGCCCATCCGGCGCGCCGACGACGGATAGGCGGGCGCGGCGTTGCCGGCCCAGCTGGCATCGACTCGCGGACCGGTGCGACGTGCCGGTTCGGAGGCGACCGATGAACCTGCTGCTGAGGCTTGTCTCGGGCTTGCCGTGGATGCGGTCGGGCTCGTGTCGGATCCCGGCACTGATGCGCCAGCTGGCGGCACGGCGATGGCGTTGACCGCAGGCGGCGTGGCCGCTGCAGTGATCGGGGGGGCAGGTGCCGCCGGCGCAGGTTGCGCGGGTGACGCGGACAACGCGGGTACAGGCACACCGGCCGCAGCGGACTGCGGCGCACCAGCAGGGCCGGCAATCGAGCTTGGTGCCTGCTTTGCCTCGGCTCGGGCAATCGAGGGGGGGCGGGCTGGCGGCGCGGCGGCGACGCTCGGCGCGGGTTTGACCTGCGGCGGCGGTGCAGGGGGGCGCGCAGGAGGGGGCGGTGCTTCTTTCAGGACGACCGGCTGCTCGGGTTCGAGCAGCGCCACGACCAGCGGCAGGATCGGCCGATTGAAGGGGGGGAGGTGGGTGGTCAGTGTCATCAGTCCGATCGCGACCGCGGCATTGATTGCCAGCGCACCGAGCGCGGTAGCGATGAAGCGCCTGTCGGGGCGCCAGAACCGACGCCCCGTTGCGGGGCGCATCGCACGCAGGCCGTGCATCGTCTGCACCCTTGAGGTTGCCTCGAGCTCAGGCACTCCCGCGAGTGCTCAAGCCGAGCACGTCCTGCATGTCGAAAAGACCTGGCCCCTTGCCGGCCAGGAATCGACAGGCGCGCAGGCTGCCTTGCGCGTAAGTGGCCCGGCTCGACGACTTGTGGGTGATCTCGATGCGCTCGCCGGTGCCGGCGAACAGGACAGTGTGGTCGCCCACGATGTCGCCGCCCCGAATCACCGAAAAACCGATCGATGACGGATCGCGCTCGCCGGTCACGCCGTGGCGCGTCCAGGTAGCGGCTTCGGTCAGTTCGCGCCCCAGCGCCTTGGCGATGACTTCGCCCATTCGCAGTGCCGTGCCCGATGGCGCATCGATCTTGTGGCGATGGTGCGCCTCGATGACTTCGATGTCGAAGCCGTCTGACAGCAGACCGGCAGCGACTTCGAGCAGCTTCAGGGTCACATTCACGCCGACACTCATGTTGGGCGCAAAGACCACGCCAACGCGACTGGCGGCCGCAGCGATCGCCTGGCGACCGGCGTCATCAAAGCCGGTCGTACCGATCACCATGCCCACGCCCTCGTCGGCGCAGATCTGCAGGTGATGCAGGCTGCCCTCAGGGCGGGTGAAATCGATGAGCACCGAAGCGCCGACGATCGCCTTGCGCGGATCATCGCTGACCGCCACGCCGGTCGGGCGGCCAAGCGTCTCGCCGGCATCCCGACCGATGCCGGGTGCGCCGGGCATATCGAAGGCGCCGACCAGCTCAGCGTCGGGTGCATCGAGAACCGCCTCGATCAGCATCTTTCCCATCCGGCCCGATGCGCCGGCGATGGCAATTCGAAGCGTCATCGGTAGCGACCCTGAGTACGGCGATAGCCGGGCAAGGCCGGGTCGTTGCCTTTGTCGTATTGGGGAAGCGAGACCGCTTCGATCTTGCTCACTTTGCCGTCGACGAACACGACGGTCGCGCGTCGCAATTCAGCCGACAGGTTGCGGTGCTGGAAGCGAAAGACATAGTCCCAGCGATCGGGATGAAAGGCGTCGATCATCAGCGGTGTGCCGAGCGCGAATTTGACCTGGTCGCGGGTCATGCCGAGCTTGACCTGGTCGAGCATGATCTGGTCGACATAATTGCCTTGCGGCACCTCAACGCGATAGGGCTCGAAGAGGCCGCTGCGGTTCGGGTCGCTGGATGAACATCCTGCAATCGCTGACAGGACGGCAGCAACGGCGAGCGCAAGGCTGATGGACCGCGGTGAAGGCATGGACTGGCAGATGGGGGGAATCAATAGGCGACCCGTTATGATACGCAATCGGCAGGAATTCTCCTGTCTGGCCAGCCCGCCTGCCGTCGGGCCCGATCCCCGGAGCGTGAGCGTGCCCACATCCAGCGAACTCAAGAACATGGGGCTCAAGGCCACCTTGCCCCGGCTCAAGGTGCTTGAGATTTTCCAGGAGCGCCGGCATCGGCACATGAGCGCCGAGGATGTCTATCGGGAGTTGCTGGCCGAGCATCAGGACATCGGTCTGGCGACGGTCTACCGGGTGTTGCTGCAGTTTGAGCAGGCCGGCATTCTCAAGCGCAACAATTTCGAGTCGGGCAAGGCGGTCTACGAACTCGATGAAGGCGAGCACCATGACCATCTGGTCTGCCTGCAGTGCGGTCGGGTAGAAGAGTTCCATGACCCTGAAATCGAGCGGCGCCAGCACCGCATCGCCAAGGATCGCGGCTTCGCGCTCCAGGATCATTCGCTGGCGCTGTATGCCAACTGCATCAAGCCCGACTGCCCCGATCGCGGCTGAAGCGACCCCCCGATCTGGATTCCGTTTATCAGATCGCCCGCTGCCGTGCGCCGGCACGGCATTTGCTTTAATGCGCTGGTCTTGCTAAGGGTTTTCTTTGCTGTGCCCCAACACGGTCTTCCATGAACGCCTCTGCCCTGAACCTGCTGCCTGCACCCGACGGCGTCTACGACGAGATGTTCGATTCGGGGCAACAGCCTCGCCCTCACTATCGGCGCTATGACGGTTGGCTGCGAGAGATGTCCGCCGACCAGATGGCGGCCAAGCGGGCCGAGGCCGATCTCATCTTCCGGCGCATCGGCATTACCTTTTCGGTTTATGGCGAGGAGGGCGGCACCGAGCGGCTGATCCCTTCGGATGTGGTGCCGCGGATCATTGCCGCGGATGAATGGGAGCGTCTCGAGCGCGGACTGGTGCAGCGTGTGACCGCGATCAACCGCTTCCTGGCCGACATCTATCACGACCGCGAGATTCTGAAGGCCGGGCTGATCCCCGCGGAACAGATTCTGACCAACGATCAGTACTCGTCGGCCATGGTTGGCGTCAAAGTTCCGCGCGATGTCTATGCCCATATTGTCGGCGTCGACATCGTCAGGCATTCCGACGGTGGCTATTACGTGCTCGAGGACAACCTGAGGGTGCCCTCCGGCGTGTCCTACATGATGAGCAACCGCAAGATGATGATGCGGCTGTTCCCCGATCTTTTCCGTCGCTATCAGGTCAGGCCGGTCGAGCACTATCCGGCGCTGTTGCTGCAGACCCTTCGTGCCGCCACCGAAGTCGATTCGCCGACGGTCGTGCTGCTCACCCCGGGTCGATTCAACAGCGCCTATTTCGAACACGCCTTTCTGGCCCAGCAGATGGGTGTCGAGCTGGTCGAAGGACAGGACCTTTTCGTCAAGGACGAATGCGTTTTCATGCGGACCACCGACGGACCGAAGCAGGTCGATGTCGTGTATCGCCGGCTCGACGACAACTTCCTCGATCCGCTGGCCTTCCGGCCCGACTCGATGCTCGGCGTGCCGGGCCTGATGTCGGCCTATCGTCGAGGCAATGTCGTGATCTGCAACGCGGTCGGAACCGGCGTGGCCGACGACAAGTCGATCTACCCCTATGTGCCCGAGATGATCCGCTTTTATCTGGGTGAGGAGCCGATCCTCAATAACGTGCCGACCTGGCAGTGCCGCCGTCCGGACGAACTTGCCCATGTCGCGGCCAATCTCGAAAAGCTCGTTGTGAAGGAGGTGCATGGCGCAGGCGGCTACGGCATGCTGGTCGGACCGACCAGCACCAAGCAGGAAGTCGCCGACTTCAGAACCCGCCTGCTTGCCAATCCCGGCAACTACATCGCCCAGCCAACGCTGGCGCTTTCGGCTTGTCCGACCTTCGTCGAGGAGGGCGTGGCACCGCGTCACATCGATCTGCGGCCATTCGTGCTGGTTGGCCGGGAGACCAGGATTGTCCCTGGCGGACTGACCCGTGTCGCCCTGCGCCGCGGATCGCTGGTGGTCAATTCATCGCAGGGCGGCGGCACCAAGGACACCTGGGTGGTTGAAGAGTCCGGCGCCGGTCAGGCATCCCCCGCACCCTGAAAGCTCACGCCTCATGCTCGCCCGCGTCGCATCCCACCTCTACTGGCTCTCGCGCTATCTTGAGCGCGCCGAAAACATGGCGCGCATCCTGGATGTCGGCGCATCGCTGGCCCTGCTGTCGGGTCAGGGCGATGAGCGGGCGGCCATCGAGCCGCTGATCATCACTGACACCCTCGAGTCCTTTCACAGGACCGGTCAGCCACCAACGCCCGAACAGGTGGCGCGCTTCCTGGCCTGGGGCGCGTCGCACCCGTCGAGCATCGTCAACTGCCTGGAGGCCAGTCGCGAAAACGCGCGGGCGGTCAGGGGGTCGGTGACCTCCGAGATGTGGGAGAACATCAACGACACCTGGCTGCAGCTGTCGAGCAAGCGGGGCCCGGTGGGCGGGCCGATCGACGCGAGCTTTTTCGAGTGGGTCAAGGAGCGCTCGCATCTGTTTCGAGGCATCACCTTTGCCACGATCCGTCGTGATCAGCCCTATCAGTTCATTCGCCTTGGCACCTTTCTCGAACGCGCCGACAACACCGCCCGGATCCTGTCGGTCAAGCAGGCCCGCCAGGGCGTGGCGGATGACGAGGGCGACCTCGCCGATCACTATCGGCTGAGCGCGGTGCTGCGTTCGGTCAGTGCGCTGGAGGCCTATCGCGATACCTATCGCGACGTCATCGATTCGCGGCGCGTGGCCGAACTGCTGATCTTCGATCCGACACTGCCGCGATCACTGCGCTCCTGTTTTGACGAGGTGGTGAGCATCCTGTCGCAGTTGCCGCAGGCGCCCGCGCGCGAGGCGCGCCGCCTTGCTGCGCACATGCTGGCCAATCTCGAACATGGCCTGCTCGACGATGTCTACGCCGAAGGGCTGGACGAGTTTCTCGAGCGCTTCCTGATTGACAACATTCGTCTTGGCAATGCGGTGCATTCGGCCTACCTCGAGATGAAGTAAGCTGTCGCGTCGCGTCTACCTTCCTCGACTGGCATGACTTACTGCGTCGCTATGGCCCTCCAGGATGGGCTGCTCTTTGCTTCCGACTCGCGCACGAATGCGGGCGTCGATCATGTGTCGACTTTCTCGAAGATGACGATCTTCGAGGCCAGCGGCGAGCGTGTGATCGTGCTTCTGAACTCCGGCAACCTGGCGACGACACAAACCGTCGTCAGCACGCTGCGCAAGGCACTCGCCACCGACGCGCCCAATCTCCTGAACGTGCCGAGTCTGTTCGATTGCGCAACGCTGGTCGGAGCAGGCGTGCGGCAGGTGATTTCGCATCACTCCGGGCAACAGGCGCAGCAGGGCAGTGTCGATTTCAGCTGCAATTTTCTGGTTGGGGGACAGATCGCCGGTGAGCGGCCCCGCTTGTTCCTGATCTATCCCGAGGGCAATTTCATCGAGGCGACAGACGACACCCCGTTTTTCCAGATCGGCGAAAGCAAATATGGAAAGCCGATCATCGATCGCGTCGTGAAGACCAAGACCGGCGTGGCCGAGGCGCTCAAGTGTGCATTGGTGTCGTTCGATTCGACGATGCGCTCGAATCTGTCGGTCGGTCTGCCGCTCGATATCGCGCTGGTGGGCACCGATGCCCTGGCGGTCACCTTTCGACATCGGATCGATACCGACGACGCCTATTTCGGATCCTTGCGCCAGGGATGGAGTCAGGGCCTGAAGAAGGTCTTCAACGAGTTGCCGGCCCCCGACTGGTTCCGCTACGACTGAGGCGACGCTCAGCCGAGCAGTTCGCGAGCGTGCTTGCGGGTGGTTGCGGTGATCTCTTTGCCGCCCAGCATGCGGGCGATTTCTTCGACCCGCCGGTTGCGGTCGAGGTGCTCGATCAGACTGGTAGTGCGATCAGCATGCTGAACTTTGGCGACCGAGAAGTGCTCATTGGCTTTGGCAGCCACCTGCGGCAGATGGGTCACGCAAAGCACTTGACGGTCTTCGCCAAGACGACGCATCAGTTCGCCCACCACTTCGGCAACCGCCCCCCCCACGCCGGCATCGGCCTCATCGAAAATCAGGGTCGGAACAGGATTCGCCTGTGCGGCCAGTTCGCTGATCGCCAGGCTGATGCGCGACAACTCGCCGCCTGAGGCGACCTTGCCAAGCGCCCGTGGTGTGGCACCGGCATGGCCTGCGACCCGAAACTCGACCCGGTCGATGCCATGGGCGCCAGGTTCGCCGCGTTCGAGAACGATCTCGAAGCGCCCACCCTGCATGCCCATGCGGCCGATACGCTGTGAGACGCCTTTCGACAGCGTTGCCGCGGCCTTGGCGCGTCGTGCCGAGATCGTTGCCGCCAGCCGCTCGTAGTCGGCACGTGCCTCATCGCGCTGTGTTGCCAACGCGTCGGCATCGACAGCGCGAGTCAGCCCGGCGAGCCGCTCGCGCAGCATCTCGAGTTCGCCGGGGAGTTGCGCTGGCGCCAGCCCGAATTTTCGGCCTGCTGCAAACAGGGTGCCGATCCGCTGTTCGACACTGGCCAGCCGTTCCGGGTCGAGTTCGCCGCGCTCGGCATAGCTCGACAGCGCCGAGGCTGCCTCACCCGCCTGGATCGAGGCCGACTCGAGCATGTCGATCACTGGCCGCAGCCGCTCATCGAGCGCGGCCAGATTGCGCAGGCGTTGCAGCAGTTGTTGCAGTTGTGAGCAGACCGCGCCATCGGCCTCGCTCAGGGCGTCGGCGATGACTCGGCTGCCATCGATGAGGGTGGCAGCATGGGCGAGTCGCTTTTGTTCCTGCTCCAGCGCATCCCATTCCCCTTCGATCGGGGCCACTCGCGACAGCTCATCGACTTGCCAGCTCAGGCGATCGCGTTCGAGGGCCATCTCGCGCTCGCCGCCCTCGATCTGCTCGATCTCGCGCTCGAGGCTGCGCCAGCGTGCATGGCTCTGGGCGAGTGCGGCGAGCTCGGTTGCCGCGCCGGCATAACGATCGAGCAGGGCACGCTGCCCGTCGGTGCGCAGCATCGCCTGCGAGGCATGCTGGCCATGCACCTCGACCAGCATGTCGCCCAGTTCGCGCAGTTGCGCCGCGGTCGCAGGATGGCCGTTGATGAGTGCCCTTGATCGCCCATCGGCGTCGACCAGCCGACGGGCGAGGACCGTGCCGGTGTCGCCCGCGAGTTCGCGCTCGTGCAGCCAGGTTTCGAGCCGGGCATCGATGGTGAAACTGGCGGTGATGTCGGCGCGACCTGCGCCTTCGCGAACCACGCTCTGATCGGCGCGTGCACCGAGCGCGAGTCCCAGCGCATCGATGAGAATCGACTTCCCGGCGCCGGTTTCGCCGGAAAGCACCGAAAAACCCGGGCCGAATTCGAGGTCGATCGCCTCGACGATGACGAAATCCCGAAGTCGAAGCGCGGTCAGCATGGCGAAATCAAAGTCTCGGCGCGAGGCTCGGCATCTCGTGCCAGTTGAGTTTGGAACGCAGGGTGGCGTAGTAGCTGTAGCCGCTCGGATGCAGGAATCGGCAAGTGTAATCGGCCCGGCTGACTTCAAGCAGATCGCCCAGTTGCAAGTCGGCAAAGGTCTGCATGTCGCAATTGACGCGGGTCTCGCGGCCTTCGGCCACGCTCATGCTGATCACCGAATTGGCAGGCAGCACGATCGGCCGATTCGACAGCGCCTGAGGTGCCACCGGCACCAGCACGATGCCTTCAAGCGCAGGATGCAGGATTGGACCATTGCAAGACAGGGCGTAGGCGGTCGAGCCGGTCGGCGTGGCGACGATCAGGCCATCGGCCCGCTGGCTGTACATATAAATGCCATCGACATGGACCTGAACATCGATCATGCCGGCCCGCGAACTGCGGCTGATGACGACGTCGTTGACTGCGCTCGACTCGAAGATCACCTGCGAATCTCGGCTGACCCGTGCCTTCAGGATGGAGCGGTTCTCGGCCACGAAATGACCATCGAGCACGGCGCCGAGCGCTTCCGGCCAACGCAGCAGCGGAATGTCGGTGATGAAGCCCAGACGTCCGAAATTGATGCCGACCAACGGCACACCGTGTGGCGCGAGCTCGCGTGCGATGCCCAGCATCGTGCCGTCACCGCCAACGATCACGGCGAGGTCGGCCTGGCTGCCGATGCGTGCGATCTCGGCGGGTGCGAGCTCGGTGCGCCCGCTTGCCTGCACGTCGCTGGGTTCGAACAGGACTGTGAACCCTCGCATCGTCAGAAACTGGCGGATTTCGAGCAGAGTCTGCGCGACAGCCTCGGAGGGCTGCTTGCCGAACAGGGCGACAGTCTTGAAGGATGAGGTCATCGCGGCATTTCACCACACTTCAGCCATCGCGAATGCGACCGGTGGTCTATGTCGAAAAGCCGTGCGCCATCCCGGTCAGCGCCCGCACCGCGTCGGCCGGCAAGACCGAATCGGGCCGGTTTGGCATCCGGCCCGATTCGGTCTATAACTTGTCACATGCTCGATTCACGCGCCAGGATGCTCCTCAAGACCCTGATCGAACGGTACGTCGCAGACGGCCAGCCGGTCGGGTCGCGCACGCTTTCCCGTCATTCGGGCCTCGAGCTGTCGCCGGCGACCATTCGAAACGTCATGGCCGACCTCGAAGATCTCGGCCTGATCACCAGCCCGCACACGTCTGCCGGACGCATTCCGACGCCGCGCGGCTATCGCATGTTCGTCGATTCGCTGATCACCGTCAGGCCGCTCGAACTCGAGCAGGCCGAGCTGATGCAAGGGCAACTGCTGGCCGAAGAGCCTCAAAGGGTGCTGTCACAGGCGGCGCAATTGCTCTCGAGCCTGTCGCACTTTGCAGGCGTTGTCATGACGCCAAGGCGCAGCGCGAGCTTTCGCCAGCTCGAATTCATGCGCCTGTCAGACCGCCGCGTCCTGATGATCATCGTTACCCCGGAGGGCGACGTCCAGAATCGAATCATGCATGTCGAGCGCGACTACACGCCGACCGAGCTTATCGAGGCATCGAACTACATCAATCAGAATTTTGCCGGCCTCGAGTTCAACGCGATCCTCCAGCGCCTCAAGGGCGAGCTGCTGAGTCTGCGCGACGACATCACCACGCTGCTCCACAAGGCGGTTTCGGTCGGCAGCCAGGCGGCGACCGAGCAGGCCGAAACCGTGATGATCAGCGGCGAGCGCAATCTTGTGGCGGTCCATGAGCTCTCCGACAACCTCGATCGGCTGCGCCAGCTCTTCGGCCTGTTCGAGCAGAAAACCGGCTTGATCCAGCTCTTCGATGCGGGCAGCCATGCCGAGGGCGTGCAGATCTTCATCGGCGGCGAGTCGCAACTCGTGCCGATGGACCAGCTGTCGGTGGTGGTCGCCCCCTACGAGGCCGACGGCAAGATCGTCGGTACGCTGGGTGTCATCGGCCCAACCCGGATGGCCTACGACCGGGTGATCCAGATCGTCGACATCACCGCGCGGCTGGTGACCAGCGCCCTGAGCCACGGCTGATTCAAGCCCTGGCAACATGCCCGCTTCAGGAAAGACAGCCCGTGGCGTCGGTTGAGTTCGAAGGCATCGAGCAGCTCTACCAGCACGGTCGCGTCATTCACGGCATCGATCTGGTGGTCGACGATGGCAGTTTCTGCGTGATCACCGGGCCTGCGGCCTGCGGCAAATCAACCCTTCTCAAGCTGGTGGCCGGGCTCGAATCACCAAGTGCCGGGCGCGTCACGATCGACCGGCAGCTGCCCGATTATTGCAGGCCCGCTCGACGCGGTGTCGCCATGGTGCTGCCTGCCGACAGTCTTTTCGGGCATCTGAGCGCCGGCGAGAACATTGCATTCGGCGTCAGGGCGGCTGCGCGCCCTGCCAGCGAAACCGATCAGCGTGTGCGCGAGGTCGCTCGACTGCTGGGCATCGAGCCCTTCCTGAGCCGAATGGCGCACAAGCTGTCCGATGACCATCGTCTGCGAACTTCCATTGCCCGCGCGCTT
>CAMCXH010000090.1 GCA_945883285.1 Bordetella parapertussis | reverse complement strand
AAGGCGCAGGCAGTCTTGCAGACGGTGCATCAGGTTTTGCCGCTAAGGCATTCATCTTGCTATACTTTGCCGAGTTGCGAAGCGCAAGCGCGCCGAGATGTCACCGTCCGCATTGTAGCGGTGAGCGGTGATCAGCGAGCCAGCCAGGCGCAACGGAAAGAATGCTAACGCGGCGCCGAATGGTTCGGCGCGCGGAGACTACGCAAAGAATTCATCAAAACAGCACGAGAAGCGCCAGACCCGCCCCCCGGCCCACCGAGCCGGCGCCGCGAAGCTCAGCACCTCAGCATCCCACCCTCCATGCGCCGCCCATCATGATCGAACGAAGCCGCCAACTGCCCCAGGGTCGTTGCGTGGAAGCGCTGCGCCGGAACCGGATGCGTTTTGGCCGGATGCGCCCTGCGCGCTGATCGGATATTCCTGCGTTGATCCGCTGGCCCCGCGCACCACGCTGGTTGCGCGAGTCGGAGGTTTTTGAATGAAACGCATGCTGTTCAATGCGACGCACTCGGAAGAGCTGCGCGTCGCGATCGTCGATGGCCAGAAGCTGATCGATATCGACATCGAATCGGCGGGACGTGAGTCCCGCAAGAGCAATATCTACAAAGGCGTGGTCACCCGGGTCGAGCCCAGCCTCGAGGCTTGCTTCGTCAACTATGGCGAGGACCGTCACGGTTTTCTTCCCTTCAAGGAAATCTCCAGGTCTTATTTCAAGCCCGGCGTCGAGGCCTCGAAGGCCCGAATCCAGGATGCGATCGCCGAAGGCCAGGAGCTGCTTGTCCAGGTCGAGAAAGAAGAACGCGGCAACAAGGGCGCGGCACTGACCACCTATATTTCGCTGGCCGGGCGCTATCTCGTTCTGATGCCCAATAACCCGCGCGGCGGCGGCGTGTCGCGCCGCGTTGAAGGTGAAGAGCGCCAGGAGCTGCGCGAAATCATGGACCGGCTCGAACTGCCGCCCGGCATGAGCTTGATCGCGCGCACGGCGGGTCTGGGCCGTACCCAGGAAGAACTCCAGTGGGACCTCAGCTACATGATGCAGCTGTGGCGTGCCATCGAGTCGGCAGCGTCCTCGTCGACAGGCGCCTTCCTGATTTATCAGGAATCGAGTCTGGTGATTCGCGCGATCCGCGATTACTTTACCGCCGACATTGGCGAGATTCTTTTTGATACCGACGATGTCTGCGAGCAGGCGCAGCAGTTCATGGGCCATGTCATGCCCGACATGGTCGGACGCGTCAAACGCTACCGCGACCATACGCCGCTCTTTACCCGGTTTCAGATCGAGCATCAGATCGAGACCGCTTATTCGCGGCTGGTGCCCCTGCCCTCGGGCGGCGCAATCGTGATCGACCACACCGAAGCGCTGGTCGCAATTGACGTCAACTCGGCCCGATCGACCAAGGGCTCCGACATCGAGGAAACCGCGTTTCGCACCAATCTTGAAGCGGCTGACGAGGTGGCCCGCCAGATGCGTCTGCGCGATCTGGGTGGCCTGATCGTCATCGACTTCATCGACATGGAAAGCACGAAGAACCAGCGCGAGGTCGAGCAGCGCTGCAAGGACGCGCTGCACTATGACCGGGCGAGGGTCCAGGCCGGCAAGATTTCGCGCTTCGGGCTGATGGAGCTGTCGCGCCAGAGGCTGCGCCCGGCGCTTAACGAAGGCACGCACATCACCTGCCCGCGCTGCAACGGCACCGGTGTGATCCGCGACGTCGAGTCGTCGGCCCTGCACATGCTGCGCGTGATCCAGGAAGAGGCGATCAAGGAGAACACCGCCGCCGTGCATGCCCAGGTGCCGGTCGAGGTGGCGACCTACCTGCTCAATGAGAAGCGGGCTGAAATTGCCAAGCTTGAAGCGCGGGTCAAGGTCGAGATCGTGCTGATCCCGAACAAGTACATCGAAACCCCGCACTACAAACTTGAGCGCCTGCGTCACGACGACGATCGGCTCTCCACCTATCGGGCCAGCTACAGCATCGCCGATGGCCCGACCGACGAAGGCGACTATCTCGATCGCAAGTTCGAAGGCGGCAAGCCCCGGCAGGAAGCGGCTGTCAAAGGCTTCACACCCGACCAGCCAGCCCCGATCGTTGCGCGCCCCGAGGTCGCACCGGCACCGGTGGCCCTGCCCGCACCTGCCCCCGCTGCGGCGCCTGTCCAGTATGTGACGCCGGCGGCAAGCGGCGGTTTCCTCTCACGCCTTTTCGGCTTGTTCCGCGGTGCGCCGAGCACGCCTGCCGCCCCGCCGCCCGCGCCGGTCGTCGAGCTGCCTGCCCCGGCAGCGACAGCAGGCGACAGCGGTTCAGCCGGACGCAACGGCGGCCAGCGTGGCCGTGATGGCGCCCGCGGCAATGGCCGTGGACGTGAGGGTCGTGAGCCGCGTGAGGCCCGCGAAGGCCGGGGCCCACGAGAAAATCGCGAGCCGCGCGAAGGTCGCGAAGGTCGCGAAGGTCGCGAAGGTCGCGAAGCCCGCGAAGCCCGTGAACCCCGCGAAGCCCGTGAGACTCGCGAAGGCCAGGCAACTCAGGAGACCAGCGAAGCCCGTCGTGGTCGCTCCGAGCGACGCAATGGCGACCGCCCGCCCCGCACACCGAAGCCCCGGGCACCGGAGCTCAATGATGATCTGGCAGCCGCCGAAGTCATCGATGCCGGTACTGCGGAGCAGGCCCCTGCCCGGACGGAAGAGCCGCGACGTCGGCGTGAACCGCGACGCGCGCCTGAGCAGTCTGGCCAGCCGATGCAGGCCGAACTCGATATGTCGGGCGCATTGCCTGCCGACGCAACCATCGAGGCGAGCCTGAATGCGGGCGATGCGCCGGCCGGCGAGACCGCAGAGGCGGGCGAAGCGCGTCGACGCAGTCGTCGCCGTCGCGGCGGGCGTGGCCGTGATCGCGGACAGGCCCAGAACGATGGTGACAGCGCTGGCAATGAGGAAGCCGGTTCTGATGCAATCGATACCGCATCGGCTGCCCCGGAAGCGTCCACAGCGCAGGCAATCAACGATGCTGCGCCTGCTCTGGCCGCCCCGCAGACCACCGCAGCGGTTCCCCCGTCTGCACAACCGGTAATGCCCGCCGAACGGGTTGTGATCGAACCGATCGCCACCGTTGAAACAGCGATTGCCGCGTCTGCGCCGGCAGCAGAGCCTGTCACGACGCGGTTTGCGGAGCCGGTTGCAGCCGCTGAGTCGGTTGCGGTCCCGGTCCCGGAGCCGGTCATCGAAGCTGTTCCGCCTGCCCCGCAGGCGGTCGTGGCGCAGGCGTTCGCGCCTGAGACTGCCTTGACAGCGTCGGTCACTGTCCCCGCGGTCGCCGTGGCAGTGGCCGTGACAGCCCCGGTCCAGGCAGCCAGTGCTGCACCGATTGCTGCACCGATTGCTGCACCGATCGCCGACAGCAGCAGTCTGATCGCAGTGGTTGAAAGCGCCGGACTGCAGTGGGTGCAGACAGCACCGTCCGCGGTGGCCGAACCAGAAGCGGTGGTACCGGTGGTCAGAACACCCAGAGTACGCAAGCCTCGTCCGGTTGCCCCTGCCGAGCCGCTCATGCAGGTCGAGACCGGCCCGTCGACCAAGCCGGATTGATGCCGGATTGATGCGGGTGATGGCGTACGCCGGGCGCAGCCTGCCCGGCGTATGCCTGACCTGGCTGCTCGAACCGGCTGCTCGAACCGGCTGCTCGAACCGGTCTTCGAAGCAGCTTGCGCTGATAACATCGGTCAGAGGCTGGCCCATGACTGAACGCGTCACCATTCCAATCGCCGAACAGCGCTACGACACCGCGCTGCCGTACATTCCCGAGTCGCAGCAGGACCCAACCGGGCGTCTGATCGATGCACGAGGCCGCCCGCTCCATGATCTTCGGGTCTCGGTGACCGACCGCTGCAATTTTCGCTGTGGCTATTGCATGCCCAAATCGGTCTTCGATCGCGACTACGCGTTCTTGCCGCAGTCATCCCTGCTGCGCTTCGAGGAAATCGAGCGCATCGTCAAGGTCTTCGTCTCGCATGGCATCGAGAAGGTCCGGCTGACCGGCGGCGAGCCGCTGCTGCGAAAGGACCTCGAAAAACTGATCGAACGGCTCGCCCGGCTCACGACAGTCAACGGTCAGGCGCTCGATCTCACTCTCACGACCAATGGTTCACTGCTGACCCGAAAAGCCGCCTCGCTGCGCGACGCCGGCCTGCACCGCATCACGGTCAGCCTCGATGCGCTCGATGACGATGTCTTTCGTGCGATGAACGATGTCGACTTCCCGGTTTCCGACGTGCTCGATGGCATCGATGCCGCCGCCAAGGCCGGCCTGAGTTCGATCAAGGTCAATATGGTCGTCAAGCGCGGCATCAACGACCACCAGATCGTGCCGATGGCGAAGCACTTTCGCGGCTCTGGGCATGTGCTGCGTTTCATCGAATTCATGGACGTCGGCGCCTCGAATGGCTGGCGCCTCGATGACGTCATACCCAGCCGTGATGTGGTGGGTGCCATTCACGCGGTCTTCCCGCTCGAACCGATCGCCGCACAATACGGCGGCGAGGTGGCAGCGCGCTGGCGCTACCTCGACGGCTCTGGCGAAATCGGTGTGATTTCGTCGGTGACCGAACCGTTTTGCACCGATTGCTCGCGAGCCCGCCTGTCGACCGAAGGCCGACTCTATACCTGCCTGTTTGCTGCGTCGGGCCACGATCTTCGCGGGCTGCTGCGCGGTGGTGCGAGCGACGGCCAACTGGCCGGTGCCATTGCCCATCTGTGGCAGTCCCGCGCCGACCGATACTCCGAGATCCGGTCTTCACAGACTCAGGGTCTGCGAAAGATCGAAATGAGTTACATCGGTGGCTGAGTGCGGCAGTCTTGAGCCATGAATCCGATCGAAATCACCTGCGAGGCACGTGCTGTCACCACCACGGTCGACGCCACCAATGAAGATGGCGAGACGGTTGCCACCGCCATCGCGGGCGAACATCCGCTGACGGTCTATCTCGACAAACGCGAACTCGTCACCCTCATGACCCTGGGCGATGCGCCAGAGCATCTGGCGCTTGGCTGGCTTCGCAACCAGCGCATCCTCAGCTCGATCAATGCGATTGCCGCGGTCCAGGTCGACTGGGAGACTGATTCGGTCTCGGTCACCAGCCGCAGTCTGCACGAGCGCGGTGTGAGTCTCTGGGAGCTCGGCAGTAACACCCCGCTGTCGCAAGGGCTTGACGAACGCATGCAACATCGCACGGTCACGACCGGCTGCGGACAGGGAACGGTCTTCGGCAACCTGATGGACGACGTCGAGGCACTGCGCCTGCCAAAGGGCCCGATCATCACCGACACCACGCTGATGGCAGTGCTGGAGCTGGTGCGAAAGATGCCGTCGATTTACAAGGTCGCCGGAGCAGTCCATGGCTGTGCCTTGCTGGCTAATGCCACCAACGATGCGACCCGCGACGCCGGCCCGCAGATGCTGCGCTTCGTCGAGGACGTCGGGCGTCACAATGCGGTCGACGCGATTGCCGGCTGGATGTGGCTGGAAGGCATCGACGGCGCCGACAAGATTTTCTACACCACCGGTCGGTTGACTTCGGAAATGGTCATCAAATGCGCGCAGATGGGCATTGCGGTCCTGCTGTCTCGATCGGGTCTGACCGGCATGGGCCATGCCATTGCGCAAAAAACCGGGATCACCCTGATTGGCCGCTGCCAGGGACGCCACTACCTGCTTTTCACCGGCACCGAGCGCTTCGTTCGCCATGGCCTCAAGCGCTGACGCACCGCAGAGCACTATGGCTTCGCAGGCTGCGCGCCGGCCGGGCCTCGCATGGCCGCCATCGATCCCGCGGGCGGACATCACAGGGATCATCCTGGCCGGCGGTCTCGGACGACGCATGAGCGCCGACGGCCAGGGTGTCGACAAGGGCCTTCAGCACTTTCGCGGCAGACCCATGGCGGCCCATGCGATCGAGCGTCTCACGCCACAGGTCGGCCCGATCGCCATCAACGCCAACCGCAATGCCGATCGGTGGGCGGCCTTTGGCCTGCCGGTCTTTCGCGACCGTATCCCTGATTTCGCCGGACCACTGGCAGGCCTTCAGGCTGCGATGGCCTTCGCCAGCACTCCCTGGGTGATGACCGTCCCCTGCGATTCGCCTTTCCTGCCTGCCGATCTGGTCGTGCGCCTGGCGCAGGCCGCTGCTGAGGGCGACGCGCAGCTCGCGGTGGCCCGCACCGGCGATCAGCCGCATCCGGTCTTTGCCCTGGTGAAACGCTCGCTCGAACCCGACCTCGCCGCCTTCCTGGCGAGCGGCCGGCGCCGCATCGACGCCTGGTATGCGCCATTGCGGGTGGCTGAGGTCGATTTCGCCGACGAGCACGCCTTCGTCAACCTCAACACCGCTGACGACTTGCGTCAGTTTGATACCGACCGTGCCGAATGACCCGCGCTGAAACACTCGCAGACGTCGTCAGCAGCCTGAGCGACTTCGATCCTGACGCCTTGCCGGTCGCGCTGGCCCGGCAGGCGATCGAGCGCTTCATCACGCCAATCAACAGCCTCGAACTGGTGCCGCTGCGCAATGCGCTCGATCGGGTCCTGGCCAGGGATGTGATCTCGCCAATCGATGTGCCGGCTCACGACAATGCCGCAATGGACGGCTGGGCACTGCGCTTTTCCGATCTCGATGCCGATGGCCCCAAGGCCTTCGAGTCGATCGGCACCGCGCTGGCCGGCAAGCCCTTTACCGGTACGGTGGCGCCGATGCAGGCCGTGCGGATCATGACCGGCGCGGTCATGCCCCCCGGCTGCGACACCGTCGTGATTCAGGAGCTGGTCGCCTCTGACGGTCAGCGCATCATCATTCCGCCGCGCCAGCAGCAGGGCCAGCATCGGCGACTTCGCGGTGAGGATCTGTGCGCCGGAAAACCTGCCGTGTCAACCGGACAACTGCTGCGACCCGCCGAACTCGGACTGCTCGCCTCGCTGGGCATCGCCGAGGTGCCGGTTCAGCGGCGTCTGAAGGTGGCCTTTTTTTCGACCGGCGATGAGCTGCGTTCACTCGGCGAGCCACTCGATCCAGGATGTGTCTACGACAGTAATCGCTACACGCTGATGGGAATGCTGACACGCCTGGGTGTCGAGCTGATCGATCTGGGGGTTGTGCCCGATTCACCGCAGGCGCTCGAGGCCGCAGTTCGAGACGCGAGCCGGGCTGCCGATGCCATCGTGTCCTCGGGCGGGGTATCGGTGGGCGAGGCCGACTTCACCCGCGACATCATGAATCGGCTCGGTGAAGTCGCCTTCTGGACGATCGCCATGCGCCCAGGCCGACCGATGGCTTTCGGTCGCATCGGCGAGGCCAGCTATTTCGGACTGCCGGGCAATCCGGTGGCGGTCATGATCACCTTTCTGTTTTTCGTGCGCGATGCACTCATTCGCCAATCTGGCGCAACACCGCGTCCCGTCCTGCCGGTACCGGTCCGCAGCATGATGGCGATCCGCAAAAAACCGGGGCGCACCGAATATCAGCGGGCAATCGTCGGAATCGGCGAAGATGGCATGCTGCAGGCACGCCTGACAGGCAGCCAGGGCTCAGGCGTGCTGCGCTCGATGAGCGAAGCCAATTGTCTGATGGTGCTGCGTCACGACCAGGCCGCGATTGCAAGCGGCGATATGGTCGATGCAATTCTTTTCGACGGGCTGATCTGACTGAGCAGGTCTGAATCAGCAGGTCTGAATCAACAGATCCAGCTAAAGCAGCTGATCGGACACCAGCCAGCCATCGCGATCGGCATAGATGATCGCACCGGGCGCGATGATTACCCCGGCAAAGCTCAGCACCACGTCACGCTCGCCCAGGCCGCGCTTGGACGAACGGCGCGGCACGAGATGCAGGGCGCGCACCCCGAACTTGCAGGCATCGAGCTCATCGGCATCGCGAACCCCACCATTGACGATGGCGCCACCCCAGCCGTTGTCCTGACCCAGTTGGGCAAGCTTGCCGCCAACCAGTGCGCAGCGAACGCTGGCCCCGGCATCGATCACCAGCACACGGCCGTGCCCGGGTTGCTCGAGCGTCGCTCGCACCAGCGCGTTGTCATCAGGCAGGCGCAATGTGACCGCAGGACCGCTGAACCAGATGTTTGCACCGAAACCGAGCCACCCCGGGGCAGCGACCTGCAGCCTGCCATCAGCCAGGCGGTCTTCATTGTCGTCGCACAGATCGGTGGTTGCGAACATCCGGAACTCCGAAGCGGCCCCTGCCCTGCCAGATGCAGCAGGATTACTTGGGCATCGCGACCTGCAAAGAGCCGGGCAGACTCGCGTAGTAATCAGCCAGACCGTCGATATCCGCCCGGGACAAGGCCTGTGCCTGTCCGGCCATGATCGCGTTCTTGCGTGCCCCGCTCTTGTAGTCAAGCAAGGCCCGCGCGAGGAAATCCCGATGCTGACCGGCAAGCTTCGGATAGGAGGGATCGATCGGCGTGTTGCCATCTTTGCCATGACAAGCGGCACAGACCGCATCGGCTTTCGCCTTGCCTGCGGCGACGGCCGACTCGGCAGCGTTCGCGCTGGCAACGAAAACGATGGACGACACCAGAAAAGCTGCAAAGCTAAACGTCTTGGACATCATGGAAGTGTTGAGCATCTGAAGGATCAATCGATGACTTGCTGGATTACTTGCTGCCGTAGAGCGCGGCGAGATCGGCCATGTCCTGAGCCGACAGGCTGCCGGCAACCGAACGCATGGTCGGATGGCTGCGATCGCCCTTTTTATAGGCCGCGAGCGAAGACTCGATGTACTTGCCGGACTGGCCGCTGATCAGCGGCACCGAGTAGACACTTGGAAACGAGGCTTTGTAGCCGGGAATCTGATGGCAGCCGATGCACATGGACGCCTTTTTGCGACCGGCATCGGCATTGCCGACGACTTCGCCCGACTGGGCCTGTGCGGGCGACGACATCAGGGCCGTCGAGAGACAAATCAGGAGGGCCGACAAAACACCGGCAGGCGTTGCACTTTTCATCATTGGGGGCGAGTAGGACGGGTTCATCGAGCAGACTGGTCGTGCAGCGATCGCGCTGATTAATCGAAGACTGGAACGTTTGACAAGGTCGAGCCCCACTGGGCGCCGCCAGCGGATTCTACCCGAGCGGGTGTAATTACGTATACTCGTTGCCAGATTTCTTACCTATTACACGGACCTACTCATGCGATTCGAAGGTACTTCCTCTTACGTCGCCACCGACGATCTCAAACTTGCGGTGAATGCGTCGATCAAGCTGCAGCGCCCTTTGCTCATCAAGGGCGAGCCCGGTACCGGCAAGACCATGCTGGCCGAGGAAGTTGCCCAAAGCCTCGACATGCCGCTGCTGCAATGGCACATCAAGTCGACCACGAAGGCGCAGCAGGGACTGTATGAATATGACGCGGTGTCGCGCCTGCGCGATTCGCAACTCGGCGACGAGCGGGTCAAAGACATCACCAACTACATCGTCAAGGGTGTGCTGTGGCAGGCCTTCGATGCCGATCGCCCGGTGGTGCTGCTGATCGACGAGATCGACAAGGCCGATATCGAGTTCCCCAACGACCTGCTTCGCGAAATCGACCGCATGGAGTTTTACTGCTACGAGACACGCCAGCTGATCAAGGCCAAACATCGCCCGGTGGTGATGATCACCTCGAACAACGAAAAAGAATTGCCCGATGCCTTCCTGCGTCGCTGCTTCTTTCATTACATCAAGTTTCCCGACAAGGAAACGATGCAAAAGATCGTCGATGTCCACCATCCGGGCATCAAGAAGCAGCTGCTGGCCGAGGCCATGGAAAGCTTCTTCCAGATCCGCGAATTGCCCGGCATCAAGAAAAAGCCCTCAACCTCCGAGCTCATCGATTGGCTCAAGCTGCTGGTCGCCGAGGACATCCCGCTCGAGGCGCTGCAGTCCAAAGATGGCAAGGCAGCGATTCCGCCGCTGCATGGCGCATTGCTCAAGAACGAGCAGGACGTCCACCTCTTCGAGCGCCTGATCTTCATGGCGCGTCACAACCGCTGACCCTCGTCAATCAGAGCGCCTGCGTTGGATAACGGTCTGCTGCCGTGGCCTCCCCGACCGATTGCCCTGACCGGCGATCTGGTCCGGCTTGAGCCGATGACGCCAGAGCATGGGCCAGGGCTGGCGGCGGCTATCCGCGATGGCGACCTCGACAAGCTCTGGTACACCATCGTGCCCGCACCTGAAGGCATCGAGGCCTGGATCATCGCGGCGCTTGCACAGCAGGCGGCCAGAGGCGCCCTGCCCTTCGTAGTACGGCGTTTGCGCGATGACCTGATCGTCGGCTCGACCCGGTTCATGAACATCGAGGCATCGCAGCGACGCCTTGAGATCGGCACCACCTTCTATTCCAGTTCGGTGCACAAGACCGCCCTCAACACCGAATGCAAGCGGCTTTTGCTCGCGCATGCCTTCGAGTCACTGGGCTGCCTGGCGGTCGAGTTCCGAACGCACTGGTTCAATCAGCGTTCGCGCGACGCCATCGCCAAACTCGGCGCCAAGCAGGACGGCGTGCTGCGCAATCATCAGCGGCTGGCCGATGGCAGCCTGCGCGATACCGTGGTGTTTTCGATCATTGATACCGAGTGGCCGGCGGTCAGGCGTCATCTCACGGTCCGTCAGGCCCGGCTGCCCAAGCCCTGACACAGCCGGCAACACAACATCCACCCGCCTCTCGCATCAGCCCGATTTCGCCACACGCCGCAGCCTCACCTCACCCTTCACACCGTTTGCCACCGCCCCACGTCACTCATACGGAGACACCATGCTGATCGACTTCTTCCTTCACCTTCGGCAGGCCAAGCTTCCGGTGTCGATCAAGGAGTACCTCACGCTGGTGGAGGCCATCGGCAAGAATGTGATCGGCCCGTCGGTCGACGATTTCTATGTGCTCTCGCGGGCCACGCTGGTCAAGGACGAGCGCAACTTCGACAAGTTCGACCGTGCTTTCGGGGCCTACTTCAAAGGGGTGCAGGATGTTCCGGGTATCGATGTCAACGTGCCGCTCGAATGGCTCAAACGGCAGTTGCAGCGCGAGTTCACCGCCGAGGAAAAAGCGCAAATCGAAGCCATGGGCGGACTCGACAAGCTGCTCGAGCGATTGAAGCAACTGCTCGAAGAGCAGAAAGAGCGTCATGAAGGTGGCAACAAATGGATCGGCACGAACGGCACCTCGCCCTTCGGCAACGGCGGCTTCAACCCTGAGGGCATCCGCGTGGGCGGCCCGGCCGGTGGCAACCGAACCGGTGTGAAGGTCTGGGAACAGCGCGCCTATAAAGACTACGATGACCAGGTCGAGATCGGCACCCGCAACATCAAGGTCGCTCTGCGCCGCTTGCGCAAATTCGCGCGCCAGGGCGCCGAAGACGAACTCGATCTCGACGACACCATTGCCTCGACCGCCCGCAATGCCGGCTACCTCGACATCAAGATGGTTCCTGAGCGCCACAACACCATCAAGGTGCTGATGCTGCTCGATGTCGGCGGCACGATGGACGATCACATCAAGCGTACCGAAGAACTCTTTTCAGCCGCCAAGACCGAGTTCAAGCATCTCGAGTTCTACTACTTCCACAACTGCGTCTACGACTTCGTCTGGAAGAACAACCGCCGGCGTCATTCCGAGCGGATGGCCACCTGGGACCTGCTGCGCAAGTACAACTCCGACTACCGGCTGATCTTCGTGGGCGACGCCACCATGAGCCCCTACGAGATCCTGCAGCCGGGCGGATCGGTCGAGTACAACAACGAAGAAGCCGGGGCGATCTGGCTGCAACGCCTGGCCGAGCGCTTTCCGAAATTCGCCTGGCTCAACCCCGAGCCGGAAGGCGTCTGGGAATACCGGCAGTCGATTTCGGTGATTCGGCAGGTGCTGGCCAACCGGATGTATCCGGTGACTCTCGCAGGCCTGGAGAAGGCCATGCGCGAGATGTCGAAGTAAGGCCGCGTCAGTCGGAAAAATCAGTCGGGCAGATCCGCCTCGAACTGAAGTTTCGCAAGGCGCGCATACAGACCGCCTTGTGCCAGCAGATCGGCGTGGCGGCCCTGCTCGGCAATCCTTCCCTGGTCCATCACCACGATCAGATCGGCACGCTGCACCGTCGAGAGCCGATGCGCCACCACGATCGTGGTGCGGCCTCGCATGGCGGTTTCGAGCGCCTGCTGCACCAGCCGCTCGCTCTCGGTATCAAGCGCGCTGGTTGCCTCATCGAGCAGCAGCAGCGGCGCATCTTTCAGGATGGCGCGAGCGATCGCAATACGCTGGCGCTGCCCACCCGACAGGCGCAGACCGCGCTCGCCCAGAAAGGTCCGATAGCCCTGTGGCAGCTGGCTCAGAAAGCCATCGGCCTGGGCTGCGCGTGCCGCGGCGATCACCTCCTCCTCACTCGCGGTGGGCCGTCCATAGCGGATGTTCTCGAGCGCATCGGCCGAAAAGATCACCGCGTCCTGAGGGACCAGTGCGATCCGCGAGCGCAGCGCCTCAAGATCCCAGCGATCGATCGGTACACCATCGACCAGAAGCGAACCCGATGAGGCATCGTAAAAGCGCAGCAGCAGCTGCAGCACCGTGCTCTTGCCGGCGCCACTCGGCCCGACCAGGGCCACCGTCGTGCCTGCCGCAATGGCGAGACTGAAGTCGTGAATCGCCGGGCTTTCAAGGCGCGAGGGATAGGCGAATCTGAGGTGCTCGAAGTCGATGGCGGCACCCCGGATGGAGCCGCCAGGCACTCGCGCCGGTTGCGTCGGACTGCGGATGGCCGGCTCGGCCCGCAGCAGCTCATCGAGCCGCTCCGAGGCGCCGGCGGCGCGCAACAGGTCGCCCCAGACTTCTGCCAGCACCGCAGCGCTTGAGGCGACGATCGCAAAATAGATCAGGGTCTGGCCAAGCTGCCCGGCTGTAAGGTCACCCCGAAGCACTGCCTGAGTCCCGCTGTAGAGGCCGAAAATCGCCGAACCGAAGACCGAGACGATCACGAAACCGGTCAGCCAGGCGCGCGCGCCGGTGCGCCGGATCGAGGTGGCAAAAGCCGTCTCGCTGGCCTGAGCAAAGCGCTGCGTCTCACGGTCCTGCTGACCATAGCTCTGCACCACCGGGATTGCATTGAGCACTTCAGCTGCAATCGCGCTTGAGTCGGCCAACCGGTCCTGGCTGGCGCGAGACAGCTTGCGAACCCGCCGACCGATCCAGATCGCGGGCAACACCACGAAACCGAGGAGCGCGATGACGGTGATGGCCACTCTGGGCACACTGATCACCAGCATGCCGAGGCTGCCCATGAAAAGCACCACATTGCGCAGCCCCATCGAAAAACTCGATCCGACCACGGTCTGCACCAGGGTGGTGTCGGCCGACAGACGGGACAGCACTTCACCGGTCTGAGTGGTCTCGAAAAACACCGGGCTTTGCGTCACCACGCGGGCGTAGACCGCATTGCGCAGATCGGCAATCACCCGCTCGCCCAACCAGGTCATCATGTAGTAACGCCCGGCACTGAAAAGGGCGAGCATTGCAGCAGCGCCAAAGAGCAGCAGGAAGCGCCGGCCAAGTTCGGCCTCACGCAAGGCCGGATCGCCACCGAAACCGGTATCGATCACGCCCTTGAGCAAGGCAGGCACGGCCAGCGTGGCCGCAGCAGCCGCCAGCAGACACACCACCGCGATGGCGGTGCGACCAAGATAGGGGCGCAGCCACGGCAGCAGCAATCCGAGGCCGGCAAGCCGGCGGGCGGGCGCAACAGGCGCAGGTGTGGCGGCAGGGTTGTCGTCAGCAACCCGATTGGCGGATGAAGAAAGCTTGGCGTCTGAAGACATTGGGGGGCGGGCATCGCGGCACGAAGATGCGCCGGTGCGCCGCGCAGGATACAGGCAGAAGACGCCCTTGCGCCAAAGTGGCTGGCGTCAGTCGCGTGTCAGGGGCTCAAGCCGCCCGGCAGGCGGCCATGCTGCGCTTCAGTCGATGGCCGGCGCGTTACGCAGCACTTCTTCCATCGTGGTCTGGCCGGCAGCCACTTTCATGGCGCCCGACAATCGCAGCGGTTTCATGCCATCTCGCATGGCGCGCGTGCGAATCGCGCTCAGGTCGGGCTGGCCATTGATCAGCCCCCGAATGTCATCGTTCATGGTCAGGATTTCATACAGGCCTGCCCTGCCCCGATAGCCGGTATTGCGGCACTCGAGGCAGCCGACCGCCCGCCAGGTCGACTGCGGACGACGCGCCTTGTAGGGGCGGATCATGGCTTCCCAGCGCTGGTCAGGCTCGCCATCGGTTTGCGCCTTGCAGTGCTTGCACAGCACGCGCACCAGACGCTGCGCCATCACGCCAAGGACGGTCGCGTTCAGAAGAAAGGACGGCACGCCCAGATCGAGCAGGCGCGTGATCGCACTGGCCGAATCATTGGTATGCAGGGTCGAGAGCACCAGATGCCCGGTCAGCGCCGCCTGGACGGCCATCTGAGCGGTGTCCAGGTCACGAATTTCGCCGACCATGATGATGTCGGGGTCCTGGCGCATCAGCGCCCGAATGCCTTCGGAAAATCCGAGATCGATACCGGTCGTCACCTGCATCTGATTGAAGGCCGGCTCGACCATCTCGATCGGGTCTTCAACCGTGCAGACATTGACCTCGTCGGTGGACAATTGTC
>CAMCXH010000089.1 GCA_945883285.1 Bordetella parapertussis | reverse complement strand
GTCTGATCCGCGACGACCCGTCGCTTGCCGCCCTGCGAGTGGCCGATTACGGCACGCGGCGGCGCTTCTCACGCACCTGGCATGAGGAAGTCATCATCGGTCTGCGTGACCGCCTGGGCGACAACTTTGCCGGCACCTCCAATGTCTGGTACGCGATGCGCCACAACATCCTGCCGCTGGGCACGATGGCGCATGAATATCTGCAGGCCTGCCAGGCGCTCGGTCCGCGGCTGCGCGACTCCCAGACCTTCGGCTTCGAGATGTGGGCGCGTGAATATCGTGGCGACCTGGGCATTGCGCTGTCGGATGTCTACGGCATCGATGCGTTTTTGCGCGACTTCGACCTGTATTTCTGCAAGCTCTTCGATGGCGCCCGTCATGATTCGGGCGATCCCTTCGATTGGGGCGAGCGGATCATTGCCCATTACGAGGCCAATCGCGTCGATCCGCGCACCAAGACCCTGGTGTTTTCCGACAGCCTGAACGTGCCGCTGGCCATTTCGCTCTATCAGCGATTCGAGCATCGGGCCAGGCTTGCCTTCGGTATCGGCACCAATCTCACCAACGACCTTGGCATTTCACCCTTGCAGATCGTGATCAAGATGGTCCGCTGCAACGGTCAGCCGGTTGCCAAGCTGTCTGACGCGCCCGAAAAGACCATGTGCGACGACAAGGCCTATCTGGCCTATCTTCGTCAGGTTTTCGAGTTGCCACCTGCCGACTGAGTCTGCCATGACCCTCGATACTTCGACCGCGCGCCGGCACATCCTCGACCGCATCCGCCGTGCCCAGGGCAGGGGCGGCGAGCCGCTGGCAAGCGAGCGCGAAGCGGTGACCGACGCTCTGGCCCGTCATACGCCCGGTCCGTTGCCGACCGTTGGCCTCGACCGGGTCGCCCATTTCGAAGCGCAGGCGCATCGCATGTCGAGCACGACCGAGCGCGTGGCGACGCTGGCGCAGGTGCCTGCCGCGATCGCCGGCTATCTCGATTCCCTGGGGCTGGCGCGTCAGGCGGTCTGCTGGAACACCTTTGCCGGGCTCGACTGGGCGGGCGCGGGCATCGAGGTGCAGCCCCGCCGCCCGCAGGGTGACGATCTGGTCGGCATCAGCGGTGCCTTCGTTGCGGTGGCCGAGACCGGCACGCTGATGATGCTGTCCGGCCCCGATACCCCGGCCTCGATGCATCTGCTGCCCGAGACGCATGTCGCCATCGTCAGTGCCGACCGGGTCGTTGCGCATTACGAAGAAGGATTCGCCCTGATCCGCGCCGAACGCGGCCAGTTGCCGCGGGCGACCAATCTGGTATCGGGTCCGTCCCGAACCGGCGATATCGAGCAGACCATTGTGCTGGGCGCGCATGGCCCATACCGGGTCCATATCGTCATCGTCGGCGACGCACCGCCTGGCACCGGGTCGGTGTCATGAAACCGAAGCTGCTGGTCACCCGAAAAGTCTTTCCCGAGGTCATCGAGGCGCTGTCGGCGGTTTTCGATGTTGACCACAACCTCGCTGATGACGCCTGGACGCCCGAGGAACTTCGTCGGCGTGCCGGCGTGTGTCGTGCGCTTTATGTCGTGGCGAGCGATCGCGTCGATGCCGCCTTGCTCGATGCCTGTCCTGCACTGGTGATGATCGCGACCGGCTCGGTCGGCTACAACCATATCGATCTGGCTGCCTGCACCGCCCGCGGCGTGCTGGTCACCAATACCCCCGATGTCCTGACCGAGGCGACCGCCGATATGGGCTTCGCGCTGCTGATGGCCGCCGCGCGACGCGTGTCCGAATCCGAGCGCTGGTTGCGCGCCGGCCAGTGGGATCGCTGGGCCTGGGACCAGTTCCTGGGGGCCGATGTGCACGGCAGCACCCTTGGCATCCTTGGCATGGGGCGAATCGGATCGGCGATTGCAAGGCGCGCCGCAGGCTTTTCGATGCGCGTCATTTATTGCAATCGCAGCGAGGCGCCGGGCGCAGCCGCGCTCGGGGCGATTCGAGTGACGCTTGAAGAGCTGCTCGCGCAGGCCGATCACCTGTTGCTGGTGCTGCCCTATTCGGCGGCCACTCACCACATCATCGGTGCGCGCGAACTCGGCCTGATGAAGCCGACTGCAACCCTGGTCAATATTGCCCGCGGCGGCATCGTTGATGACGCAGCGCTCGCCGCAGCGCTCGCCGGGCATCGCATCGCTGCCGCCGGTCTCGATGTTTATGAAAATGAACCGGCGCTGAATCCGGCATTGCTTGAGGCGCCGAATATCGTACTCACGCCGCATATCGGCAGCGGCACACGCTCGTCCCGGCTGGGGATGGCGATGCTGGCGGCCCGCAACCTGCTTGCAGTCGAAACCGGCGAGCCGCCTTTGACACCGCTTAACGCGGTGGCGCTGAAAACCTCGCGCTGACAGCCGCGGCAGGCCGGCATCAGACCGCAGGCTTCGACACCAGGGCCGGAAGAGGCCGGCTTGAGGCCGGCGTCTGTCGGCTCAGGTGTTCAGATGATGCAGCGGCGCGCCGGCCCGCGGCCACTGCACCGAGACCAGCTTGCCGGTCGTCGACAGCGTGATGAAGGCGGTCTTGAGCTCGGGTCCGCCAAAGCAGATGTTGGTGGTGTAGATGTCGGGCAGCGACACCAGTTCGATGTCCTTGCCATCGGGCGAGATCACGGTGATGCCGCCTTCAAAGAGCGAGGCAACGCAGACATTGCCGTTGGCCTCGATCGCGAGCGAATCAAACAGCCGATAGGTTGACATCGAGGCCAGCAGGCTGCCGCCGTTGGGCGAGGGGAAGGGCGCTTTGGCCAGCTCTCCCGGGCCGCTGACCTCGAAGCGCCAGACCCGTCCGGTGTGGGTTTCGGCCACGTAGAGCCGCTGGCCATCGGGCGACAGGCCGATGCCATTGGGCGTGAGCATCGGGTACACCACTTCGCTGATGCCTGATCCGTCGGCCTTCGCGTAATAAATGCCACCCCGATCGAGATCGCGGTCGCGCGACTTGCCCAGATCGGTGAACCAGAAGCCGCCGTGCCCGTCGAAGACCAGATCGTTCGGGCCCTTGAGCGGGCCGTTCGGTCCGTGGGTATAGAGCACCTCGACGCCTCCGGTGGCAAGGTCGACCCGCTCGATGCGTCCGCCGCTGTAGTCGGCTGCCTGATGGCCGGGGCGCAAGCCGCCCGAGCGCATGGTCGACCAGGCGAAGCCGCCGTTGTTGCAAAGATAGACCTTGCCGTCGGGGCCCATCGCCGCGCCATTGGGTCCGCCGCCGGTCTGCGCGATCACTTCGATCTCGCCCTTGGGTGTGACCCGGGTCAGGGTGCCGCGCTCGATCTCGACCAGCAGGATGTCGCCGTTGGGCATGGCAATCGGGCCCTCCGGAAAGCGCAGTCCGCTGGCGATTTCGGTGAAGGCAGGCGTGCTGTGTGTTGTCATGGTCTCGGTACTTGAAGCGTTGTTGTTTGAAGGGCTTGTGGTCGACTGGCGACCGGGATGCGACCGGGGTACGACCAGAATTCTGCCGCTTCGGTCAGTGGCAGCAGATCACTTACGCGGCTGTCTCAAGTGTCCACGATCCGCAGCCCGGTGTCATCCGAGGGGCGTGTCGACGCACTGTGTCAGACTGACAGCCATGGAATCCCTGTTGAAATTTGTTCACCTCTGTGCGCTCGCGGTCTGGATGGGCGGTATGTTCTTTGCCCATTTCTGCCTGCGCCCTGCCGCTTTCGAATTGCTGGCGCCACCCCAGCGCGTGCCGCTCATGGTGGGCGCGCTGACGCGTTTCTTTCGCTGGGTGGCGCTGGCAATCGTTCTGATGTGGGTAAGCGGTCTGGTGCGCCTGGCACAGGTGGGGTTTGCTCAGTCCCCACCGGCCTGGCATGCCATGGCCGGCATGGCAGCGGTCATGACAGTGATTTTCGGCCTGATCGCCCACGGCGTCTTTCCGACTGTGCGCCGTGCCGCCCAGGCAGAGCAGTGGCCGATTGCCGCCGCAGGCCTTGGGCGCCTGCGCACCCTGGTTGCCATCAACCTCGTGCTCGGTGTGCTCACGATCGCGATCGCGACCTTTGGCCGCTGACGCGCTCAGGCGCTGAGAAAGCTTTTTCCATCTCGCGGCGAAAGATCACCGCCGGGTCAGTGGCATTGAAGGCCACGTCCTGCCAGCGCACGGCTGTGCCGGCAGGCACCGCCCGCTTGAGCTTGACCCCATGCGCCAGCCCGAGCGGCAGTCCACCGGCGGCCAGCGAGTCGGTGGCCGGCATGAGTTTGCCGTAGACCGTGAAGCCGCCTTCGCCATCGAGTATTTCGCCGGCTTTCAGGTGGCGTTTGGCGGTGGCCACTACATCGCCCCGCCAGCCATCGGCCACGCCGGTCGGCTCGCCGCGCAGCCCGACCGATGCCACCGAGATGCCGAGTTCCAGGCCAATCAAATGATAGGGCTTGTACATCGCAGAAAAGTTGCCGCTCGCATCGGTCAGCAGGCCGTATTCGCGAAAGCACCGGCGCACATAGTCGCTGTCGGCGCTGAAGGTGACATAGACACCCCAGCGCAGGTCCCTGAACACCGAGCGGCTGTCGCGCTCGAGGCTGGAGATCACTTCGACCTGGCCGCGGTGATGCAGCAGTCCGCCGTCAGTGGCCGGGCGCAGCAGATGCGCCAGATCATCGACACCGCAGGCCGGAAAGGCCAGGCCGTCGGGCGCGGGTGTCAGGCCGGTGGCATTGGCGACCGCCGCCATCTCGATCGCCGATTTCGTGCCATCCAGAAAGGAGTTGAACATCTGCGCATTCATGCCGCCGGTGCGCGCATCTTCGGCGCTGATGCCGTAGTGCTGCCACACCGTGTCGGGGGTGGAGGCGTGATAGGCCGGCAGATATTTTGTGCCCTTGCCGGCAGCGATCACCTCGAAGCCGGCGGACCGGGCCCAGTCGACCATCTCGCAGATCAGGGCGGGCTGGTCACCATAGGCGAGCGAATAGACGATGCCGGCTTCGCGCGCCTTGCGCGCAAGCAGCGGGCCGGCCAGGGCGTCGGCCTCGACATTGACCATGACGATGTGCTTGCCATGGGTGCAGCAGGCCAGCACATGGGCGATACCGGCCGAGGGGCTGCCGGTGGCGTCGATCACGATTTCGATCTCGGGTGCGGCGATCAGTGCCATGGCATCGTCGCAAAGATGGGTGCTGCCCTGGCGGGCGGCCTGAGCGAAGCTTCGGGCCGACAGCGCGTCGGCAGGCCAGCCGGTGTGCAGCAGGGCTTTGCGGGCGCGCTTGGGCGACAGGTCGGCCACCGCGACCAGATGGATGCCGGGTGTGCGCCGCGCTTGCGAGAGGTACATCGATCCGAATTTCCCGGCGCCGATCAGCCCCACCCGAAGGGGGCGTGAATCAGCGGCGCGCTGCAAAAGCAGTCGGTGCAGGTTCATGTTGCTCGGCCTTTCAGGCGGGCTGCGCCAGCGGCAGCGAGTCGATGCGGATCGAGGGGTTGGTCAGGCAATCGTCGGCCAGCGATTCGATCGGGGTGAAGTCGCGATGCGCAATCCAGTCGGGTCGTGAAAATTTGCGGATGTGGTTGGAGACCGCGCACAGGCTGAGGTAGACGATGGTCCGGTTCCAGGGCGACATATTTGATGGCGAGCCATGAACCAGGCATGAATGGAAGATCATCATCGAGCCGGCAGGGCCTTTGGGCGCGACGATGCCGCCACGATCGACCAGCTGCGTGATGGTCTTGTTGTCGATTGTCCAGAGCGGATAGCTGGTGGTCGACAGATCGTGGCTGGCAGAGATGGCACCCTGCTTGTGCGAGCCGGGAATGAAGAGCAGCGGTCCATTGAACTCGTTGACCTCATCGAGAAACACCGCAACGTTCATGGCGCGGGCATCGGGCATGTCGTCATCGGCTTTCCAGGTGCCATAGTCCTGGTGCCACTGCCAGACGTCGCCATCGAAAGCCTGCTTGCCGTTGACCTTGAACTGGTGCATGTAGACCGGCTCGCCGAAGATCTGCGTGACCGGGTCGATCATGCGGGGATGGCGTCCGAGCTTGGCGAAGGCCTGGTTCATCAGATGGGCGGCAAAGACCGTGCGAACGGCGTCCGAGCCTTTTTCGCGAATCACTTCCTGGCGCTGCTGGCGATAGAGGGCCGGCACTTCGGCCAGCAGCACCGCCATTTCTTCGCGGCTGAATAGCGAATCAAAGAACAGATAACCGTCACGGTCAAAGGACTCGAGTTGGGCGGGGGTCAGTTTCACAGTCGTCTCCGTTGAGTCTGTTGGGTCGCCGTCGATGGCAACGGCGCTTTGTCGAAAAGATGCCGCAGGATGATCTGGGCCGATGCCTCGCAATGCTCGCGGGCGAGCCGCTCGGCCATGCGGGCGTCGCCTCTGACCACGGCGTTCAGAATCGCCTGATGCTCCGCCCAGACGGTGCGAACCGACACCGGCTGGCCAAGGTAGATGCCCATGGCCCTGCGGGTATGCAGCCAATGGATGCGGGCGGTGTCGGTCAGCAGCGGATTATGCGCGGCCTCATAAATGAAGCGATGAAAGCCGAGGTCGGCATCGATCATGGCAAGCGTCGTGCCGGCGCGGGCGCTGGCTCTGCCGGCGCGAATCAGCGCCATGCCGGGTTCGCGCAGTTCGGGGCGCGGCCGGTAGGCCGCCGAGCGAGCGGCCAGTGCGTCGAGTGCCCCCCTCACCAGATACAGGTGCTGCACGAAGGCGGGGGTGAGCGCCTGGACCTCGACGCCGCGGCGTCCGGGCTCATCCTTGATCAGCCCCTCGCGCTTGAGAAGAAGCAGGGCCTGCAGGATCGGCTGGCGCGAGACGCCAAGACGGTCGGCCAGGGACTCCTGGGTATGACGCTCGCCGGGCGCAAGTTCGCCGCAGACGATGGCATCGAGCAGCGCTTCATAGGTGCGCTCGACCAGATCTGGTGTGGCGTGCAGCACCATGAGCCGGGATGGGTTCGGCGCTGCAAGCGGCAAGAAGCGTCTCCTGAAATCTGATCGGTTTTCTGTATACAGAACACACTAATCGGAGTCGGCCGCGCGGTCAATTCCCGCGTTAGCATGAGTTTTGGCCCGACCCGGAGCGCGACCATGACCACTGTGATGCTTCCTTTCGATGACGAGCCTGTTCTCAACTCACCGGGGCTTGCGCATGCCAGCCCACTCGATCTGATGTGCGCCCAGTTCGCACTTCGCGCCGTGCTCAGCCTGGGGCCGCGATTCAATCTGCGTCGCGACATCAACAACATCGTGACGCTCACTGGTCGCTGGCTGGTCTGGCCGCGCGCCACCTTCGTCAAGCTGCAGACCTATGTGGCGCGTCGCTGCCATGAAGCGCCGGCCTGGGCCGGTGCAGCCGATCTCACGCCGGAAGAGTTCATGGCGCGCCACGGCAACTGGAACGGGCTCTATGACGACAGCTCCATCCACTACTACCTCGATGAATTCGTCAAGATTCATGGCAAGGATCTGTTGGGCGTGTTTCAGCTCAGTGCCGGCGAGTACGACAGGCGCCTTGCCAAGCAGCCGATCCGCCTGACCGCCAATATCGACATGCTCAGCAAGGTGCTGGGGCTGGGCGAGTGCGAGCGCGCGATCCTGCTGCATGCGTCGCTGTGCAAGTACCAGCGCGACCTGCGTCCGGTTCTGGTCGACTGCAAGGCAACCAGCGCCCAGGAGGCCTACAGCATGCTGGCCCAGATTCTGGGCTTGAACGCGGCCGAGACCGCGATCGCCTTGCGTGCGGGTGGCCGGCTCGAATCGCTCGGGCTGGTCGAAACCCCGATCGCCGAGCATTCGATCACCGATCTTGGTGATCTGATGCGGGTCTCCGAAAAGCTGCTGGCAGTGTTGACCGCCGACTATCCGAGCGAGACGGCGATGATGGCCGCCTTCACCCGCCCGGCCGGGCCCACTGCCCTGGCGATGGATGATTTTCCCCATGTCGGCGACGATGCCCGCTATCTGATCGCATTGTTGCAGGCCGCGGTTCGCGGTCACGAAAAGGGCGTCAACGTGTTGCTCTATGGGCCGCCCGGCACCGGCAAGACCGAGTTCGCCAAGCTGGTTGCGCAACTTGCCGGCTGCGAGCTCTATGAGGTCGACTGCCTCGATCGGGACGGCAACAGCCTGTCGGGCAAGGAGCGCTACCGTTCGCTGCAGGTGTCGCAGGCCTTTTTGCGCGGTCGTCAGAACGCGGCGCTGCTCTTTGACGAGGTCGAGGATGTGTTTCCTCCGATCAGCGAGCCGGTGCTCAATCTCTTCGGCTCCGAAGAAGTGCGCGGCTCGGCGGTCAATGGCAAGGCCTGGGTCAATCAGACGCTCGAGCAGAACCCGGTGCCGGCGATCTGGGTTTCCAATTCGATCAATCAGATCGATCCAGCCTATCGCAGGCGTTTCCAGTTTCACCTGGAGCTGGCCAATCCGCCTCAGCGGGTGCGCGAAAACATTGCCCGCAAGCATCTGTCGGCGCTCGGCGTGTCTGATGAGTTTGTTGCGAAAGTGGCGGCGCGAAAGCAGGTCACCCCGGCACAGATTCAGTCAGCGGCACGCTTTGCCCGTCTGACGCGCGGCGCGGTCGAAGACTCGGTCGAGGCTCTGATCGAGCGCCAGCTCGAGCGCGCCGACAAGGCGCTCGGCCAGCAGGACGGCGAGTCTGACATCCGCATCTCGCCGACCCGCTACGACCTGAGCCTGCTCAATGTCGAGACCCGCCATCCGATTGTCAAAGTCATCGCTGCGCTGCGTGAAAGGCCGCGGGCGACCTTGTGCTTCTACGGCCTGCCCGGCACCGGAAAGACCGCGCTCGGCGAGGAGATCGCCCGAAGCATCGGTCGTCCGCTGATGATCAAGCGCGCCTCCGACCTGATGAGCAAATATGTCGGTGAGACCGAGCAGCAGATGGCACGCATGTTCAAGGAGGCGCAGCGTGAGCAGGCGGTGCTGCTGCTCGATGAGGCCGACTCCTTCCTGCAGAACCGGCAGACCGCGGTGCGCAATTACGAGGTGAGTGAAGTCAACGAAATGCTGCAGGGCATGGAGCGCTTCGATGGCATCTTCATCTGCACCACCAATCTTTTTGATCGCATCGATGAGGCCGCGCTGCGGCGCTTTTCCTTCAAGTTGCGCTTCCTGCCCCTGACCGGGCCGCAGCGTCTGCGCATGTTTGCCACCGAAGCGCTCGGCTGGGTGCCCGACTCGTCGTTGACCGAGGTCGCCGACCTCGACAACGAGGCAGCCCTGCAGGTTGAGGCATCGCTGGCGCAGCGTCTCGACCGGCTCGAGCTGCTCGCGCCCGGCGACTTTGCGGTGGTCAAGCGTCAGTCGCTGCTGCTGGGCGAACTGCCCTCGCCGCAAGAGTTTCTCGATCAGCTCGAACGCGAGCATCGGGCCAAACCCGATGTGAAGTTCAGCAAGCCGGTCGGATTTTTGCGCTAGTTTCGGGCCAGCCCCGCGTCAGACGCCGCGAACCGTGGCAACTGGCGCGCCGCCGGGCGTGGCCAGTGCGGCGATGACCGCGCTGGCGACTTCACGGCTATAGACCAGGCCGACATGGCCCATGCCTGTGAAGTTGATCGTCGTGGCACCCGGCAGGCTCTGGTCGCCCTGGGGCGCGACAATATTGTCCTGCCAGGTCCGGATCACGGTGAAGCGTTTGAGTCTGTCGGGCGGCTCGTCTGCGGCAAGTTGCTGCAGCCAGCGGCTGTTTCGGCGCATCTGGCCGACATTCGTTCCGCGGGCGAATCGGGCGTGCACCGTGCCCCGATGCGGCGTGCCCAGCGTCACGACCGATGCGATCTCGGCATCACCGTGACGACGCAGGTAGGCGCGTGCCACCAGCCCGCCCATGCTGTGGCAGACCAGGGCCACCTTGGGCGCACCGGTTCGCTGTTGCAGTTGGGCGACCGCCTTGGCGACCTGAGGCAGATAGTCATCGATCGATGCGTGCACCGGCTCCAAGTTTACCGCCGCGGTGGCGTGGCCGACGACGGCCAGTCGTTTTGCCATCGGCAGCCACAAAGCCTGATTGCAGAAAAAGCCATGGATCAGCAGGACCGGGACCTGCTCACTCGCCGATCCGGCATCGGCCGAGGCGAGAGGGTGGCGATGCAGCAGCGGCTGGGTAATGCTGAAAGTTCTGAAGGACGCGATGGTTTCGAGTACCCAGGCGCTCAGCCACAGCCATAAACCCTGCAGGAGCCCGACGTGCGGGCGTTGCGCGCGAACGCCCCAGGCCAGTAAAAAGTCGAATCCCAGCACGAGCGCATGAATCGACAGCGGTGCCAATCCGCCGACCAGAACCGCAAGTGGTGTCGGAAGTCGCCCCGTCATGGCAAGCCAGGCCGCTACCCCAACGGCCAGCAGCACCTGTCCGATCAGCATCGACAGCTGGATTCGAGCGATCATGGGCGAGTCCTGAACGATACGGCCAACATCGGCCGATTCTAGGCGACTTGTGAGCGACACCATGGACGATGCTGTTCGACTGCGATCTGCTGCGACCGAGGTGGCTGGACTGCGAGCGCTGGAGGGCGCTGATGCCGGTCTGCGTGAGCGACGCGATGCGTTGCGGCTGTGGCAGGCGCAGCGTCTGGCAGCCACCCATGCCGACCTGCTCGCTCAGCCCCGCTATGCCAGGGCGACGCGGTTTTTCCTGGACGAACTCTATGGCGCCAAGGATTTTTCGCAGCGCGATGCCGAACTGGCCAAGGTGATTCCGACCCTGGTGCGTTTCTTGCCGCGATCGGCGCTGGCCACCATTGCCGATGCGATCGAGCTCGATGCCCTGTCCGAGCGACTCGACCTGGCGGTGTGCCGGGTGATCGAGGCTGATCCGGCCAACCGTGGTCGGCCGATCGACACCACGCTGTTTGCATTCGCCTATGTGCGTGCCGGCTCGCGTACCGACCGCGAACGGCAGATCGAGCTGGTTGATCACATCGGCAGAACACTTGATTCGCTGGTGCGCCATCCGATGATCGGCACGCTGCTCGGGGCCATGAGCCGCCCGGCAAAACTGGCCGGCTTGGGTGCGATGCAGTCTTTTCTGGAAAGCGGGTTTCGAACCTTCGCGGCGATGCGCGGCGCCGACGACTTTCTGTCGCTGGTCTGTTCGCGTGAAGCCGAGGTGATGCGACGGCTCTACAACGGTGAGCCCGATCCGTTTCGGCCCTACGGTCAGGCGTCGTCCGGGCGAAACCTGGTGGGCTGATCGCAAATCGATCGGGCAGCGCAGGGGCGCATGCCTCGCGATATCCGGTCGCTGGACAATCGGGGTGCTTTTCAGTTATCTTTGATGGTTCCTCGCCGCACGGACCCGATCTCGCCAGCACATTGGCGGCATCACCCCGACACGAGCCGGCGGCCGGCTGGATGCAAAAGCCCGATCGTGATTCAGTGCGATCAGGCGGTTGGCTTTGCATCAGGTCGACTCAGAGGAAGCAGCCAATCCAATTCCAAGAAGGGGAATCAATGCGTCATTACGAAGTGGTATTCATCGTCCACCCCGATCAGAGCGAGCAGGTCCCTGCCATGATCGAGCGGTACAAGACGCTGGTCGAAGGCCAGCAGGGCAAGATGCACCGGATCGAAGACTGGGGTCGCCTGCAGTTGGCCTATCCGATCCAGAAGGTTGCCAAGGCCCACTACGCCCTCATGAACATCGAATGCGACCAGAAAGTTCTGGGCGAACTCGAGCATGCGTTTCGATTCAACGACGCGGTGCTTCGCCATCTCGTGGTCCTGATGCCCAAAGCCGAAACCGGTGCGTCCCCGATGCTGCGTCGGATCCAGAAAGAAGAGTCGCGCAAGACCGTGGTCGGCGCACCTGAAGGGCAGGTCGGCAACTTCGCTTGAACCGGGTTCGTCTGATCGCGACGCTGATCGAGCGCGAAGCCATCCGATATACCCCCGCTGGTGTTCCGATTGTTGCGCTCAAGCTGGCGCATCAGTCGGTCCAGGCAGAAGCCGGAGTGGATCGGAGTGTCGAATTCGAGATGGCGGCTTTCGCGGCAGACCGCATCGCCCTCCGGCTCGATCGCGTACCGCTTGGCTCCTCGCTTCGCCTCGATGGCTTTCTGGCCGCGCGACGACGCAACACCAAGGCACTCGTGCTGCACCTGACCGAATTTGAATTGAACCTCTCTGCCGAGCAACCGATGTTGACCGGCACCACTGAAAAGGACTGTTGACATGGCATTCATGCGCCGAGGCAGCAAAGACAAGAAGCCCAAGCGGCCCGCACAAAGCGCGCTTTTCAAGCGCAAGCGCTTTTGCCGCTTCACCGCCGAGAAGATCGAGTGGATCGACCACAAAGACGTCGATGTGCTCAAGGACTTCATCAACGAGAACGGCAAGATCATGCCGGCTCGTCTGACTGGCACCAAAGCCCGCTATCAGCGCCAGCTGTCGGTTGCGATCAATCGCGCCCGCTTCCTTGCGCTGCTGCCCTACACCGACAACCACTGACCTGAGGATCGACCATGCAGATCATCCTGCTCGAAAAAGTCGTCAACCTCGGCACCCTGGGCGATGTGGTCCGGGTCAAAGACGGTTACGCCCGCAACTTTCTGATTCCCAAGGGCAAGGCCCGTCGCGCCACCGAGGCAACGATCAAGGAATTCGAGACGCGTCGCGCCGAACTCGAGAAAATTCAGGCCGACAAGTTTGCGCAGGCGCAGGCGGTTGGCGCCAAGCTCGAAGGCATGAGCCTCCCGATCAGCCAGAAGGCGGGCGTCGACGGACGCCTGTTCGGCTCGGTGACCAATATGGACATCGCCGCCGCGCTCAACAAGCACGGCTTTGCCGATGTCGAGAAGGCCATGGTGCGTTTGCCGATTGGTCCGCTCAAGGCGCTCGGCGAGCATGAGGTCAGCGTCGCGCTGCATCCGGACGTGGTGGTCTCGATCAAGGTGGCGGTCAGCCCCGAGGTCTGATCGGCCTCGATGGTGTGAGGGTCCCGCCCGGCGTGTTCGGGCGGGCGAGACGTTCGATCATTCATCGGCAGGACCCATCGACCCATGTCAGGCTTGCCGATGTCCAGTTCTTCTGCGTCCCCGTCCCCAACAAGCGCCGACGCCGAAATTGCCGCGCTGCGCGTGCCGCCGCACTCGGTCGAGGCCGAGCAGTCGGTGCTCGGCGCAGTGTTGCTCGATAACACTGCCTGGGAAAAAATCGGCGATGTCGTGCGCGAGCCCGACTTTTACCGTCACGACCATCGACTGATCTGGCAACACCTGGCGCGCCTGCTCGAGCGAAATCAGCCGGCTGATGTGCTCACGCTTCAGGATGCGCTCAAATCCACCGGCAAGCTTGAGGAGGCCGGCGGTCTGTCTTATCTCAACGCGCTGGCCAGTGGCACGCCCTCGGCGGCCAATGTCAGGCGCTATGCCGAGATCGTGCGCGATCGCGCGATCCTGCGCCGCCTGATCTCGGTTTCCGACGAGATTGCCACCACCGCGCTCAATCCGCAGGGGCGCGACACCCGCCAGATCCTGGACGAAGCCGAATCGCGGATGTTCCAGATTTCCGAGGACGGCTCGCGCGGTCGGGTGGGCTTTCAGGATCTGCAGTCGGTGCTCGCCCAGGTGGTCGAGCGGGTCGACGATCTCTATAACCGTGAAAACCCCAACGACATCACCGGCGTGCCGACCGGCTTTACCGATCTCGATCGCATGACCTCGGGCATGCAGCCCGGCGATCTCATCATCATTGCGGCGCGTCCTTCGGTCGGCAAGACCGCCTTTGCGCTCAATATGGCCGAGCATGTGGCGATCAGCCAGGGCATGCCGGTCGCGGTCTTCTCGATGGAGATGGGCGCGACCCAGCTCGCCATGCGTCTGGTCTGTTCGGTCGGTCGGATCGACCAGCAGCGGCTGCGCACCGGTCGTCTCACCGAGGATGACTGGCCGCGTCTGACCAGCGCCATCCAGAAAATGCAGGATGCCAATCTCTTCATCGACGAGACGCCGGCGCTCAATCCACTCGAGCTGCGCGCACGCGCCCGACGGCTGGCGCGTCAGTACGGCAAGCTCGGTCTGATCATGGTCGACTACTTGCAGCTCATGAGCGGCACCGGGTCATCGGGCGAGAACCGCGCCACCGAGGTGGCCGAGATCTCGCGTTCGCTCAAGGCGCTGGCCAAGGAGCTCAATGTGCCGGTGATCGCGTTGTCGCAGCTGTCGCGCGAAGTCGAAAAGCGCAACGACAAGAAGCCGATCATGAGTGACCTGCGCGAGTCGGGCGCCATCGAGCAGGATGCCGACGTCATCCTCTTCATCCACCGCGAAGATCGCTACGATCCCGACTCGCCCAACAAGGGAATGGCCGAGATCATCATCGGCAAGCAGCGTAACGGCCCGATCGGCTCGGTGACACTGACCTTTCTTGGTCAGTACACCAAGTTCGAAAATTTCGCGCCGGCCAATCCTTACTGATTTTTCGCTGCCCCCGCTTGGCTGCGGCCTGGACGACAATCGGCTCTGGTCAGCGGCGCCGCCGCCGGGAGGATCAACATGGACCGTAAGACGCAAGCGGGGCACACCGCCAGGTTGCAGCGCGACGATGTATTCATCCGCTTGCAGCGCAGTGTCGGACTCGCGCCTTCCGAGGGATTGGGCACCGTGAGGCGGGCGATCTTCTGGGCGCTCCTCGGGTGGGGGCCGGTTGCTGCCTGGGCGGCTCTGACCGGGCGTGTGCACGCAGCCGACGGCGAGTCGCTCCTTGCGCATTTCGGCGTGACCGCCCGGCTCCTCCTTGCGGTGCCGATCATGGTG
>CAMCXH010000088.1 GCA_945883285.1 Bordetella parapertussis | reverse complement strand
AACACGTCCGGGCGGTCGGAGGTGGTGGCGCGCTGCATGTCGCGCGCAAAGCGGGTGTCGTCAAAGGGCGTGCCGCGATGCATGGTGCAGCGGTTGTCCCAGAGCACCAGATCGCCGACCCGCCAGCGATGCAGGTAGGTAAAGCGCCGCTCGGTGGCATGCGCAATCAGCTCGGCGAGGAGCGCCTGCGCAGCCGAATCGTCCATCCCGCGGATGCGACCGATATGCGAGGCCAGATACAGCGAGCGCCGGCCCGAATCGGCAAGGGTGCGCGCCAGCGGCCGGGCCAGCGGCGCAAAGGCGATGCGTTCGGGCTCGGAAAAATCGGTAAAGCCCAGCCGCGCGCGCGAATAGAGCAGCGAGTGCTCGGCAATCAGACCGTCGATCTTGTCGAGCGTAGCGGTATCGAGCGCATCGTATGCGGCGCGCAGGTCGGCGAATTCGGTATGTCCGCCGACCGGCGCGACCGAGCGGCAGTAGAGCATCGAGGTGTAGCCGGTTGGCTGCTTGAAGGAGCTGTCGGTGTGCCACAGCCGGTTGCCGAGCTGAAACTGCCGCAGGCGATTGTCCTTGTCCCAGACCTTGCCATCAGGGGTCAGGTTGGCGATGTCAGCGATCTCCTCGCGCACCCGCAGCGCCTGCCCCGGCATGATCGAGGCCACACTGCGCTCGAGCGGACCGAAGATTTTCGCGAAGTCGAGATGCTGCTGAGCCGTGAGGCTCTGGGCGGTGAAGATCAGCACACCGTACTCGGTAAAGGCGGCCCGAATCGCCTGTTCATCGGCAGGCGAGAGCGGCTGGGCCAGGTCGATATCGCCAACTTCGGCGGCAAAGCCGGGTGTCATGGCAGACAGGGTGATCGGCATGGTGTCTCCTGCACTCTGATGTGGCGCCGTCATCGGTCGCGGGCCGTGGCTGCGAGCTTATCTCGGAATCCTTGTCTCGGAATCCTTGTCTCGGAATCCTTGTCTCGGAATCCTTGTCTCGTAATCTGATTTTGCGTGGCGCAGCCCTGTCACGCCTCGCGTAACATCGACCGGTTGCCATCGACCCCATTGCCCAGACCATGAACCACGCCCTCAATAACCCGATTGACCAGGCCGCGCTGCTCGAGCGCGTCAGTGCCTTTGCCCGCGAAGTCGTGGCACCCGGCGCCATCGTCTGGGAGCGCGAACGGCGCGTCGGACGCGAGGCGATCGATCAGGCTGCGGCCTTCGGCCTGTGCGGCATCGAGGCGCCCCGAGAGCACGGCGGCCTTGGCCTGCCGTTTTCGATGAAGGTCAAGGTCACCGAGCGCCTGGCCGCCGCCGACTTCGGTTTTGCGATGTCGCTGATCAATACCCAGAACGTCTCGTTCAAGCTGCTGCGCGATGCCGTGCCCGAGGTCGCCGCCCGCTATGTGCCGGGCCTGATCGCCGGCAAGCTGATCGGCTGCACCGCGCTGACCGAGCCGCATGCCGGATCCGACTTCGGTGCCATCAAGACCCTGGCCACCAAGGTTGATGGCGGCTGGCGCATCAGCGGACGCAAGGCCTGGATCGTGAACGCACCCATCGCCGACGTCGTGATTCTCTTTGCCCAGACCGAGGCCGGCGCAGGCCCGCGTGGGATTGCTGGCTTCGTGATCGATGCCCGGCGGGCCGGTTTCATCCATGAGACCGGTTTTGATCTGGCTGGCCAGCACACCATCGGTGCCGGCGGCTTCACGCTCGACGGCTATCTGGCTGCCGACAACGAAATGCTGCAGCCGCCCGGGCTGGCCTTCAAGTCGGCGATGACCTCGATCAACGGCGCGCGCACCTACATCGCTGCGATGGCCTGCGGCATGGTCGGCGAGGCGCTGCGCATCGCCGCCGAATACGGCGAGCGTCGCACCACCTTCGGCGAGCCGCTGGCGGCGCACCAGGGATGGGGCTGGCGTCTGGCCGAAGCCTCGGCAGAGCTTGCCGCCTGCCGGCTGATGGTGGCGCATGCGGCGTCGCGCATCGATGACGGGCTCGATGCCCAGATCGAGGCGGCGCAGGCCAAGCTCCTGTCGACCCGCATGGCCGATCGTCAGATCGCGGCGCTCGCCCAGGCAATGGGCGCGGAAGGCCTGCGCGAGGTGCATCCCTTCGGCCGTCATCAGGTGGGCGCGCGCGTGTCCAACTTCGTCGATGGCTCGACCGAAGTCATGCTCGATCGGATTGCGGCCGGCGTGCGTCGCGCGGCCGCCGCCGCGGGCTGATTGCATGTCACTGATTGCACGTGACTGATTTGCGCGTCACTGTCGCGCGTCATTGAGTTGCACGCCAATCTGCGCGGCATCCGGCTGATGGCCGGCGCAATGGCCTGCTTCGTCGTCAATGACATGCTGGTCAAGATCGTCAGCCAGGAACTGCCGGCTGCGCAGCTGATTTTTTTGCGAGGCCTGATGGCCAGCGTGCTGATTCTCGCGATTGCCCGGGTCAGTGGCACGCCGATGCGCAGGTCCGAGCTGACCCAGCCCTCGGTGGTGGTGCGGGCCGCGATCGATGGCATCGCCTCGATCTTCTATCTGGTGTCGCTCTTTCATCTGCCGATCGCCAATGCCACTGCGATCAACATGGCGTCGCCGCTTTTCATTGCGCTGTTTGCGGTGCTGTTGCTGGGTGAGCGCATCGATGCGCGCCGGGGCCTGGCGATCGGGGCGGGCTTCGTCGGCGTGCTGATGGTGATCCAGCCGCGTTCCGAGGGCTTCAATGCCTTCTCGCTGCTGTGCCTGCTGGCGACCTTCCTGCATGCGGTGCGCGATCTGGCCACGCGGCGCATCGCCCCCGGTATTGCGTCGCTGGCGATCACCCTGACCACCGCGGTGGCGGTGACGCTGATGGCGGGCGGGGTGTCGGTGTTTCAGGGCTGGCAGACGCCGGCCGCATTCGAGCTGGGCATGCTGGCGGGTGCCTCGGTGTTTCTGTCGGCCGGCTATCTGATGATCATCGCCAGCACTCGAAGTGGCGACCTCTCGGTGGTGGCGCCCTTTCGGTATGTCGGCCTGCTCTGCGCGCTGGTATTGGGCTGGCTGGTCTGGGGGGATGTGCCCAATGCGCTGGGCTGGCTGGGCATTGCGCTGCTGCTGGCGGCGGGGCTGTATCTGCTTGGGCGCGAGCGTGCGCGCCATGCGGCCGCCGGCCAGCTCGGGGGCTAAGCGAGGCACGCTGCCCCACACTAGCGAGGCACGCTGCCTCACACCATTCGACCTCAGGAGATAACGCGATGAGCACTGCTGCTGCCCCGTCCACCGACCTCACGGCCCAGACCGACCAGACCGACCAGATCAACCAGAGCCAAGAAGTGCTGTATTCGGTCGCCGACCATATCGCCACCATCCAGCTCAATCGGCCCGACCGCCAGAACACCATCACGCGGCCGATGCTCGCCGCCATCAGTCGATATCTTGTGCAGGCCAATACCGACCATGAGGTGCGGGTCATCATCATCACCGGATCGGGGCGCTTTTTTTGCGCCGGTCTCGATCTGCGCGGTGGCAGCGGCATCGGCGAGGGCACGATGAATGCAACGCTCGATCTGCGTGAAGCACCGCCCATCGTGCTGCATCACATCGACAAACCCACCCTCTGCGCGCACAACGGTTCAAGCGCCGGCTACGGCATGGACCTCGCGCTTGGCTGCGATATCCGCATCATGGCGAGCGAATCGAAGATGGCGCCGTCGTTCACCGTGCGCGGTGTCGTGCCCGAATCGGGCGGCACCTGGATCCTGCCGCGCCTGATCGGCTGGTCGAAAGCCACCGAGCTGATCTTCACTGGCCGCACCCTCAGCGCCGCGCAGTGCCTCGAGCTCGGGCTGGTTTCGCATGTGGTGCCGGCCGACGAGTGCCTGGCGGCCGCGCAGGCGCTGGCGGTCGAGATCGCGGCCAATGCGCCGCTGGCGGTGCAGGCAGCCAAACGGATGATGCGCATGTCGGCCAGCGAAAACTTCGATGACCATGTGCACCATGTCTATCTGCAGTTGCTGCCGCTCTTTCAGACGCGCGATTTCAAGGAAGGCATGGCGTCCTTCATGGAAAAGCGCCCCGCAAAATTCGAGGGACGCTGAACCGATTCGGGGGTCATCGCTAAGCCGGTCCGGCGTCACCGGTCGGCTGCGCTCGACCGGGCTGATCGCCTCGCCCGACGCGGATTCAGACCGTGCCGCTAAAGCGCGTCACGATAGCGGCATAACGCTGCGGCCAGTCGCGCAGACCGCTGTCGTCGCCGCCGAGCACGCGATTCAGAAATGCGCTGGTGAGTTCGCGGGTCGCGGTCTTGACCTGCGCATTGAGCAGATCGCCGCCCGGACTCGTGCGGTCGGTGAACATGCTGTGCGAGCCGCCGGTGAATACCGCCAGCATCTTTCGGCTGCCACCGACCGCCTCGAAGACCGCGAGCCGATCCTCGGCGCCGCTGTAATAGCCGGGCACGCGGATGATGTCTTCGGTGGCAGTGATGTGCAGACTCGGAATTTGCACCGGGGCAAGGATCTGGCGCATCGAGGCTTCGCCGTAGAAGGGCGGCGCCGAGATCAGGATGGCGGCGCTCAGCCTCGGCTCGCGCAGCGCGATCGTGCTGCCATTGCGCGAAACGGTGGCGCCTGCGGCGATCAGCGAGGTGTTGGCGCCATATGAATGACCGGCGGCGACGATGCGCCGGGCGTCCAGGCGCGCACCGAGCTCGGTGGCAAGCACACGGTCGAGTGCAAAGCGCAGGTCATGGACGCGGTCGATGGCTTCCGAGTCGTTGGCCGCGTCCTGCAGGCGCGAGGCCAGCGAAAACGGGCTGCCGCTGCTCCACAAGCTGCGGTCGCTGCCGACATGCTGCAGGTGCAGGCTGGCAAAGCCCTGGCTGGCCCAATGCGTGCCGAGATAGGTGTAGCCGTTGCGTGAGCCGCCCAGCCCATGCGAGAAGATGATCAGCGGCACCGGTTGCTCGGGGGTGGCGGCTTTCGGCAGATAGAGGCGCGCCGGCACCGACCGGCCTCGGACGCTGTCGGTCCAGTCGAGGTTGATCGACTGATAGGGCAGCTCCTGGGCCTGCAGGCTGCGGGCGCCGGGTAGGCAGTTGGCAAACACCACCGCCGAAGCGGTGCCGAGCAGAAAGGTGCGACGTGCTGCGTTCATGGCGCTCTCATGCCAGGAGGGGGATCAGGATCTTATCCCCTCAGACCGGTGTGTCGCCGGCAATCGTCACGCGGTGCCCGTAGCGCCGATGCGGGAAGTAGTCCCAGACCGCCAGATGCTGTGCGCAGCGGTTGTCCCAGAAGGCAATCGAGCCCGGCGCCCAGTGAAAACGGCATTTGAAGTCATCGAGTTCAATGTGCCGAAACAGCATCTGCAGGATGGCGTCGCTCTCGGACTTGCGCAGGCCTTCGATGCGCGTGGTGAATCCGCTGTTCACATAGAGCGCCTTGCGGCCGGTGACCGGATGCGTGCGCCCGATCGGATGGCTCGACACCGGATAGTCGCCCGCGCCCTGCTTCTGACGCACGCCGTAGGTGTAGCCGCCGTCGTGCACCGCGCGCAGGCCGTCGAGCATCGTGCGGACCGGCTCCGAGAGCGTTTCCCAGGCGGCATACATGTTCGCAAAGAGGGTGTCGCCCCCGCCGTTGGCCGGCACTTCGTGCATGTAGAGGATCGAGGCCATCGGCGGCTGGGCATCGCAGGACACATCGGTGTGCCAGACCTCGCCGGCCACGCCTTTGGAGTTTTCGTCGGCCTTGATCTCGAGCACCTCGGGATGGGCCTTCATGCCATAGACCGGATGAACATGCAGCTCGCCGAAGCGGCGACCGAAATCCTTGTGCTGCTCGACACTCATTTTCTGGTCGCGAAAAAAGATGACCAGATGCTCGGCGAGTGCCCGCTTGACCTCGGTGAGCTGCTGCTCGCTGATCGGGCGCGACAGATCGATCCCGTCGAGGGTGGCGCCGATCGTGGGCGTGAGCCGCGTCACCCCGATGGTTTCATAGCCGGTGATTGGCCGATCGGCCACGTCGAATCGCTTCATTGCAGTCTCCTTGAGGGCTGCGTCATCGCGCAGCGTCAGGTCAAGACTAACGCTTGATGGTTCGGGAGGCCAGCCGGGCGGCAGATTCCGTGACAAAAGTCATGTCGGATTTCTTCATGACAGGTGCCGCAAGCCGTATGGATCGGCGATCGAAGCTTGGTTACCATATGACTCGTATCGGCAGTATGGGTGACCCATATGAAGACGACGATCGAACTGCCGGACAACCTTCTGGAGCGCAGCAAAGCGGTTGCGCGGCGTGAAAACTCTACGCTCAAGGCGCTGATCGAAGAGGGCCTGCATCTGGCGCTGCGCGCGCGCAGGCGCAAGACCGCCGCGCCTTTTGCCGTGCAGCCTTTCAGGGGAGACGGCTTGTCGCCGGAGTTTGCGGATACCGGCTGGGAAAAGCTGCGCGACGAGATTTACCGTGATCGCGGTTGATACCAACATTCTGGTCGATGCGCACCGCGCGGATTCGCCCTTTCACGACCGTGATGCTGCGGTGGGCGCCATGGTTCGATCTTCTTATCATGCCGACCAGCAGGCCCATGCGGCCGGCGTCGGCGCTGGCGCATCAGGTCCCTGAGGCCGACAGCCGACCCGCATCCCGCTCATGCGTGCCTCTTTCAACCCTCACCAGTCATTTCGATTCACCAGACTCATGTCTGGAGCGCGCATCGCATGGACATGCACCGGCCGCCCCGATGCGCCGGTGCTGGTTCGGGTGGCGCACTGGCTGACTAACGTCGAATACGATCTTCAGTCACCGCTTTGGGGTCCATGGGTCGAACGACTGAGTCGTTCGTTCCGGCTGGTGCGATACGACGAGCGCGGCTGCGGCTTGTCAGATGCGGACGATCAGCTTCAAACCCTCGACGCATGGATGGAGGAGCTGGAGGCGGTGATCTCGGCGACCGGCGAGCGCAAGGTTGCGCTGCTTGGCGTCAGCGGCGGCACGCCGGTTGCCATCGCCTTTGCCGCACGATATCCAGAGCGTGTCTCGCATCTCGTCTTGCTCGGGGGATCCATGATCGGTGCTCTGCACCGAAGCACCACTCCGGAGGATCTCGGGTATCTGCAGGCGCAATGGCGCCTGATCGAAACCGGGTGGGGGCGAGACGACGATGAGGTAAGGGCGTTCTTCAGCAGCCGCTTCCTGCCCGAGGCCACGCCCGAAGTGCGAAACGGGATGAACGAGCAGCAGCGTCGCAGCTGCGACGCAACGCGTGCGGCCGCGATCTTGAAGGGTCGGGCTGCATTAGATGCGCGCGCACTGGCTCCCAACGTCGTCGCCCCAACGCTGGTACTGCACTGCGACCGCGATCGTGTCACGCCGGTGGCGCTTGGGCGCGACACTGCAGCCGCGATTCCGGGCGCGCGATTCGAGGCGCTGAATTCCGGCAATCACGTGCCGCTGGGGCATGAGCCGGCGTTCGCCAGGTTCTGCGAAGCGGTGGTCGAGTTTGTCACTGACTCCACCGATCGAGACCTGCTCACGCCGCGCGAGCGCGAACTCGCCCGCCTGGTCGCTCAGGGGCTCGATAACGCCCAGATCGCTGCAACGCTCGGTGTTGCCAACAAGACGGTGCGCAACGCGCTCTCGGTGCTTTACAGAAAACTCGGTATTGACAGCCGGGCCCGCGCTGTTGCGCGTGCCCGGGACATGGGCTTCTGAATTCCCGGGCAGCGGGACTGAAGTCCTGTTTACCGGCTCGTCGGTGGACCGTACCGTCCACGAGGAGCCCGCTTCGAAGGCGTGTAAGACGGGCGCTGCGCCCCAGTCTTGCGGAGACACCCATGCCTCTCGTCGCGTTTGCCACCTTTGCCATCTTTCGTGCACCCCCCGGCGATCCACAGGTTCAAGGCTTTTTCGACCGATTGCCCGATACCTTCGGCGCTGCGGACCGCTTCGAGGGTTTCGTCGGACGCTCGATGAGGGACCCGGTCACGCTCACTCACACCTGGGGAGACCTGGTCTATCCCAGATTCTTCGATCCCGCGCGGCACGGCGGTGCGGTCGCCACGCTTTCGCTGTGGCGCACACTCGAATCGGTCAATGCCTTTGCCTATTCCGGTGTGCACGGCGAGTCACTTCGTCATCGGCTCGAATGGTTCGTCAAGCCGGAGTGGCCAAGCTACACCGCCTGGTGGGTCGCGGACGACCACATCCCCGACTGGTATGAAGCCCGCGAGCGCCTGGAGCAGCTGCACGACCATGGGCCGAGCCCGCAGGCCTTCGATTTCCGGCGCGCGTTCGGAGCCGACCGGGAGCCAATCATGGTCCGGCGCGATGCGGTCCGAGAAATCGTCAGTCGTGCTTCGATCGATCCGCAAATTGACAGCGCGCGTCTTAGCGAACGCGATGCGATCGTGCAGAGCCTGAAAGCCAGTTCAGGCCAGAAAAAGGTATAGAAGCTCTAATCGGGACGCGCCACACCGAGCCGCCACGCGACGGCCCGCTGCGCCTGGCTTGTTACTCGGCAAGAGCCCCTCACAACTTGGCAGTGGTGCTGAGCTTTCGAGCAGGCCAACTCGAGGTTGTGGTGTTGTACCGTTGGGTGGTACATTAGCTCATTGCCGGGTCGTTCGAATGATAGTGAATTTCCGAGACGTTTGGCTGCGCAACTTCTTTGTCGGCGACGCACGATCAAAAAAGATCCCTGCGGACCTTGAAGCGCGACTGTTTCGCAAGATTCAGATGATCGATGACGCGACGACAGATCAAGACTTGCGAGTTCCGCCGAGTAATCACTTCGAAAAACTGCGTGGCAACCTGGAGGGCTTCCATTCCATCCGAGTCAATCAACAATGGCGATTGATCTTCAGGTGGGATGGCGCTCGAGGCGAGGCACGCGACTTGTACCTGGACGATCACAGCTATTCGTGAGGCACAGCATGCTGACCACAAAGCGCAAGCCGGCGAGCGTCGGCGAGATTCTGACCGAGGAATTCCTGGTGCCGATGGGATTGACCCAGGGCGTCTTGGCGCAGGCCATGGGAGTGCCTCGCAAGCACGTGAACGAACTGTGCAACGATCGTCGCAGCATCACAGCGTTAACCGCCCTCATCCTGGCCCGCGTCTTTGGCAACAGTGCGGACTTCTGGCTTAACGTTCAGCGGCGCACCGACCTCTGGGAGACGATGAATTCGCCAGAGCAGCGGGAACGGATTGCAAGGGCCCGCTCGCTCAAGGCGGCCGGCACGCCAAGGAAGCCATCGGCTGCGACCTTGGCGAGCGACGTGTGAAGCCGCCTCGTCTGCGTCATCAGCGCACCCTGTCAGTCACCGCCTTCACCACCGCCTCCGCGGTAATGCCAAAGTGGGCATACAGGTCTTTGGCCGGCGCCGACTCGCCAAAGCTCGCGATGCCGATCACCGCGCCGGTTCGCCCGACATACTTGCGCCAGAAGTCGGGGTGCGCGGCTTCAACCGCAACGGCAGGCAGCGCCGGCGGCAACACCGCGTCCTGCCAGGCAAGGTCCTGACGGTCGAAGACATTGGTGCAGGGCATCGAGACCACCCGCACTGCGATGCCTGCATCGGCGAGCTGCTTGTGTGCAGCCAGTGCCAGTGACACCTCGGAGCCGGTGGCGATGATGACCGCTCGCGCATTCGGCGCATCGGTCAGCACATAGCCGCCGCGACGGATCTGCGCGACCAGCGCGGGATCGCTTGCCACCTGCGGCAGGTTCTGTCGCGACAGGGCCAGGGCGCTCGGACCGTCGCGCCGCTCGATCGCGCAGGCCCAGGCCACCGCAGTCTCGAGACCGTCGGCCGGACGCCAGACATCGAGGCCCGGGATGAGGCGCAGGCTTGGCACATGCTCGACCGACTGATGGGTCGGGCCGTCTTCGCCCAGGCCGATCGAATCATGCGTGAACACATGGATGACCCGTTGCTTCATCAGTGCGGCCATGCGGATCGCATTACGGCTGTAATCGCTGAAGGTGAGGAAAGTGCCGCCATAAGGCAGATGGCCGCCGTGCAGCGCCATGCCATTCATCATCGCGGCCATGCCAAACTCGCGCACGCCATAGGACATGTGATTGCCCCAGGTGTCGCGCCCGGCGATCTTGCAGCCCTTGAAGTTGGTGAGGTTCGAGCCGGTCAGGTCGGCGCTGCCGCCAAAGAATTCGGGCAGCAGCGGCGCGAGCGCATCGAGCGCATTCTGGCTGGCCTTGCGGGTGGCGATCGCATCGGGCTTGGCGATGATGCCGGCAAAGACCGCCTGCAGCCTGTCTGACCAGGCCTCGGGCAATTCACCCTTGATGCGCCGCTCGAAGGCCTGCGCCTCGGCCGGAAAGTGTGCGCGATAACGATCGAAGCGCGCCTGCCATTGCGACTGCATCGCCGCGCCGCGCGGGCGTGCATCCCAGGCGGTCGTGATCTCGGCAGGAATCTCGAAGGGCGCACCCGCCCAGCCAAGCGATGCGCGGGTGGCGGCCACTTCTGCCGTGCCAAGCGCTGCACCATGGACATCGTGGGTGCCGGCCTTGTTGGGCGAGCCTTTGCCGATGACGGTCTTGCAGCAGATGATCGTGGGCTTGCCATCGGGCAGCACCGCCTGAGCCTTGGCGGCGCGCACCGCGGCATCAATCGCAGCGGTATCGTGACCATCGACCGCGGCGATCACATGCCAGCCATAGGCTGCAAAGCGCGCCGGCGTGTCGTCGGTGAACCAGCCTTCGACATGGCCATCAATCGAAATGCCGTTGTCGTCGTAAAAGGCGATGAGTTTTGACAGGCGCAGGGTGCCGGCGAGCGAACACACCTCATGGCTGATGCCCTCCATCAGGCAGCCGTCGCCCATGAAGACATAAGTGAAGTGATCGACGATGGCGAGCGCCTCGCCGCCGGCCTCGCGATTGAACTCGGTGGCAAGCAGTTTTTCGGACAGTGCCATGCCGACCGCATTGGCCAGGCCCTGGCCAAGTGGACCGGTGGTGGTCTCGACGCCGGGCGTGATGCCGACTTCGGGATGGCCGGGGGTCAGCGAGTGCAGCTGGCGAAAGCGGCGCAGCTGCTCCATTGGCAGGTCGTAGCCGGTGAGGTTGAGCAGCGCATAGATCAGCATCGAGCCATGGCCGTTGGAGAGCACGAAGCGGTCCCGGTCGGGCCAGTGCGGATCGGTGGGGTTGTGGCGCAGGTGGCGGTTCCATAAAACTTCGGCGATCTCGGCCATACCCATCGGCGCGCCGGGGTGGCCGGACTTGGCCTGCTCGACCGCATCGACCGCGAGCATGCGGATGGCATCGGCCATCTGGCGGGCAAGCGCCGAAGACGGCGCCGGTGTCATGAGTGCTGCAGTCATCAGAGAGCTCCGCGTGCGCGCTTGCGCCGTTCCATCATCCGCCACACGAAGGGCGTGAAAATCAGTTGCATGGCGAGTTCCATCTTGCCGCCCGGCACGACCACGGTATTGGCCCGCGACATCCAGGCACCGTTGATCATGTTGAGCAGATAAGGAAAGTCGATGCCCTTGGGGTTGGCAAAGCGGATCACCACCATGCTCTCGTCGGCCGACGGAATGTCGCGCGCGATGAAGGGATTGGAGGTGTCGACCACCGGCACGCGCTGAAAGTTGACATGGGTGTGCGCGAACTGCGGCACGATGTAGTTCACATAGTCGGGCATGCGTCGCAGGATGGTGTCGGTGACCGCCTCGGCTGAATAGCCGCGCACATGCTTGTCGCGCCAGAGCTTCTGGATCCATTCGAGGTTGATCACCGGCACCACGCCGATCAGCAGATCGGGATGGCGCGCAATGTTGACCTCGGGTGTGACGACAGCCCCGTGCAGGCCTTCGTAGAAGAGCAGGTCGGTGTCCTGACCGATGTCTTCCCAGGCAGTGAAGGTACCCGGCTCCTGCTTGTAGGGCGCGGCCTCGATCGGGTCGTGCAGGTATTTGCGTGATCTGCCGAGACCGGTTCTGGCATAGGTGGCAAAGAGTTCTTCGAGTTCGGCAAAGAGGTTGTTCGCCGGGCCGAAGTGGCTGAAGTGCTTGTCGCCGGTTTTCTCTGCCTCGGCCTGACGCAGGCGCATTTCCTTGCGCTCGTAGCGGTGAAAGCTGTCGCCTTCAACGATCGCGGCCTTGACGTCCTCGCGGCGAAAGATGTTCTCGAAGGTCCGGGTGACCGAGGAGGTGCCGGCACCGGAGGAGCCGGTGATGGCGATGATGGGATGGCGTTCGGACATGATCGGTTTGTCAATCTCTGAAAAGGCTGCGTTCGGCAAAGAGCGGTGTCTCGGTGTTGCGGTTGGTGCTGTCGTTGTGATAGCGCTCGATGCGTTCGACTTCGTTTTTCGAGCCGAACACCAGACCGATGCGCTGATGCAGCGAGGTGGGCTGCACGCCCAGCATCGGCTGGCGGCCGGTACTGCAGCGTGCACCCGCCTGCTCCATGATGAAGCCGATCGGATTGGCTTCGTAGAGCAGTCGCAGGCGACCGGCCTTGGACGGGTCCTTGTTGTCACGCGGATACATGAAAACACCGCCGCGCATCATGATGCGATGGGCCTCGGCAACCATGCTGGCGATCCAGCGCATATTGAAATCACGCCCGCGCGGGCCGGTTTTTCCGGCCAGGCACTCGTCGACATAGCGTTTGACCGGCGGCTCCCAGAAGCGGCTGTTTGATGAATTGATCGCAAACTCGCTGGTGTCGGGGGGCACCCTCAGATCAGGGTGGGTCAGCACGAATTCGCCGAGATTGGGGTTGAGCGTGAAGCCGGCCACACCATTGCCCACCGAGAGCACCAGCATGGTGGTCGGGCCATAGATGGCATAGCCTGCGGCAATCTGCCTTGAGCCGGGCTGCAGGAAGTCGGACTCGACCACATCCCGGCCGCTGTCGATCACATCCTGCGGCGCACGCAGGATCGAGAAGATGCTGCCGACCGCGACATTGACGTCGATATTGGACGAGCCATCGAGCGGATCGAAGACCAGCAGATATTTGCCGCGCGGATAGGCCCGCGGAATCTGGCGCGGCTCGTCCATTTCTTCAGACGCCATGCCGGCGAGGTGGCCGTTCCACTCGTTCATGCGCATGAAGACTTCGTTGCTGATGACGTCTAGCGGCTTTTGTACCTCGCCTTGCACGTTGAGTTCGCCGCCCGCCGCTTCGGGTGGCAATTGCGACAGGCCATCGCCGAGGCTGCCGAAGGCCACCACGCGGGCGATCGCCTTGCAGGCGAGCGAGACATCGAGCAGCAGGGCGTTGAGGTCGCCGCTTGCGCCGGGAAAGCGGCGGCGCTCCTCGATCAGATAACGGGTCAGGGTCCAGCGGTGACTCAGGGGCATGGTGGCTCTCGGGAAATGGCGAATGTATCGCTGCGCGTTGGCGCAGTTCAGCGTGCTGCCTCGGCGTGCCAGCGATGCAGGTCGGCGACGACCGTGCTCTCAAGGCTTGGCAGTATGCGCAGCGCGCCCTTGAAATTGTGGTGGGCGGTGAACGGGTTGGGCGTGATGATTGTCGCGATCGAGGCGCCAAGTGCGGCCTGCAGGCCGTTTGCCGAATCTTCGAAGGCCAGGCACGCGGTGGCAGCCAGGCCCAGCCGCTGCAGCGTCTGACGATAGACCTGCGGATCGGGCTTCTTGCAGGGTGCGGTGCCGGCGTGTTCGATCACTTCGAAGCGCTGCGACCAGTCGGTGCCCAGGCGGGGTCGCAGCAGCGCGTCGATGTTGGATTCGGTGGTGGTGGTGGCAATGGCCAGTCGCAGACCTGCCTGTTGCGCGGCCGCGAGGATTGTCTCGATGCCCGGGCGCAGTGCGAGCGCGCCGGCCCGCATCTGTTGCGTGTAGGCGGTGGTCTTGATGGCATGCAGGGCGTTGAAGTCGGGCGCGATCGCGGTGGTGCTGTCGCCCGATGCAAGCGCATCGTTGCGGTTGACGTGATGCGCGAGGTAGTGCGCCATCCGTTCCTTGCCGCCCGATACCTCGAGCAGGCTGACATAAAGCGACTCGTCCCAGTGCCAGGGCAGGCCCGCGCTGGCAAAGGCCTGATTGAAGGCGGCAAGATGCGCGCCCTCGGTGTCGGCCAGCGTGCCGTCAACATCAAAGATCAGTGCCTGCAGGTGGGCCATGACGAGGCTCGGTTCAGGGCTGTCTGAAGACACGGCTGGCCAGGATGTCGGCCGGCTCGATCGTACTCAGGTCGTCGGCGCTCAGCTCGCGGTCTCGATCGACATACAGGCGGCTGGCCTGACGCAGACGCGCGCGATCGAGCGCATTGCGAACGCTGCGCGCATTGGCGAAATGAGGCTGGGTGATGCGTCGCTGAAGATAGGCATCGAAGGCCTCGCGCGCGTCGGCGCCGAATCGGTAGTGGGTCGCCTCGAGCATGCGATCGGCGATCTGCAGGAGCTCGTCGGTGCCGTAATCGGGGAATTCGAGGTGATGGGCAATGCGCGAACTCATGCCGGGGTTGGACTGAAAGAAGGTGTCCATGCGGTCTTTATAGCCGGCCAGGATCACGACCAGATCGTCGCGGTTGTTTTCCATGACCTGCAGCAAAATCTCGATCGCCTCCTGGCCATAGTCGCGCTCGTTCTCGGGCCGATAGAGGTAGTAGGCCTCGTCGATGAAGAGCACGCCGCCCATGGCCTTCTTCAGAATCTCCTTGGTCTTGGGCGCGGTGTGGCCGATGTACTGGCCCACCAGATCGTCGCGGGTCACGCTCACCACATGGCCTTTGCGCACATAGCCCAGGCGATGCAGGATCTGCGCCATGCGCAGCGCCACCGTGGTCTTGCCGGTACCGGGATTGCCGGTAAAGCACATATGCAGCGACGGGGCTTGCGCGGCCAGACCGAGCTGCGCCCGCAGCCGGTCGATCACCAGCAGGGCGCTGATGTCACGGATGCGGGTCTTGACCGGCGCAAGACCGATCAGATCGCGATCGAGCTCGTCCATCACCGACTCGACCTGGCTTTGCGCCAGGACGCCGGCGACCGTGCGGGGGGCAGGGGCGTCGGCCGCTGACAACGCCGGTGATGCGGCGGCTGTCGGGGCTGCGGTTGACGTGACACCCGCCACCGCCGGCGGCGTGGCCGGCGGCTGAGACGAACCAGGAATGGTGTAAAGCGGATTGGCCACGATGGTCGTCCGTTGAGGCGTCAGTA
>CAMCXH010000087.1 GCA_945883285.1 Bordetella parapertussis | reverse complement strand
AGACGCTGGCCCGGGCTCAGCCCGAGCGCCATCGAGGCTTCGGTCTGGCCACGGTCGACCGCCATGATGCCGGCGCGAACCACCTCGGCGATGAAGGCGGCGGTATAAGTGGACAAGCCGATCACCAGGGCGGCGAATTCGGGCGACAGCACTTTCCCGCCCATGAAGTCGAAGCCTTCGAGGACCGGCCTCTCGATCTCGGTCGGTGCGCCCATCAGGGCCCATGCCAGCAGGGGCACTCCGGCGATCAGCAGCACCGCAGGCCAGGCTACCGGCCACTGCAGACCGGTGCGCAGTTGCCTGCGGCGGGCCAGCGACTTCCAGCCCAAGGCCAGTGCGATGCCGGCGAGCAGCCCCCAACCCACAGCCGACCAGGCCGGGTGTTCGGCCGGCCAGGCATAACGAAATCCGCGCTGGCTGATGAAAAGCCAGTCGCCGAAGGCGATCGCCTCGTTCACCGAGGGCAGCAGTTCGGTAAAGAGGCCGTACCAGACGAAGAGTTGCAGCAGCAGCGGCACATTGCGCATCACCTCGACATAGCTCGAGGAGAGCTTGGCCAACAGCCAGTTGGGCGACAGCCGGGCGATGCCGACCAGGGTGCCGAGCAAGGTGGCGAAAATTACGCCGATGCCGGCCACCAGCAGCGTGTTGCCAAGGCCCACCAGGAAGGCGCGGCCATAGGAATCGGAGGGTTGGTAGTCGATCTGCTTTTCAGCGATCTCGAAACCGGCTTCGCGACTCAGATAGTCGAATCCGGTCTGGATCTGACGGGTCTGCAGATTGTGCTGGGTGTTTGAAAACAGATACCAGCCGATGCCGACGACAGCCGCCAGCAGCAAGGCCTGGTAAAGCAGGTTGCGAAAGCGTTCGCTGCGGAGCATGACTTGGAGGGAGGTGGTGCTGCGCTCCCGCGACGGCAGGCGCCGCGGGAGGTTCAGATCAGACGATCAGCAGGTCAGGCGGATGGTGCGGGACGATCAGCGGATCGGCGGTGCGTACATCAGGCCATCGTCTTTCCAGAGTGCGTTCTGGTCACGATCGAGGCCCAGCGGGCTGATGTTGCGGTTGAACATTTCGCCGTAATTGCCGACTGCCTTGATGACGCGCACCAGCCAGTCGTTGTCAAAGCCCATGCCCTTGCCGACGTCGCCCGAGGTACCCACCAGACGCATGATCGGCGGGTCCTTGCTGTCGGTCTTGAGCTTGTCGACGTTGGCCGAGGTCACGCCATATTCTTCGGCTTCGATCAGACCGAAGAGCGTCCAGCGCACGGCGTTGAAGAACTCCCAGTCGCCACGACGGATCATCGGGCCGAGCGGCTCTTTCGAAATCGCTTCGGGCAGGATGATGTAGTCATCCTTGTTTGCTGCCTTAAGGCGGGTGGCGGCCAGGCCCGATTTGTCGGTGGTGTAGACATCGCAGCGACCGGCGAAGAAGGCCTGTTCGACCTGGTTCAGTTCGGCGATGACCACCGGCTTGAAGGTCATCTTCTTGACCCGGAAGTAGTCGGACAGGTTCAGCTCGGTGGTGGTGCCGGGCTGTACGCAGACGGTCGCGCCATTGAGCTGCGAGGCCTTGGTGATCCTGGACGACTTCTTCACCATGAAGCCCTGGCCGTCATAAAACAGCGTGCCGGCAAAGACCGAACCCATGGTCGCGTCGCGCGAGGAGGTCCAGGTGGTGTTGCGCGAAAGCATATCGACCTCGCCAGACTGAAGCGCAGTGAAGCGGTTCTGGGCGTTGGTCGGAACGAACTGAACCTTGCTGGCGTCGCCCAGGATGACCGCGGCCACCGCGCGGCAGAAGTCGGCGTCCAGGCCGTTCCAGTTGCCGGTTGAGTCGGGTGCTGAAAAGCCCAGCAGACCGGTGTTCACGCCGCAGCGCAGCGAGCCTTTGGCCTTGATCGCGTCGATGGTCGGGCCGGCCGAAGCCGACAGGGGCAGCAGCGCAGGGGCTGCCAGCAGGGCTGTCGCGGCGATCCGCCGAAACCAGGTTTTTTTCATGATGATTGATCCGGGAGTGAGGGCTGAAGGAAGGCCGCAGTTCGGCCAGGTGTCAGGCGACGGACGGCTGGTCAACGAATAGCTGCCGAGTCTACTGTCATTTGCTTGGCGGTTACAAGCCGTTGCAGCTTGACCCTTGTGCGTGGCCCGCGCAAGGCCGCGCGGACGTCCCGCGGGCGTCCTTGACGCTGGCTCGGCCGTAAATCAGGGAGGAATCCCGGTCTTTTCCGACGATGCCCCGGTCCCTTCAAGTGCGAACCTCAGCACAACAGGAAATCCCCAAAAAACGGGAAGGGCAGACATGTCTGATTTGAATCAACCCGCCAGGCCGGGTGTTCTGGGTTACCAGGGCTTGCTGACGCCTGGCGTTCGGCTGATGAGGGTTCTCAAATTGCCGGCGAAAGTGACGCTGGTGGTGTTGGCTTTCATGGTGCCGCTCGGCTTGCTGGGGCAGTTCTACTGGTTCAACGCCGGCGCGCAGATCGATTTCGCTGCCCAGGAGCGCGATGGGGTTGCCTGGCTGCAGGCCTTGTCGCCGGCAGTCAGTGCGGCTCAGGAGCAGCGTGCCCTTGCTGTGCGCGGCCTTGCCGCCGGCACGTCGTCGTCGGCCGATCTGGCCTCAGGCAACGCGCGGATCAAACTCGCGATCGATCGCCTGATGCAGACCGATCGCGAATCGGGCCGTCTGCTCAATGCAGAAAAGCCGCTTGCCGAGATCCAGCGACTGCTCACTGCATTGCCCGAGTCCGCCGCATCGGTGCCGCCGGCGAAGCTGCGAGCGGCCTACGATGATCTGATCGCTGCGATGCTGGCGGCCGGTTCGCACATCGGCGATTCGTCCGGGCTGGTCCTCGATCCCGATCTCGATTCGTTTTATCTGATGCAGGCGGCAGTGATCGATGGCCCGGGCATCGTCGATGCGCTGGCGCGTCTGCGCCAGGCGGGCGGGGCCTTGCCTGCGAACACCAATGAGGCCACGGTTGTCCGGGCCCTGGCGGCCCCGGCTGAAATGGCACGACTCGGCATCGAGCGCCAGCGTGCCGGCCTGGGCCGTGCGATCGCGAGCACTCCCGACCTGGCTGAGCCGCTCGGGCTGACGGCGCGGCTTGCGCCGATCGCTTCGCAACTTGCCGCAGTCGATGCCAGGGTGCAGGGCAATGTCGCTGCGCCGACCGCCGCCCAATGGTGGTCCGACTCGACCGCTGCGCTCGAGTCTGCGATCACGCTCAACGACGCCTGTCTGAGTACGCTCGACAAGCTGCTGACGTCGCGCATCGAGCGGCTGCAATCGGAGCGTTTCACGCGTCTGATCATCGCGCTGGTCTCGGTGTTGCCGGCGCTCTATCTGTTGTCTGCCATGTACTCGGTCCTGCAGGGCGGCCTGCGACTGCTCGGCACTCACATCGTCCGACTGGCTGATGGCGACTTCAGTGCGCGTCCGACGCCCTGGGGGCAGGATGAGGTGGCCACGGCGCTGAATCGATTGTGCGAATCGCTGCAGGCGATGAGCGACGCGATGCGTGCGGTTCATGACCGTGCGCAGGAAGTCTCGTATTCGGCCCGCGAAATTGCCAACGGCAATCTTGATCTGTCGTCGCGCACCGAACGCAGCGTGGCATCGCTCGATGCCCTGACGGTGAACATGCAGGCGGTGAGCGTGCAGGTGGCCGACAATGTCGACGCGCTCAGTCATGCCGACAGCGCGATGGGTGATCTGGTCGGGTCGGTGCGCGAAAGCGAAGGCACGGTCAACGGGCTGGTCGACCGCATGACATCGCTGCATGCGCAGAGCCGGCAGATCACCGAGATCGTCGGCCTGATCGACGGCATCGCCTTCCAGACCAATATCCTGGCGCTCAATGCCTCGGTCGAGGCGGCTCGCGCAGGCGAGATGGGTCGCGGTTTTGCGGTGGTGGCGCAGGAGGTCAGGTCGCTCGCACAGCGCAGCGCCGAGGCTGCGCAACAGATCAAGGGCATCGTCGCGCGCTCGACCTCGGACATCGAGCTCGGCTCGAAACTGGCCGTGCAGGCCGGCAAGCGGGTTGCCAACACCGTCGGGACAGCCAGCTCGGTGGCCGATGCGATGGGGCGGGTGCTGGCCGGTTCACGTGAGCAGCGCGACCGCGTCGGCGAAGTCAACGATGCCCTCACGCAACTGTCGGCGGTCACGCAAAGCAATGCCGCACTGGTCGAGGAGGTGGCTGCTGCGACAGCCTCGCTCGATTCGAGTGGCCATGACCTGCATATGCTCGTGGCCGGATTCAAGATCGGAAAGTCTGCGAAGGGCTGAGCGACTGGTAACATCGGCAGGATGAATTCGCCTGTCACGCCGTCCGCCGGCGAACCTGCCAAGCCGCCTGTCGGCGAGCCGGATATGTCTTCCCCACCGCGTCATGCCGCCAGCCTCGTGCTGCTGCGTGATGGGCCAGAGGGCCTGCAGGTGCTGCTGCTCGAGCGGCCCCGCGAAGACAATGTTCTCTCAGGCGCCCATGTGTTTCCGGGCGGCAAGCTCGATGCCGACGATTCCCTCGAGGCATCGCTGCAGCGCTTCGACGCCGAGCCGGGCAGTCTGCATGCTCGTCTGGGCGAGCCCGAACTCGACATCACCCAGTCTTGTGCGCTGTTCATGGCGGCGGTGCGCGAGGCTTTCGAGGAGTCGGGTCTGCTGCTGGTGCGCGGTGCCGACGAAGCGCTGGCGGCTCGGGCCCGGGCGATGCGGCATGAAGGTCGCGCCTTTTCCGAGATCCTCCAGAGCCTTGATCTGCGCCTCGACGCGCAGTCGATGCAACCCTGGTCGAGATGGGTCACCCCAAAAACCTCGACGATGATGCGTCGTCGCTTTGATACCCGCTTTTTCGTCGCCCGTCTGCCGCAGGGCCAGCAGATCAGTACCGATGCCCGTGAAGTGGTCTCGGCCAAGTGGCTTGCGCCGCGCGATGCGCTCGAGCGCTACTGGGCCAGTGAGATCGAGATGGCCGGGCCTCAGATCATGACGCTTGCCCATCTGTCGCGGTTCGCCGATGTCGACCAGGTGATGCGTGATGCCGCAACGCGTGTGCCGCCGATCATTCGGCCCGAGCCGATCGACACCGTGCATGGCCGGATGATCTGCTATCCCGGCGATCCGGCGCATCCGGTGGCGCAGCCAGCCATGCCCGGGCCGACCCGGATGCTGGTCGATGGCCGTCGATATGGCCCGCTCGAAGGTTTCGACGCCTTTTTTGCCTGAGCCGACGGCAAGGGCTTAGTCCCGTTTTCAGCAGGGCCGGCGCTTGGCCCTCGACCAGAGGAGTCCATGACATGACAGCACACAAGATCGCGGTGATTCCGGGTGACGGCATCGGCAATGAAGTCGTGCCCGAGGGCCTGCGGGTCCTCGAGATCGCGGCAAGCCGTTTCGGTATCGACCTGGCCTTCGATCACTTCGATTTTGCGAGCTGCGACTACTACGCGCGCCACGGCACCATGATGCCGGCCGACTGGAAAGACCGGATCGGCGGCCATGATGCGATCTATTTCGGTGCGGTCGGCTGGCCTGAAAAGGTGCCCGACCATATTTCGCTGTGGGGCTCGCTGCTGCTGTTTCGCCGCGAATTCGACCAGTACGTCAATTTGCGGCCGGTGCGCCTGATCGCGGGGGTGCCGTGTCCGCTGGTCGGGCGCAAGCCGGGCGATATCGACTTTTACGTGGTGCGCGAAAACACCGAGGGCGAATACAGCTCGATCGGTGGCCGCGCCTTCCCGGGCACCGATCGCGAAGTGGTTCTCCAGGAATCGGTGTTCACCCGTCATGGCACCGACCGGATCATCCGCTTTGCCTTCGAGCTGGCTAAAAAGCGCAAGAAGCAGCTCACGTCTGCCACCAAGTCGAACGGTATCTTCATTTCGATGCCCTACTGGGACGAGCGGGTCGAGGCGGTGTCGGCGGACTATCCCGATGTGGCGGTCAAGAAGTTCCATATCGACATCCTGAGTGCTCACTTCGTGCGCAACCCGCACTGGTTCGATGTGGTGGTGGCGAGCAATCTGTTCGGCGACATCCTTTCCGACCTCGGCCCGGCCTGCACCGGCACCATCGCGATTGCGCCGTCGGCCAATATCAACCCCGAGCGCAACTTCCCATCGCTCTTTGAGCCGGTTCACGGCTCGGCGCCCGACATCTTCGGCAAGGGCATCGCCAATCCGATCGGCCAGATCTGGTCGGGCGCGATGATGCTCGATCACCTGGGCTATCCGCAGGCCCATGATGCGATCGTCAGGGCGATCGAAACCGTGACCGAACACGGCCCGCGCACACCCGACATGGGCGGCCAGGCCACGACCGGCGATGTGGGTCGGGCAATTGCAGAGGCACTGAAAAGCCAGTCCCCGGTCTGAGCCCTGTCCGGCGGTCACCGAAAGACCCGGCAAAGCCTGGCGAATTGCCGGGCGTTTATGCTGGCGCGGCGGTAAGATCACAGGCTGGATTCAATCAGGAGAACTTATGAAATTCGCCCAACTGCTCGGTGGGATGACGTTTGCGGTCGCGGCTGCGACCCTTGCCGCCCCCGCCGCCGCCCAGTCCTACCCCACGCGCCCTGTCACCATCGTCGTTCCTTTCGCCCCGGGCGGCCCGACCGACATCGTCGCCCGAAGCCTGGGCCAGGCGATGGAAAAATCGCTTGGCGGCACTGTCGTCGTCGAGAACAAGCCGGGTGCCGGTGGCACGCTGGCGGTGGCCGACGTGGCGCGCGCGCCGGCTGACGGTTATCGGCTGCTGGTGCATCACATCGGCATGTCGACCGCTCCCGCGCTCTACCGCAAGCTGCCCTTCGATCCGCTCAAGGATTTCGAGTACATCGGCCTGATCAACGATGTGCCGATGACCCTGCTGGTTCGCCCGGGTTTGCCGGTGACTTCGGTCAAGGAGTTCACCGCCTATGTGAAGACCAATCGCGACAAGGTGACCCTTGCCAATGCTGGTCTTGGCGCGGCCTCGCACCTGTGCGGCCTGCTCTTTCAGCAGGCGATCGCGACCGACCTGACCACCGTCCCCTACAAGGGCACGGCGCCGGCGATGGCCGATCTGCTCGGCGGACAGGTCGACATCCTGTGCGACCAGACCACCCAGACCACGCCGCAGATCCTGTCGGGCAAACTGCGCGCCCTGGCGCTCACCTCGCCGCGTCGCCTCGAGACGCTCAAGGACGTGCCGACGGCTGCCGAGGCGGGTCTGCCCGGCTTCGAGCTGTCGGTCTGGCATGGCATGTATGCCCCCAAGGGCACGCCCAAGCCGGTGGCCGACAAGATCGTTGCCTCGATGCAGGCTGCACTCAAGGATCCGGATCTGGTCAAGCGTTTCACCGAACTGGGTTCGGTGATCGTTGCGCCCGAGCGGCAGACGCCGGATGCGCTGTCCAGGTACCTCAAGACCGAGATCGACAAGTGGGCTCCGATCATCAAGAAGGCTGGTGAATACGCCGACTGAGGATCACGCTGATCGACAGCGGCTGATCGACAGCTTCAGCGCTGCGGTCGCCGCGGCCGATCCGCTGCGGATTGTCGCAGCGCAGCTTCCCGAGCCGCCCGCGGGCCGCACCCTGGTGGTCGGTGCTGGCAAGGCGGCCGCCTCGATGGCTCGTGCGGTCGAACTCGCCTGGCCCCATCCGGACAGGCTGTCCGGGCGAGTCATCACCCGCTACGAACATGGCTTGCCCACCGAGCGCATCGAGGTCATCGAGGCCGGCCATCCTGTGCCCGACGAGGCCGGCGAGCAGGCGGCGGCATCGATCCTTGCCGATGCGGCGACGCTGACCACCGACGACCTGCTGCTGGTGCTGGTTTCCGGCGGTGGATCAAGCCTGCTGTCATTGCCGGTCGACGGCATTCCGATGAGCGATCTGAAGGCGCTCACCCGGCAACTGCTGGCCAGCGGCGCGCCGATCCAGGAGATGAATCTGGTTCGCAAGCACCTGTCGCGGATCCAGGGCGGGCGTCTGGCGCAAGCCACGCGTGCGCGGGTCTGCGCGCTGGTGATCTCGGATGTGGCTGGCGACGATGTGTCGGCGATCGCCTCGGGGCCCTGTGCCCCTGATCGAACGACGTATCGGCAGGCGATCGAGGTACTGGCACGCTGGCGGGTTGTGCCACCGGCCAGCATTGCGGGCCATCTCGAGCGTGGTGCGCGCGGCGAGGTGGACGAGACGCCCAAGCCGGGGGACCCCCTCTTTGCGCGGGTCGACAACCGCCTGATCGCGACAGCCCATCGCAGCCTCGAGGCGGGCGCGCAGGTCTTCGAGCAAGCCGGTATCCGGGCGGTGATCCTGGGCGATACCGTGACCGGCGAGGCCCGCGAGGTGGCACAGGTGATGGCTGCACTGGTGCGCGAAATCCGTGGCCATGGGCAGCCGTTTGCACCGCCGGTGGCGCTCCTGTCGGGTGGCGAATGCACGGTGACGCTGCGCGGCAAGGGCCGGGGCGGGCGATGCGCCGAGTTTTTGCTGGCGCTGCTGGCACAACTCGGCGATGACCATCGGGTCCATGCGATTGCAGCCGACACCGATGGCATCGACGGCGTCGAAAGCAATGCCGGCGCGCTGATCATGCCTGACAGTCTGGCGCGTGCAAGGGCGCTTGGCCTTGACGCCAACCACCATCTCGACGACAACGATGCCTGGGGTTTTTTCTCGGCTCTCGGCGATCTGGTGAGCACCGGCCCGACCCGAACCAACGTCAACGACTACCGGGCGATCGTGCTGCGCTGATGCCGACCGCTTGCCGATTCTCCTGCCTGCGACCGGGCGGTGCACGCGCATGAATCGGCCGATTCATCTGCTGGTCTGCATCAGCTCGCATGGCTGGGGGCATCTCGCCCAGACCGTGCCGATCGTTGCCGCATTGCGCTCGCGTCTGCCTGGCCTGCACATCACGGTACGAACCGGCCTCGATACCGCTGTCGTTCGCGATCGCTTCACCGTGGCCGGCCAGCCCGCGCCCGACGTGCTGCCTGATCGCAGCGATTTTGGCTTCGAGATGCGCGACGCGCTCACCATCGACGACGAGCGAAGCATCGCCCGTTATGCCGCGCTGCATGCCGACGCGGCATGGCTCGATCGCGAACGCGACAGTCTGCGTGCGCTGGGTGTCGATGCGGTCATTGCCAACGTCGGCTACATGCCGCTGGCGGCGGCTGCCTCGCTTGGCTTGCCGTCCTTTGGGGTGTCGTCGCTCAACTGGGCTGATGTGCTGGCCTCGCGGGCCCATGGTCGAGCTGATGTGATGGCGATTGCCGGATCGATGCGGCAGGCCTATGCGAAGGCCGACCGCCTGTTCGCGCTGGTACCCGGTATGCCCTTCGACGGATTCGAGCGACGGGTGAGGGCGGCGCCGATCGGGCGCCGTGGACGCGCCGATCGTGCCGGGCTGCGCAAGGCCCTTGGCGTGCCGGCCACGCAGCGAATCATGATGGTGGCTTTCGGCGGCTTGCCGATGGCCTTCGATACCGCGCGCTGGCAGCTGCCCGCAGGCTGGAGCGCGGTGATGTTGACCAGCGGAACCGTCGAAACACCGACGGTCGTCGCGGCCGAGCGGCTCGGCTGGAACTACATCGACCTGCTGGCATCCTGTGATCTGCTGGTCGCCAAGCCGGGCTATGGCACCTTTGCCGAAGCCGGATTTGCGTCGCGCGACACACTGGCCGTGCCGCGTGATGATTGGCCTGAAGCCCCCTGGCTGATCGACTGGCTTGCGCAATATGCGCGCTGCGCCACCATCGCTTTGCCCGACCTGCGCGCGGGGCGTTTCGAGACCGGCTTGGCCGTGATTGCGCGGCAGCCGGCGCGCGTCGCGGCCGACGGCGACGGCGCGGCCGAGATCGCTGATCAGATCGTATCGATCATTGCCGGGCGGCAGGCGCGCGATACGCCGCCGACCCCCTGATCGCCTGGCGCCAGAGCCGAGCCCTCACGCTCAGTCAATCAGTTCAGCAACTCGGTTCAGCCATCAGGTGAAGATAGCCACGAGCCAGGCCCCGAGGATGCGGCTGGGCAGCAGTGTGAACAGACCGGCTATGCACAGGCTGGCGTACAGGCTGATCATGTTCAACCGATGGGTGCGGACCTTGCCGGCCCGGATCGCCCGAATACCGCCCCACAGGGTGACGAGGGTGATCACCGACAGCAGATGGATCGGCCCGAATCTCGCAAGCGCCGGCAATTGCGGGATCGCCAGCGGCATTGTTTGTGACTCGATCAGAAAGGAGCTGGCCGCCACAACGAACATGGCGCCAACCCACAGCTGCCCCTGCAGCCGATGCACGGGCGTGCCCTTTCGGCGCAGCAGGATCGTCAGCCCCAGGATGACCGAGATCAGCGCGGCGCTCACATGAATCGCGATCACCGGTTCGAAGAGTCGGGCCTGCAGCGCGTTCATCCGGGTGTTCCCAAAAAAGATCTGATTCGGTCCGATCTTAACGTCACCGTGGCCTGCCCTCGGCGCGGGCAGGCCAGGTGCGGCCTTCAGCGAGGCACTGTCCTGGGTGCCGCGTCCGCCGCGTCCGCCGTGTCTGCCTTGCATGATGTGCCAGCCCTGCCATGGGAGAATCCGGCTTTTCCCTCGGACCCCGAGAGCCATGGACACCCTGACACTGATCCGCCCTGACGACTGGCATCTGCATCTGCGCGACGGCGCCGCGCTGCAGGCAGTGGTCGGTGCCACCGCCCGCCAGTTCGCGCGAGCCATCGTGATGCCCAACCTCAAGCCGCCGGTGACCACCGTGGCGCAGGCCCTGGCCTATCGCGAACGCATCCTGACGGCACTCGCCAAGGCGGTGGCGGCCGATTCGGCCTGTGCCGGCTTCGAGCCGCTGATGACGCTCTATCTCACCGATCGGACCTCGCCCGATGAGGTTGTGCGCGCGCGGGCCTCAGGGCAGGTCCATGCCTTCAAGCTCTATCCGGCCGGTGCCACCACCAACTCGGACGCCGGCGTCAGTTCGATGGCTGCCGTGCGGCCCGCGCTCGAAGCCATGCAGCGTGAGGGTCTGCCCCTGCTCATCCACGGCGAGGTGGTCGATGCGAGCGTCGATATCTTCGATCGTGAAGCGGTCTTCATCGAGACCGTGCTCGAGCCGCTGCGGCGCGATTTCCCGGCGCTGAGAATCGTCTTCGAGCACATCACCACCCGGGAGGCGGCGCAGTATGTCGCACAGGGCAGTGGCCCGATCGCGGCCACCATCACCGCGCACCACCTGCTGTATGAGCGCAACGCGCTCTTTATCGGCGGCATCCGGCCGCACTGGTATTGCCTGCCGGTGCTCAAGCGCGAGGTCCATCGGCGCGCCCTGCTCGAGGCGGCCACCAGCGGCAGCCCACGCTTTTTTCTCGGCACCGACAGCGCGCCTCACGCCAAGCATCTCAAGGAGAACGCCTGCGGCTGCGCCGGCTGCTATACCGCACCGCACGCACTCGAGCTCTATGCAGCGGCCTTCGAATCGGTTGGCGCACTCGATCGCCTCGAGGGCTTTGCAAGCTTCTTTGGCCCCGATTTCTATGGGCTGGCACGCAACACGGCGCGTATCACCCTGAATCGCCAGACCTGGACGGTGCCCGATGTCCTGCCGCTGGGCGACGACACCATCGTGCCGCTTGCAGCGGGTGAGCCGCTGGCCTGGCGTCTTGCCGACTGAGGACTCGTCTGTGCCGGGGCGCTGGTCTGCGCCAGGCTTTGCGCCTTTCAGGCAACGCCTGGCCGCGCTCGAACCGCTGGCGAGCGCCGCCCGGCTCGACAGGCTCAATGCCGCGGCGCGAGAGGCGGGTCTGCTCAGCGGTTCGGGACGCCGATTGCGATTCGTGCCGCAGTCGTCGGCAATCACTTCGGGCCCGGGCCCGGGGCCGTCGGCCTCAGCCGGGGTGGCCGTCACACCCGGATATGAAGCGCGCATTTTTGACACCGGCGAGGTGCCGACCCGCATCGACGGCCCGGGTGAACGCCATGACCTCTACAACGCGATCGTCTGGCTGACCTTTCCCCGGGCAAAGGCCCGCCTCAATGCGCTGCAGGCCGATCGCCAGCGTTCATCCCCGGACCGCGACGCAACCGAGGCCGTCCTGGGCGGTCATGCCCCCGACCCAGTCCGATCGCAGCGGGGTCCGCTGCGTGATGCGGCCACGCTCTTTGATGAAAACGCCGCGCTCTGGATTGGTATGGATGCGTCCCTCGAGGCGGCTTTGCGGGCCTTCGACTGGCGCGAGCTTTTCGTGCGCCGGCGTGCGCAACTGGGCGATGCGGTGCGTCTCATGGTGTTCGGCCATGCCTTGCTCGAGAAGCTCGAGTCGCCCTACAAGGGGATCACCGCCCACGCCTGGCCACTTCGCGTGGCGACCGATGCGTCATCGGCCGAGATCGATCAGGCCTTGAGCCTGGCGCTCGATGCAGACACCCTGAGTACGCGCGCCCTGTGCCCGCTGCCGGTGATGGGTTTTCCTGGTTGGTGTGCGGCCAATGCCGAGCCGCACTTCTACGATGACCCGGCGGTTTTCAGATCGGGTCGTCGGGGTGGCGGGTCGGCGTCGGCCTCATTGCCGTTTTGATCGCCGTGATGCTGCAGTTCGCGCGGTCGCCGGCTCAGTACTGATCTCGCGGCTCTCGGCCATCACGGCGGGCGGCACCATGACATTCCAGGTCTGAAGACTGCCCGGTTGGCCGATGAAGCGATAGTTGATGGTCAGTGCGGCCGCATCGACGCGTTCAGCGGAGGTTATGAAGACCAGCTTGCGCCGCTCCGGGGTGGCTGTGGTGAAGCGCATGAGGTCGGGCACCTGCACGCCGTTGGCGGCTTCGATCGAGACGATCTGGATGCCCACCGCCGAGACCCGTTCACCGGGGGCCGACCCGTAGGGGATGGCGAGTTTCAGGCGCTGTCCGCGCTGAGACAGCACGCTTGGCTCGCCCAGATCGATGTCGCCCTCGGCGCCGGTCGCCGGCATCGCCGCCAGTGAAAGGGTTGTCGCCATCAGGAGCCCTGACGCAAGACGGCTGCGGCGGCAGTCTGGCACGGGGTTTGTGCAACGGAGTCGGTCGGACATGGGCTCGGCTTTCAAGGATTTGTGCGGGTCTGCGGCTGGGGGAAGGGCCATGGCGAGCTTCTCATCGACCGGCGAGTCGTGCCATCGGTGTCTGCCCGCCGGTGATTCGACATCGCCGAGCGGAAGGCGGCTCGGCCCGGCTAGAATGGATACCGGAGCGGGTCGGACAGTCGCCGGGGCATGCAGATGCCCGGGAGGAAGGTCCGGACTCCAGCGGGCAGGGTGCTGGTTAACGGCCAGGCGCAGCAAGTGCCATCGCAGGATGGCGCCCAAGGCGACGGACAGTGGCACAGAAAACATACCGCCGACGTGACCGGGTAACCGGTTGCGGGCAAGGGTGAAAAGGTGGGGTAAGAGCCCACCGCGGACCTGGTGACAGGGACGGCACGCAAAACCCCACCCGGAGCAACACCAAATAGGCACGCGCGCGGCTTTTGCCGCACAGGACGCCCCTCCGAGCGTGCGGGTTGGTGGCTTGAACCGCCGGGTAACCGGCGGTCTAGAGGAATGACCGTCACGACGGGCAACCGTCGCACAGAATCCGGCCTACAGACCCGCTCCATCTTCGCGTCGAACCTGAGCAATCCCTGTTAAGAGATTGATTCGTAAAGTTTTCAATTCGGCGTCTGTACGTTTGTACAGTACTCGCAAAGTTAAGCTAAGTCCTTGTCCTGATTGAAAAAAATCCGGTTGTGACCTTGACCTTGCCTGCGCTTGTCCGTAAAGTGGGAAAAGGTGCAAAAAAGTGGCGAAGAGTGGGTTTGATTGCGGATTTGAGTCGCGATTGATCCCCTAAAGAGGTTTCAGGCAAGGCATGAGCATGTTTCAGGGTCGATCAGCGCTGTCTCTCGATGCCAAGGGCCGGATGTCGGTCCCGACGCGTCATCGCGAGGCGCTGATGTTTCAGTGCGAAGGTCGTCTGACGCTGACCCGCCACCCTGACGGCTGCCTGCTGCTCTATCCCCGTCCGGTCTGGGAGACGGTCCGCGAGCGGATCGCGGGTCTGCCGATCAGCGCGAGCGCCTGGAAGCGCTTTTTTCTCGGCAATGCGACCGACGTCGAGCTCGACGGCACCGGTCGGCTGCTGATCGCGCCTGAGCTCAGGCAGGGCGCGGCACTCGACAAGGACATCGTGCTGCTCGGAATGGGTGCCCATTTCGAGCTCTGGGACGCCGCGCTGCTGGCGGGTAAAGAACAGGAAGCGATCGCTGGCGGTATTCCCGAGGCCCTTTCGGGGATCTCGATCTAGGCGTGGCGGGCGCTGCAGGCATGGCAGGTGGGCATTTGCCGGTGATGCCCGACGCCTGCATCGAAGGTTTGGCGATCAGGTCGGATGGCATTTACGTCGATGGGACCTTCGGGCGTGGCGGGCATTCAGCTCGGATCCTGGCGGGGCTCGGTCAGGGGGGAAAGCTGATCGCGATCGATCGCGATCCGCAGGCGGTGGCGGCAGGAATGGCTTGGGAGGATCCGCGCTTTCAGATCGTGCAGGCGCGGTTTTCGGAGGTGATCGCTGTGCTCGACGGCCTGGCGATCGGGGCAGTGGATGGTGTGTTGCTGGATCTGGGCGTGTCATCGCCCCAGCTCGACGATCCGGCGAGGGGATTCAGTTTCAGGGCGCAGGGGCCACTGGATATGCGCATGGACCCGACGCATGGCGTGTCGGCACGGCAGTGGCTGCTGCAGGCATCCGAGCAACAGATAGCGGAGGTTCTCAAAGATTATGGGGAAGAACGGTTTGCTGTTCAGATTGCAAAGGCGATTGTTGCTCGCTGCCGGGACGCGGGCACCGATGCGTTCCTTACCACCGGAGACCTTGCCGCTGTCGTGGCGGGCGTCGTCCGCAGCCGGCAAAAGAGGCCGGAGGTGGGCAAGGACCCGGCCACACGCACCTTTCAGGCTCTACGGATTTTCATCAATCAAGAGCTTGAGGAGCTCGCGCTCGTCCTCGATCGGGTCGTCGGGCGCCTGAAGTCGGGTGCGCGGCTGGTCGTCATTGCCTTTCACTCACTGGAAGACCGCATGGTCAAGCAGTTCATCGCCGACGAATCGGGGCGAAATGCCCGGCGCGATCCGGTCACCGGCGTAGCGGTGCACGATACGCCGCCGCGGCTGCGT
>CAMCXH010000086.1 GCA_945883285.1 Bordetella parapertussis | reverse complement strand
AGGCCGACATCGACGTTCCAGAGCTCGTAGGCGGCAATCCAGTTCTGGGCTTTCATCTCGGCCTTGCGCACCATCGGGCCAGCTTCCATCGAGGTATGAATCTCGTCGCCGGTGCGATCGAGAAAGCCGGTGTTGATGAAGACCACCCGTTTGCTGGCTGCGCGGATGCATTCCTTGAGGTTGACCGTGGTGCGCCGCTCTTCGTCCATGATGCCGATCTTGACGGTATTGGCAGGCAGGCCGAGTGCAGCTTCGACATGCGTGAAGATGTCGTTGGCAAAGGCGACTTCCTCCGGGCCATGCATCTTGGGTTTGACGATGTAGACAGAGTGAGCGACCGAATTGCGGATGCCGTCTGTTTTCTTCAGGTCGTGCAGCGCGATGGTGACGGTGCACATTGCATCGAGCAAACCTTCGAAGGCCTCGTTGCCGTCGCGATCGAGCACCGCCGGGTTGGTCATCAGATGCCCGACATTGCGCACCAGCATCAGCGAGCGGCCTTTGAGTGACATCGATCCGCCGGCAGGCTGGGTGTAGAGGCGATCGGTCGCAAGGCGACGTTCAAACGAACCGCCGCCCTTCGCAACCGTCTCAACCAGCTTGCCGTTCATGAGGCCAAGCCAGTTGCGATAGGCGAGCGCCTTGTCGGTGGCATCGACCGCGGCCACCGAGTCTTCGCAATCCATGATGGTGGTGATCGCGGCCTCGAGCATCACGTCGGCCACGCCTGCCGGATCGGTCTTGCCGATCGAATGGGCGGCATCGATCAGGATCTCGGCATGCAGATCGTTGTGCTTGAGCAGCACCGCCGAGGGTGCTTGCGCGGTGCCACGATAACCGGCAAGGCGCGAGGCATCGGCCAGGCCGGTCGGGCCTGCAGCGGTTTGCGCCACCAGCGCGCCATCGACAATGGTGTAGGCGGTGACCGCAGCATGGCTGCCACGGGCAAGCGGCGCGATCTCGTCGAGAAAGCCTTTGGCCCAGGCGATCACGCGTGCGCCGCGCACCGGGTCATAGCCGCCGGGTTGCGGCGCATCGCCCATCGCGTCGGTGCCATAAAGCGCATCGTAGAGGCTGCCCCAGCGCGCGTTGGCAGCATTGAGCGCATAGCGCGCATTCATCACCGGGACCACCAGCTGCGGGCCGGGGATGCTGGAAATCTCGGGATCGACGCCCTCGGTTTCGACCTTGAAGTCAGGGCCTTCGGGCAGCAGGTAGCCGATTTCTTCCAGGAAGGCGGTGTAGGCTGCGGCATCGTGGGGCTGGCCGCGACGCGCCTTGTGCCAGCCGTCGATCATCGACTGCAGGGCATCGCGCTTGTCGAGCAGGACCCGATTTCGCGGCCCGAATTCGTGAACCAGCGATGACAGCCCCGTCCAGAAGGTGTCGGAGGCGATGCCGGTGCCCGGCAGCGCTTCGCGCTCGATCATGTCGTACAGCGGGCGGGCGACCTTCAGGCCGTGGGTGTCGATGCGGTCGGTCATGGCATGAACCTTGGAAAGAAAACAGTTGGAATAAGGGGGAAGACGGGCATGAAAGCGGTGGACAGCGAATCGTTGCAAGGCCCGGCGCACAATCACCGGCGACTGCGGCGCTGACACGAAACCCGCCATCGTATTCGTTATTATCGCCGGATGCCAACGCTCCCATCGCCGCTTTCGGCCACGCAACGCGAAATCACCGGCGCCGCCGGCGGACTGGCGCTCTATGAGGCCGGCAGCGGCACACCCGTGCTGCTCATCCACAGCATCAATGCCGCCGCGTCGGCCTATGAGGTCCGACCGCTTTTCGAGCGCCTGAGCGCAACGCATCGGGTGTTTGCGATCGATCTGCCCGGCTATGGTCTCTCGCAACGCACCGATCGGCGCTACGACATCGCACTGTTTACCGCGGCCATCGATGACGCACTTGATGCGATCGGCGAGTCTTGCGGCGATGCACCGGTCGAATTGCTGGCGGTGTCGCTGTCGTGCGAATTCGCGGCGCGAGCCGCGGCGCGTCGCCCGCATCGCGTCCGCACGCTCACGCTGGTCACCCCGACCGGCCTCGATCGTCGTTCGGCCGCGCTGGTGGGCGTGCCCGGTCAATCGCGCGAAGTGCCCGGCGTGCATCGGGTGCTGACCTGGCCGGCGTGGAGCCAGGGCCTGTTCAATCTCCTGTCGAGCGGTCCGAGCGTGCGCTATTTTCTGAGACGCACCTGGGGTTCGCCCGATATCGATGCAGGGTTGGCCGAGTATTGCGTGGCCAGCGCACGGCAGCCGGGCGCACGCTTCGCGCCCTTGTCGTTTCTGTGCTTTCGGCTCTTTGCCGCCGATGTGCGCGGCCTTTATGCGCAGCTCCAGATGCCGGTCTGGGTGCCGCATGCCACGCGAGGCGATTTTCGCGATTTCAGCAGCGCCGATTTCCTGCGCTCGCGCCCGAATTGGCAGTTCCAGCCTTTCGAGGCCGGTGCGCTGATCTACTTCGAAATGCCAGATGCCTTCGTCGCCGCCTGGCGGCGGTTTGCCCAAGACCAGACCTGAGGTCGCCAAGCTGATGAGTGAGTCCAACCCGATCGAACTGAGTCCTGGTGAGGCGCGTGTCCTGGCGGTGCTGGTCGAGAAGATGCATACCGTCCCTGACACCTATCCGCTGTCGATCAATGCCCTGCTCGCCGGCTGCAATCAGAAGACCAGTCGCGATCCGGTGATGGAGCTGAGTGCCGCCGAGGTGCAGGAGGCGCTCGAATCGCTTCGACGCCGATCGCTGGTGATCGAGTCGAGTGGTGGGAGGGTGATGCGCTATGCCGAATACGCCAGGCGCGGCCTGGGTCTGCCCGGCGAGACCGTCGCCCTTCTGGCCACGCTCATGCTGCGCGGTCCGCAGACTCCCGCCGAGTTGCGGGCCAACTGCGAGCGGCTGCATCGTTTCTCGGATGTCTCGGCGGTTGAAGCCTATCTCGAGGAGCTCGCGGCACGCCAGCGACAGGCCTTTGTGGTCAAGCTCGCCCGCCAGCCCGGATCGCGCGAGTCACGCTGGATGCATCTGCTGTGCGGCGAGCCGTCGGCGGCCTTGCTGATGAGTGCCGATGATCCGGGGTCGCCCTATCGCATCGGGGCGGGCCTGCCACCGGGCGCAGATCTGCCATCGCCCGACTGGCAGCATGAATTCGAGACGCTGCGGGCACGGGTTGACCAGCTCGAGGCACAGATCGCCCGTCTGGATGGGTTATTGTCCGGGGGATAAGCTGTCGGCCATGCCTGGCGGCTGCGATCAGCGACAGCGCTGACAGGCGTTGTGCTGGCTTTGTGTGCTGGCTTTGACTGACGCCGTGAATCAGGCCTGAACGAGCCCTCTGGAGACCCGACTTGCTCGACTGCTATTTCGACTGCTCAAGCCCCTGGACCTGGCTGGGTTTTCGCAGCCTGCAGCCGATTGCGGCCGAGTTCGGCGTTGAAGTCAACTGGCGCCCGATCCTGGTCGGTGGCGTGTTCAACAGTGTCAATCCGAGTGTCTATGCCTCGCGCGACAATCCGGTGCCGGCCAAGCAGGCCTATCTGGTCAAGGATCTGCGCGACTGGGCCAGGTTCAGCGGGCTGAAGATCAACTTTCCGCCGGCGGTGTTTCCGGTCAACAGCGTCAAGGCGATGCGCGGATGCCTCTGGCTGCAGCCACAGGGCCTGCTGGTGCCTTTTGCCGAGGCGGCCTTCGAGGCTTACTGGTCGCAGGATCAGGATATTTCTCAGGATGCAGTGCTGGCCGCGCTGTGCGAGCGCCTGGGCATCGATCCCAGGGCGTTTTTCGCAGGCATCGCCGAGCAGAGCGTCAAGGACACACTGCGGGCCAACACCGAGGCGTTGATCGCGCGTGGTGGCTTCGGCTCGCCCACCATCTTTGTCGACGGTGACATGTATTTTGGAAACGACAGGATGCCGCTGATTCGCGAGGCGCTGCGGCGTCGCGCGGGCGGGGCAGCCTGAGATCGCGCGCGGCGCCAATTCATCAGCCAATCCGGCAATCCAGCAGCCATTCACACAGGAGAACGACATGGGACAGATGATCGATTTTTCGCGGCCCGACGGCCGCAAGACCAAGGGCTATTTCGCGCAAGCCGGCGCAGGCCGCCCCGGCATTGTGGTGATCCAGGAGTGGTGGGGTCTGAACGACCAGATCTGCGGCGTGGCCGATCGCTTCGCACGGGCCGGCTATAACGCGCTGGCGCCCGACCTTTACGAAGGCCGGGTCACGCAAAAGCCGGATGAGGCCAACCACCTCATGACGGGTCTCGACTTCCCGGGCGCTGCCCATCAGGACATCCGCGGCGCGGTTCAGTATCTGGCGGGTCAGGGCGGCAAGGTGGGTGTGATGGGCTTTTGCATGGGTGGCGCACTCACCATTGGTGCCGCAGTGCATGTGCCCGAGGTCTCGGCGGGTGTTTGCTTTTACGGCATTCCGCCGGCAGCGTTTGCCAATCCGGCCGACATCAAGATTCCTTTTCAGGGCCACTTCGCCAACCAGGACGACTGGTGCACGCCGGCTGCGGTCGACGGTCTGGAGCAGGCGATGAAAGCCGCGGGCCGCAGCCCGCAGCTCTATCGCTACGATGCGGCGCACGGTTTTTTCAATGAGCGTCGCGCCGATGTTTACAACGCCGACTGCGCGCAGCAGTCCTGGGATCGCATGATGGCCTTCCTCGGGCAGTCGCTCTGAGCGATGGTTGACGATGGGGTGTCGCAAGCAGTCGATAAAGGGTATCCGGTGATAAGGAGTTGTTCATGAGTCTGGCCTTCGAGGCTGTCGAACTGCCGCCCGCGGCGCACGAGATGCGCAAACGGGTCAGGTCCTTTCTGCGCGAGCAGCTTGCAGCAGGGTCGTTCAAGCCGAGCTGCTCGGGCTGGACGATCTTTGATCGCGACTTCTCGAGGCGCTGCGGTCAGGCCGGATTCATCGGACTGACCTGGCCGCTTGAATGGGGCGGGCAAGCCCGCTCGACCCTCGAGCGCTATGTGGTGGTCGAGGAGTTGCTTGCGGCCGGTGCGCCGGTCGGTGCCCACTGGATTGCCGATCGACAAAGCGGGCCGCAGATCCTGCGCCATGGCAGCGACCCGCTCAAGGCCGCAGTGCTTCCCGGCATTGTGCGCGGCGATCTCTTTTGCGCCATCGGCATGAGCGAGCCTGATTCGGGCTCCGATCTGGCGAGCGTGCGCTCGCGCGGCGATCGGGCTGACGGTGGCTGGCGCATCAATGGCCGCAAGATCTGGACGAGCAGCGGGCATCTGGCCGATGTCATGATCGGTCTGTTTCGCACCGAGCCGGCCGACCCCAAGCGTCGGCATGCCGGTCTGACCCAGTTCGCGATCGATCTGCATTCGCCGGGCGTCACCCGCCGGGCGATCCGCAATATTTCCGGGCGCGAGGATTTCAGCGAGATCACCTTCGACGATGTCTTCGTGCCGGACACCCATGTGCTCGGTCAGGTGGGCGACGGCTGGAAGCTGGTCACTGGCGAGCTGGCCTATGAGCGCAGCGGGCCCGAGCGCTTCCTGAGCGTCTTTCCACTGCTGGTCGAGTGCCTGCGCGCCAGACCCAAGGCCGATTCGCCGCTGGTGCAGGCCGAGCTGGGTCGTTCTGTCGCGCATCTGGCGGCACTGCGTCGCATGGCGATTTCGATTGCCGCCAAGCTCGATGCCGGCGAAGATCCGGCGACCGAGGCGGCGCTGATGAAAGACCTCGGCAATGCGCTCGAGCGCGAAATCCCGGAGCGTCTGCGCGGGCTTGCCTTGACCGATCCAGGGTCGGCGCAGGCAGCACCTTATCGCGCCTTGCTGGCTCACACCATCGTCGATGCGACGTCCTACACACTGCGCGGCGGCACCCCGGAGGTGCTGCGCGGCATGATTGCCCGCGGGCTGGGGTTGAGATGAGCGAACCATCGATGATTGGCGACGCGGTCGCCAAAATGCTCGCGCAGGCACAGGCGAGCGCTGCGTCGCAGGGCTCAGGGGCGTCTACCGATACGCAGGTTGTCGACCTCGCCTTGTGGCAGACACTGGTCGAGTCGGGTGTGCCGCGCCTGCTGCGGCCCGAGTCCGAGGGCGGTGCAGGCAATGCGTTTCGTGACGCCTCAGAGGTGCTGCAGGCGGTCGGCATGCACGCGCCGGCGGTGCCGCTCGCCGACACGCTGCTGGCGCATTGTCTGCTGTCTCGAGCCTCGATCGATCTGTCCGACGCGCGGCCGATTCGGCTGCGGATCGCGGCGCCCGACGGGACGCCCGATGTCGGCGCACCCGCGGTGGTGAAGACTCAACCGGGTGACGCGCTTGCCCATTTGCTCGAGATCGATCCCTGGGGCGATGAGGTCGCCATGACCTGGTACCCGCTGGCCGACACGTCGTCGCCGACGGCTGGCGCGACCTCGGGCCGCAGCCTTCGATCGACCGAGGCAGCGATGGTGCAGGGCCTGCTGGCGCTGGCCGGCGCCTCGGTGCTGACCGGCGCGATGATGCGCGCGATGGCCATGGCAATCGAATGGGCCGGCACGCGGGTGCAGTTTGGGCGCCCGATCGGTCAGTTTCAGGCGGTCCAACATTCGCTTGCGTTGGCCGCCGAAGAAGTCGCAGCGTCACGGGCAGCCCTTGATTGGGCGGCCCATGAACTCGAAGTCGGTCGGCCGATGCCGGCGGCCGCGATCGCCAAGGCGCGTGCGGCAGAAGCGGCGGGCAAGGTGGCCGCGATCGCGCATCAGGTGCATGGGGCGATCGGGTTTACCGCTGAATTCTCGCTGTTTCGCTCGACTCAGCAGTTGTGGCTATGGCGCGATCGTTGGGGCGACGAACATCACTGGAATGCCTGGCTCGGTCGGCAGGCCTTGGCCGCAGGCCCCGACGGACTCTTCGATCTGATTACCGGCGAATCTGATCAGGTGATCGCGCGGGCCTGATAAACCGCCGCTCGAGCAGGTCGGCGTCGTCGAAGTGACGCCGACCCACGAAAGCGGTGGCATGGCGGCCCCATTGGCGCATGGCGCCAGCGTCGGCAACACCCATCGGCCAGAAGAGCCAGGCCTCGGCGCGGTCGGTGCCCGGCACGAAGCCCCGCGGGTCATAGAGGCTGCGTCGCCCACCCGAGGGCAGCGCCAGGCTGCGCAGCGAGTCATCGGGCAGCAGGGTGTAGTCATCAGGACCCGAACCGGCGTCAGGGCTTGAAGCGGTGGCGATGCCCGGGGTGGGTGGGGCCGGAGGTGTGGCCGGGGGTGGGGCCGAACCGATCGGAGCCGATCGACCGATGCCCTGCAGCCGATCCACGCTGTCGATGCCTTCGAGCATGTGCGCGCCCGCCGAGACCCTGATTCGTACCCGGTGCCCCGTCGGCACGCTCGCCAGACGCCGGGCCACGAAGGCCCATTCTTCGCCTGCGACCGGGGCCGGTTGCACCTGCCAGTCACCGACCGGGATGAACTGGTGCCAGCAGCCGCAGGGATGGATGCTGTCGATCATGTCGATGCGTTCGTCGGCATCCATCGTCAGACGCAGCACGATCCCATCGAGGTGGCCTGCGAGCAGGTCGGCGCGGCCATCGGGAGGACGCCTTGGAAACCAGGCGGTGTAGACCAGCTGGACGCGGATCTCGCCCTGCCAGTGCATGTAGGCAATGCGGCCGTAAACTGCGGGCCGGCCGGTATCGACGACGGATCGACCTTGCGCATCAAGTTGCAGGGTGCCGATCCGATCATCGGCGGTTCGCCCGGCGAGCGCGATGACGGGCGCATGTCGGGCCAGCAGGGCGGCGGCCTGTCCTTGGTCGGGTTGCGGCACGCCGAGCGCATCCCGCTTGAAATTCGCAATCCTCGACCCGTCGTCGTCTTGCGCTTGAATCGGCGCCTGCTCGATCATCATCAGCCTGGCATCACGGGCCACGGCATCGGCATGACGGGCATGGGCCGCGGCCATGGCCGCTTCTTCCCGACGCACGCCGGCCTGGAAGGCCAGCGAACTGACCGGGTAGATGCCGAGGGCACGTTGCCACTCGACATAGTCGTCCGGGACCTGCGCCGATCGCCGCAGGCGATCGAGTGTCTCGGGCTCCTGGGCGATGGCGGCAGTGCTCGCATGCCCGCAGGAGTCGATCCGGGCCTGCAGGGCCTGGCGAGCCGAACGCACAGCGCCGGGCTGCAACGCAGGGTCTGCGTCGGATGTCGGTGTTGTCAGGCTCGCCGCACCTGCCAACCATGTCACACGCGCATCGGGCAGGTTGGCGAGCTCGATGCGTCGAGCCTGTGCATCGAGTGCGCGCAGGCGCTCCAGCCAGGCGGCAGTCTGCGTGCCGACGCCGGCTTTTCGTCCGAGCGCGGCGGTGAAGCGGTCGACTCTGAGCCAGTCGAAGCCCTCGATCCTGACCGCTTGGGCATCGCCGACACCGGCCTGTGTGATCGCCACCGTGAGGTCGTTGACAAGCGCCCGGCAGTCGGCAGTGCCCGCGATCGGCAGGCCCTGCGGCGATTGACTCGGCGGCGATTGACTCGGTGGCGATTGACTCGGCGGCGATTGACTCGGCGGCGGCGATGCACACGCCGCCAGTGCGATTGCAAGCCCGACGATCAGCCAGCGTGTCATTCGGGCAGTCGCAAGCCGAGCCGGTTGGCTGCGAGAACCGCCTGTGTCCGGTTGCGCACGCCGAGTGCCCGCAGCACCGCACTGACATGGACCTTGACCGTGCCCTCGGCGAGCTGAAGCTGACGCCCGATCAGCTTGTTCGACATGCCTTGCAGGATCAGGCGTAGAACCTCGGTCTGCCGATCGCTCAGGCCGAGCTTGCGCACGTCGCCGTCAAGACGCTGTGCGGCGCGGTTGACCCAGCGCTGATCGATCTGTGCGTCAATTTCGGGCGGCAGATAGATGCGGCCGGTGCAGACGGTGCGCACTGCGATGGCCAGTCGCTCGGAGGCCGAACTCTTGCCGAAGAACCCTGCCGCGCCGCCCTGCAGGCAGCGCTCGACCGTCTGGCGATCGCACAGCGCCGAGGTGATCAGGATCGGCAGGTTGGGATGCCGCAGGCGAAGGGTCTGCAGCCCTGAGGTGCCGACGGTGTCGGGCAGGACCAGGTCGAGCAGGGCAAGGGTGAAGGGCGGTGCCGCGTTCAGGATGACCTGCGCCTCGGCGAGACTGCCTGCCTGCTCGGTCTGGATCGCCTCACCCATCATTTCGAGCATGTAGCGTACTGCGCCGCGCATCATTGGGTGATCGTCGATGATCAGGAATCGCTGGTTCATGTCTGTCTCCGTCGGGGGGTGGAGAGTATGTTTGCGAATCGGCCAGGCTTCTGTCAACGAGGGTTTCCATCGGTCGGACTAGTACTTTCGTCTTAATCGAATCGGCGATGCCACAATTGCGCCCGATGAGCCTGCAGTGTGCACATTGATGCATTCCCGGATCGAAGGGACTTTGCCGGCGGGCCCGAAGGTGTGACCATAGAGGGCGTGCCGCGGACGGCTCTTGCTGGCCCTGGCTCTCATCCCTCACTTTCAACGACACAAACGGAGAAGACCATGCGCCAAGCAGTCATCGTTTCCTATGCCCGCACCGGGCTGGCCAAAGCCGCTCGCGGCGGTTTCAACAACACCTCCAACATGACCATGCTTGGCCACGCCATCGAGCATGCAGTGCAGCGCTCCAGGGTTGACCCGGCCGAAGTCGAAGACGTCATCGCAGGTTGCGTGGCCGCCTCCGGAAACGTGGCGCGTGCCGCAGCGCTGCTGGCCGGTCTGCCGGTGACCACCTCCGGAATGACCATGCACCGCGCCTGCTCATCCGGCCTCAACGCCATCGCGGCGGCTGCCCATCACATTGTCGAGGAAGGCGCCAGCATCATGGTCGGCGGCGGCGTCGATTCGATCAGCTATCAGGGCGGCGGCGGTGGCGGCAAGTCCGATCGCCTGACCGAGATGTATCCCGATTTCTGGATGCCGATGATCGACACCGCTGATGTGGTCGCTGCCCGTTATGGCGTCAGCCGCGAATATCAGGACGAGTACTCGCTCGAGTCGCAGCGCCGCATGGCGGCCGCCCAGCAGGCCGGCAAGTTCAAGGATGAAATCATTTCGGTCAAGACCATGATGAAGGTGGTCGACAAGGTCACCAAGGCCGAATCGATGGTCGAGGCCGTCGTCGATCGCGACGAATGCAATCGCCCTGACACCACGCTCGCAGGCCTCGCAAAGCTTGAGCCGGTCAAGGGCGCGGGCAAGTTCATCACCGCCGGCAATGCCAGCCAGCTGTCCGACGGTGCAGCCGCGGTCGTACTGATGGAAGCCAAGGAAGCCGAGCGTCGCGGTCTTCAGCCGCTGGGTGCCTTCAAAGGCTGGGCGGTTGCAGGTTGCCAGCCCGACGAAATGGGCATCGGCCCGGTGTTTGCCGTGCCGCGTCTGCTTGAGCGCCACGGTCTGAAGATCGACGACATCGATCTGTGGGAGCTCAACGAAGCCTTCGCCAGCCAGTGCCTTTATTCGCGCGACAAGCTCGGCATCGATCCGGCCAAATACAATGTCAATGGCGGCTCGATCGCCATCGGCCATCCTTTTGGCATGACCGGCGCCCGTCTGACCGGCCATGTGCTGATGGAAGGCAAGCGTCGTGGTGCCAAGCATGTGGTGGTGTCGATGTGCATCGGCGGCGGCATGGGTGCAGCCGGTCTGCTCGAAGTCTTCTGATCGAAGGCCCGGCGATGGCGGTCTACGATGCAAAGGCAGCCTTGCCCGGGGGCGTCCCGGGTCCCTGGGGCGAGCCGGTCGCCATCACCTACGACCAGCGCGACGTCATGCTCTATGCCGTCGGAATCGGGGCGACCGATCTTCGCTTCGTCTACGAGCGTGATCCGGGCTTTGCGGTGTTCCCGACCTTTCCGATTCGCTGGGGCGGGGCGGGAGCACCGATCGACCTGGCGCTGATCCCGGCCTCGCCCGGGCCGCTCAATATCGATGCAGAAAGACAGATCGAGCTGCTGCGGCCTCTTCCGCTCGACGGCACGGTTCATGTCAGCTCGCGCTTGATTGCCGCGCACCCTCGCGGCAAGGGCAATGGCTTCGTCGAGACCGAAAGCCAGGTGACCGACGCGCAGGGCAATGTCTGCGTGCGCATGGTCAACGGGTCGTTTCGTCGCGGTGTCGCGCAGCTTGGCGACATCGCACCCTTCGAAGGCTCGGGTCAGACCACTTCGGTCAAAATCGACCGGCCGGCGCGTGCGCCCGATCTCGAAGTCAGTGCTCTGATTGCACTCAATCAGGCCCACCTCTATCGCCTTTCCGGCGATTACAACCCGCTGCATATCGAGCCTGCGGCTGCCCGTTTCGGTGGCTTCGAGACGCCGATCCTGCACGGTCTGTGCACCTACGGGCATTGCGCCCAGATGCTGCTTGGCGCGCTGTGCGAAGGCGATCCGGGCCGTTTCAAGACCTTGCGGGTGCGGTTTTCGTCTCCGGTCTTTCCGGGTGATGCCCTGCGGGTGTCCGCCTGGCACGACGGACCCGGACGTGTCACCTTCGAGGCGAACGTCAACGATCGCACGGTGGTGTCGAACGCTTTTTTCGAGTTCGCCTGACCGGCGGGCCGGCCTTGAAAGGACATGCCAGATGGAATTTGAATTTTCAGCCGAGCAGCAGCAACTCAAGGAGCAGGTCCGGCGCTTTCTGGCCGACCGCTGCGACCGCAACGCGGTGCGGGCGGTGCTTGAGGGTGAGCAGCCTTTCGACCGCCCGCTGTGGCTCGCGATGGGGGAGCTGGGTTATCTCGGCGCCTCGATCCCCGAGGCGTATGGCGGACTCGGTGCCGGCTATCTTGAGGCCTGCGTGATTGCCGAAGAACTCGGACGCGCGGTCGCCCCGGTTCCCTTCGGATCGTCGATCGTGCTGGCTGCCGAGTTGTTGCTGATGGCAGGCACCGAAGCGCAGAAACAGAAATACCTGCCGCGTGTGGCCAGTGGTGAGTCCATCGGTACGCTGGCGCTGGTCGAAGGCACCGGCCGGGTCACGCCGGCGTCGATTGCCGCCAGCGTGGCCAGAGCCGGTGAGTCGGCGAGCCTGTCGGGTCGCAAGACCGCGGTGGCTGACGGCGACATTGCCGATTTCGCTGTGGTCGCGGCGCGTGATGCCTCAGTGGCGTCCTCAGTGGCGTCCTCAGGTGCGTCCTCAGGTGCGTCCTCAGGTGCGTCCTCAGGTGCGTCCGCAATTTCGCTGTTTCTGGTCGACCTGCAGCAAGCCGGCGTCAGGCGATCGCCGCTGGCCACGATCGACCCCACCCGCAGCCATGCCCAGCTCGATTTCGAGCACGCTGATGCACAGCCGCTTGGCGAGCCGGGCGCAGGCCTTTCGATCATCGAAAAAGTGTTCGACCGCGCGGCGATCCTGACCGCCTTCGAACAACTCGGTGGTGCCGATCGCGCGCTCGAGATGGCCCGCGACTACGCGCTCGAGCGCTTTGCCTTCGGGCGACCGATCGGCTCGCTGCAGGCAATCAAGCACATGCTGGCCGACATGTATGTCTCGGCTACGCTGGCCCGATCCAACTGCTATTACGGTGCCTGGGCGCTCTCGACCGATGCGCCCGAGTTGCCCGCGGCCGCGGCCACTGCCCGCGTGAGCGCCACGCAGGCCTACCAGCACTGCTCGCGCAACAACATCCAGGTTCATGGCGGTATGGGCTTTACCTGGCAGTTCGATTGCCATCTCTACTATCGCCGATCGAATCTGCTGGCGGTCTCGCTCGGCCCGCTGTCCGGCTGGGAAGACCGTCTCATCGAGCGCCTGCGCGATCAGCGCGCCGCCTGATTGCCAGCGCCACCACCATCGTCATCGGACAGTCACCCGAGGATAAAAAAATGAATTTTTCGGATACTCCCCAGGAAGCCGCTTTCAGGGCACAGGCGCGTGAATGGATCGCGGCCAACGCCCCCCACGAACTGCGCGAGCAACTGGCCACGGCCGGTCTCGGCCAGCCGGTGCTGCGTACCGGCGATGTGCTGCAAGCCGGCAAGGCCTGGCAAAAGCGCAAGCAGCAGGGCGGATGGGCCTGTCTTCACTGGCCGACCGAATTCGGCGGACGCGGTGCCGCGCCGATTGAACGCGTGATATGGCAGCAGGAAGAAGGCGTCTTTTCAAAGTTGTCGGCACCCTTTGGTATCGGTCAGGGCATGTGTGGCCCGACCCTGATGGCCCATGCCCAGGAGCGCCACAAACTGCGTTATCTGCCGCCGCTGGCCTCGGGCGAAGAGGTCTGGTGCCAGCTGTTTTCCGAACCGGTGGCGGGTTCCGACCTTGCCGGTCTGCGTACGCGGGCGGTTCGCCAGGGCGATGAATGGGTCATCAATGGCCAGAAGATCTGGACCAGCGGCGCGCATTACAGCGACTTCGGCATTGTGCTGACTCGCACCGATTCGACGGTGGCCAAGCACGACGGTCTGACCATGTTCTTCATCGACATGAAGAGCCCCGGCGTCGAGATCCGTCCGATCAAGCAGGTCAACGGTCAGTCGGGCTTCAACGAAGTGTTCTTCACCGATCTGCGCGTGCCCGATCATCAGCGCCTGGGCGAAGCCGGGCAGGGCTGGAAGGTCTCGCTCACCACGCTGATGAACGAGCGCCTGTCGATCGGCGCCGGCATGTCGACCGGCTTTGCCGAGCTGCTCGATCTGTGCTGCACCTTCGAGACCGGTGAGGGCCTGGCGATCGAGGACCCGGCGGTGCGATCAAAGCTTGCCACCTGGGCGGTTCGTACCAGCGGTCTGCGCTATACCGGCTATCGGGCGATCTCGGCGCTGTCGCGCGGCGAGACGCCTGGCCCCGAAAACTCGATCGGCAAGCTGGTCGCCGGCCAGACCCTGCAGGAAATCGCGATGTTCGCGCTTGATCTGCAGGGGCAGGCCGGCATCCTGACGGATCCGGCACGGGTCGAAGCGTCGGCGCGTTTTCAGGCGATGCTGCTGCGCTCGCCCGCCACGCGCATCGAGGGCGGCACCGACGAGATCCTGCGCAACATCATTGCCGAGCGGGTTCTGGGCCTGCCTGCCGACATGCGGGCCGACCGCGGCATGCCTTTTGACAAGATCCCGACCCGCGCCAGCCGCTGACGATCGACCCGGGCGCTGAGGCGAACCACCTCAGCGCAGACGTCAATACGGTCGTTGTCGGTTGCCCTCAGATGTGAGAAGCGGTTTTGCGACGCGGTCCGCGCATATCGGATTCGCCTGAGGCGCTGCACGCTTTTTGCAGCACCCGCCAGTAGCTGGTCTCGACCTCCATGCGCTCGATCAGGCCTGCAGCGCGCAGCAGGCGATGCGCACGAGGCAGCTTCCAGCAGGGTGTGAACACGAAGAGGTGATGCTCGAGGTGATAGTTCACCCAGTAGGGGGCCAGCACCAGACGCATCAAAGGGTTGGCGATCGTGGTGCGGGTATTGCGCAGCGGGTCATCGGCCGGCCCGACCACCGCATGCTCGGCGATGTTTCGCAGCCGGCTGATGAGCTGGTACCAGGTCATCAGCGGCAGCACCCACAACAGGAAGTATGCCCACCACAGGCCGGCTGCACTCAGACCCGCCAGCAGGACGAGGTTGGTGATCAAGAAGGCGCGTTCATTGCGGATGAGCGCGGTCAGCCTTGCGGCCAAGCCTGTTGACGCCCCCATCGCCCGCTCGAACTGCTCCTTGCGACGCTGATAGCCGGTGATGCCGAGCAGATCGCGCACGAGCTTTCGCCGCAGGCTGATGCGGGTGATCGGAAAGACCGCCGACAGCGGCAGGTCAGGGTCGTCGGCCTGCTGAGTGTGGCGATGATGGCTGAGGTGATAGGGCCGATACTGAAGCAGACTGGCGCCAACCGGCGCGCCGCACAACCAGGCACCGACCCGGTCGTTGGTCTTCGTGCTGGCAAAGAGCAGCCTGTGCGAGGCGTCGTGCATCAAAATCGCCAGCCCGAGTTGCCGGTTGCCGATCACCACGAGCGCGATCAAAAAGGTCAGAGGATTGGGCCAGAGCGCGACCAGCGCCATCGATCCGAAAATAAGCAGCCAGGCATGGGTCACCAGATAGATACCCATGAGATTCGAGCGCGATCGCAAGCTCGCGTCGTCTTGCGGGCTGAGCTGGTAAGGCAGTGAATTCGCGCTCATTGATCGGGTCTCAGGCTTGTCGCGCAGCCGGGCCGGCTTGCGCGGTATCGGCGGTCCTCAGGCATTTCGAATCGTCAGCCCGCCATCGACTGCGAGGGCCACGCCGGTCGTGAAGCCTGCGCTGGGCAGGCACAGCGACAGCGTCATGTGAGCCACCTCCTCCGGCTCGGCATAGCGGCGCAGCGCGGTGCGCCGGCGGGCGAATTCGGCTTTCTGTTCAGGGGCGATGCGATCGGTCATGCCGGTGTTGATCGGCCCCGGGCAGATGCAGTTCACCGTGATGCCTTCCGGGCCGAATTCGACCGCAAGTGAGCGGGTCAATCCGATCACGCCGG
>CAMCXH010000085.1 GCA_945883285.1 Bordetella parapertussis | reverse complement strand
AAAAAACGCAATCGGGTTGTAGCCCCAGTAGTTGGTGAGGCCGCGCTGCGTCAGGTGCAGCTCGTCGAGCCAGGCGGCCACCGGCAGCAGCTCGACCGCGGTGATGCCCAGGCGCTTCAGATGCGCAATCGAAGCCGGTTGGGCCAGGCCGGCAATCGTGCCGCGAAGTTCGCGGGCAATGCCGGGATGCTGCGCGCTGTAGCCGCGCACATGCATCTCATAGAGCACGGTTTCGCCCCAGGGGCGAGCGGGCGAGGGCAGGCGGTTGGACCCCCTGCCGATCGGGCCTGCCACCCGGCACTTCGGCACGAAGGGCGCGCTGTCGCGGGGGTCGAAGGAGTGGCAGCCCTCGGGATGATCGGCCTTAAACCCAAGCACCGCGTCATGCCACTGGAAGCGGCCGATCAGCTCGCGGGAATAAGGGTCGAGCAGCAGCTTGTTGGGATTGAAGCGATGCCCGTCATCCGGGGCATAAGGGCCGTGGGCGCGCAGGCCATAGACCGTCCCGGCCTGCGCTTTCGGCAAAAATCCGTGAAAGACATCGCCGGTGCGGCCTGGCAAGTCCAGGCGCGCGACTTCGTGCCTGCCGTCAGCATCGAAGAGACACAGCTCGATACGCTCGGCATGATGCGACCAGACCGCGACATTCACGCCATCGCCCTCGACATGAGCGCCGAGTTTGTCGGGGCTGCCGACTTCCATCGATGTCATCGCGCGGCTTTCAGTACCAGGGCAGCCAGTGGTGGCAGACGCAGGCTGACCGACGCCGGCCAGTGACGCCACGGGATATTGTCGGCATGCACTGCGCCGAAGTTGCCGATGCCGCTGCCGCCATGCTCGAGCGCATCCGAGTTGAGGACTTCGGCCCAGCGACCGGGGCGCGGCAGGCCGATGCGATAGCCCTCGCGCACCACCGGCGTGAAGTTGCAGATCACCACGACGTCGTCGTCGTCGGTGTCGCCACGGCGCACCCAGACCAGAATGCTATGGGCCGCGTCGTCGCAATCGATCCATTCGAAGCCGCGAGCCTCGCAATCGAATCGGTGCAGTGCCGGCAGGGTGGTGTAGAGGCGGTTGAGGTCGCGCAGCACCGATTGCAGGCCGTGGTGGCGGGCGCCATTCGCGGCGTCACCCAGCACAAACCAGTCGAGCTCGCGGTCGTGGTCCCATTCGCGCCACTGACCGAATTCACCACCCATGAAAAGCAGTTTTTTCCCGGGTTGCAGCCACATACAGGCCAGGTAGAGCCGCAGGTTGGCAAAGCGCTGCCAGTCGTCGCCGGGCATCTTGTCGAGCAGCGCGCGCTTGCCGTGCACCACTTCGTCATGCGACAGCGGCATCACGAAATTTTCGGTAAAGGCATAGAGCAGCCCGAAAGTCAGGCGCTGATGGTGCCAGGGGCGATGGATCGGGTCCTGGGCCATGTAGGCCAGAGTGTCGTTCATCCAGCCCATATTCCACTTGTAGCCAAAACCCAGGCCGCCCAGCCAGGTCGGTTGCGAGACACACGGCCAGGAGGTCGACTCTTCGGCGATGGTGATCGCACCACCCGATTCTTCGTAGACCTTTTCGTTCAGCCGCCGCAGAAAGGTCACCGCTTCGAGGTTCTGATTGCCGCCATGGATGTTGGGTCGCCACTGCCCGGGCTCGCGGTCGTAGTCGAGGTAGAGCATCGAGGCCACCGCATCGACTCTCAGGCCGTCGATATGAAACTCATGCAGCCAGAACAAGGCGTTGGCAATCAGAAAGTTGGTGACCTCGCGCCGTCCGAAGTCATAGACCAGCGTGCCCCAGCCGGCATGTCGGCCGATGCGGGCATCGGCATATTCATAGAGCGGCGTGCCGTCGAAGTTGGCCAGGCCGTGGTCGTCGCCCGGGAAGTGCGCCGGCACCCAGTCGAGAATCACCCCCAGTCCCTCGGCATGGGCGCGGTCGACGAAAGCCCGGAAGTCGTCCGGGTCGCCCCAGCGGCTGCTCGGTGCATAAAGGGCTGTCGGCTGATAACCCCATGAGCCGCCGAAGGGATGCTCCGAGACCGGCAGCAGTTCGAGATGGGTGAAGCCCATCGACCGGGCGTAGGGCAGCAGGGTGTCGGCCAGCTCGCGATAGCTGAGCGGGCTGCCATCGGCATGACGGCGCCAGGAGCCGAGATGCACTTCATAGATCGACATCGGCGCATCGCGTGACTGGCGTTGTGCACGCTGCGCCAGCCAGTCGGCGTCGGTCCAGGCGAAGCTCGCGTCGTGGAAAACGCGCGAAGCGGTCGCCGGCGGTGGCTCGGTCCAGCGGGCATAAGGGTCGCTTTTGAACTGGCGCCCGCCACTGCCGGTCAGGATGTCGAATTTGTAGTGCGCGCCATGACTGACCGCCGGCACGAAAAGCTCCCAGATGCCCACTTCGGCGCGCCGGCGCATCGGATGCACCCGGCGGTCCCAGCGGTTGAAGTCGCCGATCACGCTGACGCACTGAGCGTGCGGCGCCCAGACCGTAAAGGCCGTGCCGCTCACGCCATCGATGATGCGCGGATGCGCACCGAGCACCTGCCAGGCCCGCCAGTGATTGCCCTGTGCGAGCAGGTGCAGGTCGAGTTCACCCAGCAGCAGGCCGAACCGATAGGGATCTTCGATCAGGTCGGTCTGGCCGGAGTCGGCTGCGCCCCGATCAATGGCGAGCCGATAGGCAAAGGCGCCGCCGGGCGCTGCCACCGGGCCGGCAAAGATGTCGTGGTGCACGCGTGCAAGGCGACCGCGCGATTGGCCGTTCAGGTCGATGACTTCGACACCGCGCGCATCCGGTACCAGGCAGGCAAGCTGAAAGACGCCCGGTTCCCGCTCGTGCAGGCCGAGCAAAGCGAACGGGTCGCCATACGCCCCCGCCGCAAGGGCGTCGAGCGTGCCAGGGTCGGTCAGGCTCGCAGCCCGTACAGCATCAGCCATCTCGCAGTATCAGCTTGCAGTGTCAGCGCAGGTAAGCCTCGGCCGCGTAGCGGCGCATCATGCGTTGGGTGTTGAAGTAACAGGCCACTTTCGAGATTGCCTGCCCCATCATCCAGATCCAGCGCTCACGATCGTGATGGTACAGGGGCAACACGACATTCTCGAGCTTGTTGTACAGGTCGTTCCCGATCGACGCGTTGAGCGCCTCATCGGTCAATGACGCGCCGTCATGGCCGACCGCCCAGCCGGTGACGCCTTCGACGCAGGCCTCCAGCCACCAGCCGTCCAGCACGCTCAGGTTGAGCACGCCGTTGAGTGCCGCCTTCATCCCGCTGGTGCCGGAGGCTTCCATTGGCGGCGTTGGTGTGTTGAGCCAGACATCCACACCGGACACCAGATGGCGTGCCAGGTCGGTCTCGTAGTTGGGAACGAACACCACCGTCACCTCGGGTGCCAGCTCGCGAATATGCTGATGAAGCTTCTGGATCAGCACCTTGCCGGGCGCATCGCTCGGATGGGCCTTGCCGGCGATCACCACCTGAAACGGCAGACCGGCATGGATCCGCTTCAGTCGCGCGAGGTCACTGAACAGCAGGTCGGGTCGCTTGTAGGCGGTCATCCGCCTGGCAAAGCCGATTAGCGGCTTGTCGATATCAAGCACGACATCGGTGCGGCGCGCCACCTGCGCAATCAGGTCGCGCTTTGCCTGCTGGTGAATCGCCCAGAGTTTTTCGCCGGCAAGCTGGTCGGCACGCACCATGATGTCCGGCTCGCAGGCCCAGCCTGGCATCGATGCGTCAAACAGATCGGCCAGTGCCGGATAGGCCCAGGTCGGCAGGTGCACGCCGTTGGTGATCGCCCGGATGTCGTAGCCCGGGAACATGCGGTGGGTGGTCAGGGCATGGCGCACGGCCACACCATTGACGAAGCCCGACAGATTGAGGGCCAGCCGCGTCATGTTGAGTGCATCGTCGCCGGCCAGCAGCTTGACCTGATCGATGTCGATGTAGTCGCGCAGCACATGGCCGAACATGCCGTAGTCGAATCGGTCATGGCCGGCCTCGACCGGCGTGTGCGTCGTGAAGATGCAGGCCTCATGGACCGGCGTGATCCGGAACTTCAGGTTGCCGGTTTCGGTCTGGTTGGCCATCTGCTTGCTCATCTGGGTCGGATTGCGCGGATACCGGCGCAACAGGTCGAGGGCCAGCAGTCCGGCATGCCCCTCGTTCAGATGATGTTTTCGGATGCGAAAGCCGAGTGCCTGCAGGATCCGCAGTCCGCCGATGCCAAGGATTGCCTCCTGTTTCAGGCGGTACTCGGCGCCAGCGCCGTAGAGCCGGTCGGTGATCCGCCGGTCTTCAGGGATGTTTTCATGCAGATCGGTATCGAGCAGCAGCACCGGGATGCGCGTGCCGATCGGGCTCGACATCACATGCAGCCACGGTCGGACCCAGACCTCACGGCCTTCGAGCAGCAGGGCGACCTTGGCGCGTAGTGGTACCGCGAAATCGGCTGGATTCCAGGGGTCTTCATGTTCGATCTGTCGGCCTTCCGCATCGATTTCCTGGCGCAGGTAACCGCGACGGCTCAGCAGCGTGACGAAGACCATCGGCAGTCCGAGGTCGGCGCACGACCGGACAGTGTCGCCGGCCAGCACGCCCAGTCCGCCGCTGTAGGTGTGCATCTCCGGGCGCAGTGCGATCTCCATCGAGAAGTAGGCGATTCGCGTGTGGGCGAGATAGGGGCCGATCGTCTGGGCTGACGGCGGATCGGCAATGACATCGTGGTAGAGCACATGCATGGTCGCGGCCCGGTGGGTTCAGACGTGTCGCGCGAAGGTCGTGACGGGCACCGGCCTGAGTTAGGATCACACCGCTTCGATTTTTCGTGTCCTGAAACGCAGGCCGCTCGAGGCGCAATCCCACCCTATCAAAGGATGCCCTGATGGATGATCACCAGACTGCAGGACGGCGTGAAGTCACCACCGATGCCGAGTTCGACTCTCTCGTCGGCACGGCGCCTCTCGGACGTCGCGGCTTTGTCGCGGGTTCGCTGTGCGCCGGTTTCGCCGCCTCGGTCGCACCCACCGGCGCGCTGCTCGCCCAGACCATCACCACGCCGGCCGATGGTCTGCGCACCGGTGAGGTCGTGATGCGCGCCCGCGACGGCAAGTCGATTCCGGCCTATTTCGCCGCGCCTGCCAACCGCAACGGCGCGCCGATCATCCTGGTCGTGCAGGAGATTTTTGGCGTCCACGAGCACATCCGTGATGTCTGCCGCCGTCTTGCCCGTGAAGGCTGGCATGCGATGGCGCCCGAGCTCTTTTTCCGTCAGGGCGATCCGTCCCAGTACCCCTCGATGGCGCAGATCAGCCAATCACTCGTGCCGAGCGTGCCCGATGCGCAGGTGATGGCCGACCTCGATGCCGCCGCCGACTATGCCCATACCAATGGCGGCGATCGCAGCCGGCTCGGCATCACCGGCTTTTGCTGGGGTGGCCGAATCACCTGGCTCTACGCGGCCCACAATCCGCAGGTCAAGGCCGCGGTGGCCTGGTATGGCCGACTGACCGGTACGCCCTCGGCGAATTTCCCGATCCAGCCCTATGACATCGCCGGCAAGCTCAACGCGCCGGTACTCGGCCTTTATGGCGGCCAGGATGCCGGCATTCCGCTGGCCAATGTCGAGGAGATGAAGCGGCTGCTCGCCCAGGGCAACGAAAACTCGAAGAAATCCGAGTTCGTGGTCTATCCCGATGCACCGCATGCTTTCAATGCGGATTACCGGCCGAGCTATCGCAAGGATGCGGCCGATGATGCAATGAAGCGCGCGGTCGCCTGGTTCCGTCGATTCGGGGTGGTCTGATCTGCGAGGCGGTTGCCGGCTGCGGCGACCGCCTCGTGGTGCTCTATTGGTCGAGCGACGAGTAGACCGCGGTACGAAGCACCGTGCGGTAGTGGCCGCTTTGCGAAGGGGCCTGCATCATCCAGACGGCGATCAGCCGTTCTTTCGGGTCGACCCAGAAATACGTGCCGGCGAAGCCACCCCAGTAGTAGTCGCCCGCGCTGCCGTATTGCGCCGATTCGCCGGTGGTCTTTCTCACCGCGACGCCCAGTCCGAAACCATAGCCCGGGCCCGGCAGATAGACCGGGCCGCGAATGTCGCCGGTGTGGTCGCTGGTCATGTATTCGATGGTCTTTCGCGAGACGATGCGCACGCCATCGAGTTCGCCGCCATTGAGCAGCATCTGCGCAAAGCGCAGGTAGTCGTCGGCAGTCGACACCATGCCGCCACCGCCCGACAGCAGTGTCGGGGGGCGCGTCACGTCAAGCAGCGTGACCGGCTGTTTCGAATCGGGGTCGGCCGGGAAGGGCTGCGCAATCCGGCCCTGCTTGGCAGGCGGCACCGAAAAGCCGGTGTCGTTCATCTTCAGCGGGCGCAGGATGCGATCGGCAAGAAAGGCATCGAGGGTCTGACCCGAGACGCGCTCGATCAGCGCGCCCAGCACATCGGTCGACACGCTGTAATCCCAGGTGCTGCCCGGCACCGACGACAAGGGCAGCGTGCCCAGCCGCCTGATCATCTCGGCATTGTCATAGGTGACGCCCGGCGAGCCTGGCGTGAGGCCGACCTTCAGGTATTCACGCTTGACCGCCGATTTGCCGAACACGCCATAGGTCAGTCCCGAGGTGTGGCGCATCAGATCCTGGACGGTCATCTCGCGAGTGGCATTGATCAGTTCAAGGGTCGGCTTGCCGTCGGGCCCGGTCTTTTCGATACCGACCTTCAGGTTGGCCATGGCCGGCAGGTAGCGCGAGACCGGGTCGGCAAGCTTGATGCGACCTTCTTCGACCAGGCTCATGATTCCGATCGAGACGATCGGTTTGGTCATCGAATAGATCCGGAAAATCGCGTCGCGCGCCATCGGCTTGCCGGTCTGGGGGTTCTCGACACCGACGGCCGAGGCCTTGACGATCTGGCCATCACGCGAAACCAGCATCACTGCGCCCGGAATGCGACCGGCCCGGGTATCGGCCTCGACGGTGCTCATGAAGCGGTCGAGTCTGGCACTTGAGACGGTGCTGGCTGCAGTGCTGCCCGACATCGACGAGTCGGTTTTCATCGGTGCGCAGGCGCTCAGGAGCAAGGCCGCACCGAGGGCGCCACCGAGGACGATGGCACTGACAGAGCGTTCGAGAAATCTTGCACGCCCAGGGCGCGACAGCGTTCGCGAATCAGACGCGACGGGGTGACTGCTCATGGTGTCTCCGGATCAGGTTTGTAGTGGGCGAATCAGTCAGGGCTTGCCCGGACCGTCTCGAGTTTAACCCTGCAGCTAAACTGTCTGAAAAGCGGCCCGCTTTGCGAGCACACCGGCGCGATGTCGGCCGCAGGCCCTCTGATCGCGCTCAATGCGGAGCACACCATCCATGACTTCGACTTCTGATCTGACCGTCTGCGGTCGACGCGATGCACTGCGCCTGATGGCCGCCGCCGCCGCGGGCCTGCCTGCAATAGCCTTCGCCCAGCAGCCCGATTGGCCGAGCCGGACGGTGAAACTGATCGTGCCCTTCCCGCCTGGCAGCACGCCCGACGTTCTGGCTCGACTGGTCGCCGATCGACTGGCCACTGCGCTGCGCCAGCCGGTCATCGTCGACAACAAGGCCGGTGCGGGCGGCAACATCGGCACCGATGCGGTGGCCAAGGCGGCGCCCGACGGCTATACCGTGGGTGTCTCGATCACCGGGCCGCTGGTCAACAACACCGTGCTCTACAAGAGCCTGCCCTACGATCCGTTTCGCGATCTGGCACCGGTCACGCTGGCGGCGGTCCAGCCCAATGTGCTGGCGGTCTCGACGGATCTCGGCGTGAGCTCGGTGCGCGAACTGATCGAGCTGCTGCGGCGCAACCCGGGCAAGTACAACTATGCCTCGGTGGGCGCCGGCACCGTCTCGCATCTCTCGATGGAGCTGATCAAGGCACGCACCGGGACCTTCATCGTCCATGTCCCCTACAACGCCTCGCCGGCGGCGGTGATGTCGATTCTGCAGGGCGACACGCAGATGGCCTCGCTCGCCCCGCTGGCGGTGATTCCCCAGGTCAAGGCCGGCAAGCTCAGGGCGCTCGCGGTGACGACCGGCGAGCGCTCGGTCTTCATGCCCGAAGTGCCCACCTTTCGAGAAGCCGGTATTCCCGACATCGAAGCGACCGCCTGGATCGGCATCGTCGTGCCGGGGCGCACCCCGCAGCCGATCATCGACCGGCTCAACCGCGAGATCGTCGCGATCCTGAAGGATCCGCAGACCGTCGAGAAGCTGCGCGCGGTTTACATGGACCCGGTGGGCAATTCGCCGCAGGCCTTTGCGACATTCATGCAGGAAGAACTCAAGCGCTGGAAGCCGGTCATCGTGCGCAGCGGTGCCACGATCGACTGAGAGCCGCTCGTTATACTGATCGATTGTCACATTTGCGGTGGTTCCCCTGACTCTTGCCTCGATCATTGCCGCAACCCTGCTCTCCGGGGTTGTCTCGGTCTGCGCTGCGGCCTGGCTGTCCTTCGGGGCAATGTCGTCGCTTGTGCCCCGCATGGTCAGCCTGTCGGCGGGTGTGCTGCTGGGGGCTGCGGTGCTTCATCTGCTGCCCGAAGCGATCGAATCGGGTGCCGACCTTCACTCACTTTGCTGGGCCCTGCTGATCGGACTGGTGGGCTTTTTCCTGCTTGAGAAGTCGTCGGTCTTTCGGCACAGCCATCATCACGAATCCGACGGCCATGGCCATGACCACGGCCACGATCGCCGCGAAGCCGGCCCAGGCGGCACGCTCATTCTGGTTGGTGATGCGATTCACAATCTGGCCGACGGTGTCCTGATTGCTGCCGCGTTTCTGGCCGATGAGCGCCTCGGATGGCTGACGGCTGCGTCGATTGCCGCCCATGAAATTCCCCAGGAAGTGGGCGACTTCATCGTTTTGATCAATGCAGGCTATTCACGCAAGCGCGCACTGCTCTTCAATGTGCTCTCGGGTCTGGCGGCGGTGCTGGGTGGCGTGGCCGGCTATTACTGGCTCGATTCGGCTCGGACCGCCTTGCCCTTCGTGCTGGTGCTGGCTGCCAGCAGCTTCATCTATATCGCGCTTGCCGATCTGGTTCCCGATATGCATCGCGAGCGTCAAAGGGGTGCTTCTGCCCTGCAGATCATCATGCTGTTTGCCGGTGTGGCGCTGATTGCAGTATTGACCTCGCCGTTTCATCCACACTGAGTCGACCACACTGAGTCGACCACAATGAGTCGGCGCTCGGTTCCGGCGGCGCAGACACTGCGCCTGCGCGGGTCAGCGTCAGGCGGCAGGGCCGGTGGCAACCGGCCGATCGGGGTCGGACACCCATTCGCTCCAGGATCCGCCATAGAGGGCTGTGCCGGTCAGTCCGGCATGCGTCATCGCCAGGATGTTGTGGCAGGCGCTCACCCCCGAGCCGCAGCTGTTGATGACGTCGCTTGCATTGCGGCCGTCAAGCAGGGCCTCGAACTCGGCGCGCAGAAAGGGCGCCGGCTTGAAGCGGCCGTCCTCGCGAAGGTTCATATTCCAGGGTCGGTTGAGCGAACCCGGGATATGCCCGGCGACCGGGTCAATGGTCTCGTTTTCTCCTCGAAACCGGTCGGCTGCGCGGGCATCGATCAGCGCGCGCGAAGCGTTTGCGCTGGCTGCCGAAACGGTTGCGGCATCAACCAGGGTTGCCAGGGGCGGGCGTGCCGACAGCCGGCCGGCAGGGCGCACCGGGCCCGGTTCGGCTGTTACCGGAAAACCCGCGCGCTCCCAGGCCTTCAGGCCGCCATCAAGCACCGCCACGCGTTCGTGGCCGATCCAGCGGGCCATCCACCACAGCCGCCCGGAAGCCATCCCACCCACGTCATAGACGATGAGCTGGGTGTCGTCGTGGAGTCCGATTGATTCGAGCAGTGCACGCACGGCATCACTCGAGGGCATCGGATGACGGCCGTTTCGCCCTGATTTTGGCGCCGACAGCTGGGTATCCATGTCGATAAAGACGGCACTCGGAACATGCGCTTGCGCATAGGCCGGTGCGCCGGCTTGGGGATTGGCCAGGTCGTAACGGCAATCGACCACGATGCAATGGTCGATGACATGCGCCAGTTCGTCGGCGCCGATCAGTGTGGTCCAGCTCATCGTCTTTCGCTTCTCCTGGGTGCGGTCATGCCGGTCCGAGCTTGGCCCGCAGGAACTCGTGAAAGTGCTGCATGCCGTCTTCCATCGGGCTCTGATAGGGGCCAACCTCGTTGTCGCCGCGATCGAGCAGCACCTTGCGTCCGGCATCCATGCGCAAGGCGATCTCGTCATCCTCGGCGCAGGTTTCCATGTAGGCGGCGCGTTCGGCCTCGACGAATTCGCGCTCGAACAGCACGATTTCCTCGGGGTAATAGAACTCGACGATATTGGTCGTATGCCGTGGACCGCGTGGCACCAGATGCGAGACCACCAGCACATGCGGATACCACTCGACCATCACGTTCGGATAGTAGGTGAGCCAGATGGCGCCGTGCTCGGGAGGCTGGCCGTTTCGATACTTGAGCACCTGCTCATGCCAGCGCCGATAGATCGAACTGCCGGGTTTGCCGAGCCCCTGATGGACGCCGACGGTCTGCACCGACCACCAGTCGCCGAACTCCCAGTTGAGATCATCGCATTCGACGAACTTGCCCAGGCCGGGATGAAAGGGCTCGACATGGTAGTCCTCAAGATAGACCTCGATGAAGCTCTTCCAGTTGTAGGCGCATTCATGGACTTCGACGTGATCGAGCATATAGCCGGAAAAGTCGAGTTTGCCGCGCACGCCGGCGCGTTCGAGGTCGGCGGCGACATCGCGCTTGCCCGAAAACAGCAGCCCGTTCCAGTTTTGCAGCGGGCTGCGCCCGAGGTTAAGGCAGGGCTGCTGCTCGAAGTGAGGCGCGCCGAGCAGACGGCCCTTGAGGTCGTAGGTCCAGCGATGCAGCGGACAAACGATGTTGCCCGCATTGCCTCGGCCGTTGAGCATCACTGACTGCCGATGTCGGCAGACGTTGGAGAGGAGCTCGATCCCCTGTTCGCCCCGCACGAGAAGCCGGCCCTCCTTCTCGGCCGGGAGTGCGAAATAATCGCCAGTATTCGGCACGATGAGTTCGTGCCCGATGTAACCGGGACCGTTCCTGAACAGAATCTCGAGTTCACGCTGATGAAGCGCTTCATCGAAATACGCCGAAACCGGTAGCTGGGCTGCAGATCGCTGCAGATGGGCCCGCCGCCCGATGTCCGACATGGTTCGACCTCCTGATAAGCGTTAAAAAAGGGCCGGCAAGGATACCCCCAATTCGGTCTTCGGACACTTTTCGGGCCACAACCGGTTCTGAATTAAAATCGCCAATCACCTCTGATCGCTGCGCATTTGCGCCGGATCGCTTTATTGGCAGCCCGCTCACATGTCCGATCCCGATCTCTCACCGCCCGCCACGCCGGTCTCCTTCGAGTCCGCACTCGCCGAGCTCGAGTCGATCGTGCAGAAAATGGAGTCCGGTGGCTTGCCGCTCGAGCAGTCGCTGCAGGCCTATCGGCGGGGTGCCGAGCTGGTGGGCGTGTGCCGGGAAAGCCTCGCTCGCGTTCAGCAGCAGGTCAAGGTCCTCGAGGGCGATCTGCTCAAGCCCTTCGAGGCCGAGAACCTTCCCGACGCATGACAATGGCGATCACATCGTTTTCAGACTGGTCGGCCGGGGTGCTCGCCGCCACTGAGGCCAGCCTCGAGGCTTTGTTGCCGGGCACTGGCCCGGCGGGTGATTTGCTCGCTCCTTTGCACGAGGCGATGCGATACGCGGTGTTGGGTGGCGGCAAGCGTGTGCGCCCGCTGCTGGTGCATGCCGCCGGCGAGATCACTGGCGCACCCCGCCGGGCGCTCGATCAGGCGGGGTGCGCGGTCGAGCTGATCCATGCGTATTCGCTGGTTCACGACGACATGCCCTGCATGGACAACGACGTGCTTCGGCGCGGCAAGCCCACTGTGCATGTTGCCTATGGCGAAGCGCTGGCGATGCTGGTGGGCGATGCGCTGCAGGCGCTGGCCTTCCGCGCGGTGGCGGCCACGCTGGAAAGCGGCGTGGCACCGCTCAACGTGGTGACCATGACCCGCGAACTGGCCGATGCCGCCGGCTCGATCGGCATGGCGGGTGGACAGGCCATCGACCTTGCGGCCGTGGGGCATTCGCTGTCGCGCGAGGCCCTTGAAGACATGCACCGGCGCAAGACCGGCGCGATGCTGACCGTGTCGGTGCGGCTTGGGGCTTATTGCGCAGCATTGCCCGATGCCGCCGAGCAGGCCTTGCTTGACGATTATTGCGCGGCTATCGGCCTGGCCTTTCAGGTGGTCGATGATGTGCTCGATGTCGAGGCCGACACCACCACGCTCGGCAAGACCGCCGGCAAGGATGCCCAGGCCAACAAACCCACTTATGTTTCGCTTCTGGGCCTTGCCGGCGCGCGCGATCTGGCCGAGTCGCTTCGCCATCGGGCACACCAGGCGCTTGCGCCGTTTGGTGCGCGAGCAACGCGCCTTGGTGAACTGGCCGATCTGATCGTATTGCGTCGCTCTTGACGGCGCAGGCCGCAAGGCAAATCATGCAGTCATAACTGGTGCCGATGACAAAGATGAAAGCTGACTATTCCCTGCTGGAGACAATCGACCAGCCCGCATCGCTGCGCCGGCTGTCGAGAGCGAAACTGCCTGCGCTCGCCGACGAGTTACGCAACTACATCGTCGATTCGGTTTCGCGCACCGGCGGTCATCTGTCGTCCAACCTCGGTACAGTCGAACTGACGATCGCGCTGCATTATGTTTTCAATACACCTTCCGATCGCATCGTCTGGGATGTCGGACACCAGTCCTATCCCCACAAGATCCTGACCGGGCGGCGCGAGGGTATGGCGCATTTGCGCCAGCACGGCGGTATTTCGGGTTTCCCGCGACGCAGCGAGAGCGAGTACGACACTTTTGGTACGGCGCATTCGTCCACATCGATTTCGGCCGCGCTCGGCATGGCGGTTGCCTCACGTAACAAGGGCCTCAACAAGGGGCCGGCGCGGCGTCGTCATGTGGCCGTGATCGGCGACGGCTCCATGACCGCCGGCATGGCTTTCGAGGCCATGAACAATGCCGGTGTCACGCCCGATATCGATCTGCTGGTCGTGCTCAACGATAACGACATGTCGATTTCGCCGCCGGTGGGTGCGCTCAATAAATACCTTGCGCGCGTGCTGTCGGGCCGCCAGGTCTCGATGGCCCGCGATGTCGCCCGCAGCGTGCTCTCGAAGGTGCCGCCGGTCTATGAGCTGGCCCGTCGCCTCGAAGAGCATGCCAAGGGGCTGGTGGTGCCGGCCACGATGTTCGAAGAATTCGGTTTCACGTATTTCGGGCCAATCGACGGCCACGATCTCGACGCATTGGTGCCGACCCTGCAGAACCTGCGTGAAATGCATGGTCCGGTGTTTCTGCATGTCATCACTCGCAAGGGCCAGGGCTACAAGCTCGCCGAGGCCGACCCGATCCTGTATCACGGTCCCGGCAAGTTCAACCCTGCCGAAGGCATCAAGAAGTCGGCGCCGGGTGCCCCCACCTATACCCAGATTTTTGGCGACTGGATTTGCGATATGGCTGCCCTCGACGAGCGGGTGGTCGGTGTGACGCCGGCCATGCGCGAAGGCTCCGGACTGGTCGAGTTCGAGCGGCGCTTTCCGAAGCGCTATTTCGATGTCGGCATCGCCGAGCAGCATGCGGTCACTTTCGCGGCCGGTATGGCTTGCGAGGGTGTAAAGCCGGTGGTCGCGATCTATTCGACTTTCCTGCAGCGCGGCTACGACCAGCTTATCCACGACGTCGCACTGCAGAATCTGCCGGTGGTCTTTGCCCTCGATCGCGCCGGGCTGGTGGGTGCCGACGGTGCGACTCACGCGGGTGCCTATGATCTGGCCTACCTGCGCTGTATCCCGAACATGGTGGTGCTGGCGCCTTCCGATGAAAACGAATGTCGGCAGATGCTCTACACCGCCTTCTGTCACGAGGGGCCGAGCGCGGTCCGCTATCCGCGCGGCACCGGTGTTGGTGCCGTGGTCAGCAAAGCGTTCACCCGTTTGCCCTTTGGCAAAGCCGAGTTGCGTCGAAGCGGCCATCGCATTGCGATCCTGGCCTTCGGCTCGATGCTGCATCCTGCCCTTGCCGCAGCCGATACCCTCGATGCCACCGTCGTCAACATGCGGTGGGTCAAGCCGATCGATGCCGACATGATCCGCGAGCTTTCGCTCACCCACGAGGCCTTCGTCACGGTCGAGGAGCATGCGGTGGTGGGTGGCGCGGGCAGTGCCTGCCTCGAGGCGATTGCCGACCTCGGTCTGGCGGTGCCAACCCTGCAACTCGGCCTGAAAGATCACTTCATCGATCATGGTGACCCGGCGTTGCTGTTGCGTCTGGAAGGCCTCGATGGGCCGGGCATCGCCCGATCAATCAGTGAGCGGTTTGCCCACTTGCTCGGGTCGACCGAACCGACCCCCCGTCTGGTGGCTGCCCGCTGACGCAGAAGGGTTTTCCCGGCTGCGCTAAAATCGTCTTTTGATACTCTCAGCCTACCTTCAGGAGCGCAGATGAATTCCCGTGATCCGAGCGTCATGCAGCCCGGTTCGGTCGATGCGTCGATGCCCGATGTTCAGGGCAGCATTGACCACCGCAGTCAGCCGATCCAGCGGGTGGGGGTTCGTGGTCTGCGCTATCCGATGATGTGGCAAAGCGGCGGTGTCGCTGTGCCGTCAGTGGCGGTCTGGAACCTTTTCGTTGCACTGCCCGCCGAGCAGAAGGGCACGCATATGTCGCGCTTTGTAGCCCTTCTCGAAAGCCGGGCGCGAGACATGTCGCTCGAGGCACTGGGGCCGCTTCACCATGAAATGCTCGGTCTGCTTCAGGCCGATACCGGCCGGATCGAGTTGGCGTTTCCGCTTTTCATCACCAAGACCGCGCCGGTGTCAGGGGTTCAAAGCCTGCTCGACTACGACTTGTCGCTGTCGGTTGACGGCGGCCCGCAGGCCCCGCTGGTTACCTTGAAAATCGTGGTGCCGGTCACGAGTCTTTGCCCCTGCTCGAAGACCATTTCCGACTATGGCGCCCATAATCAGCGCTCGCACATCACGGTCGAGCTGCGGATGCAGACCGGGCGCACGGTCGATGTGAAGGCGCTGATCGAGCGGCTTGAGCAGCAGGCCTCCAGCGAACTCTACGGCCTTCTCAAGCGTGTCGATGAAAAGCATGTCACCGAACGCGCCTACGATAATCCCAAGTTCGTCGAAGATCTGGTGCGCGATGTGGCAGCTGCCGTGCGCGGGGTCGAGGGTGTGTCGAGCTTCATTGTCGAAGGCGAAAACTTCGAATCGATTCACAACCACTCGGCCTACGCCCGGATCGACGGCTGATATCGACGACTGATATCGACGACTGGCATCGACGACTGGCATCGACGATAAGGGCGCCC
>CAMCXH010000084.1 GCA_945883285.1 Bordetella parapertussis | reverse complement strand
GCATCGGTCGGCGATTGCCCCGATCCGCTGGTGCGCATGGACACGGTTCAAGTCGGCTATCCGGCCGACGACGACGGCCCGGGCCGGGTGGTGATCGAGGCCGCCTCGATGACCGTGGGGCGTGGCTCGCGAATCGGCGTGCTCGGTCGCAATGGGGCCGGCAAGACCACACTGATCCGCACTGCGGTCGGCGAGCTCGCACCCCTGGCGGGAGACCTGCAGCGCGCGCGCAGCGTGCGGGTCGGCTACTTCGCGCAGCAACAGGTCGACGCCCTGAGAGCCAACGACTCGGCGCTTACCCATATGCAGCGACTGGCACCCACCGAGCGCGAGCAGGTGCTGCGCGACTGGCTGGGGCGCTTCGGTTTCGGCGGCGAAGATGCCACCCGCGCGGTCGGGCCGATGTCGGGCGGCGAGCGCGCCCGAGTGGCGCTCGCGATGCTGGTGTGGGGCAAGCCGCAGCTGCTGGTGCTGGACGAGCCGACCAACCATCTCGATGCCAACACCCGCGACGCACTGGCCGATGCCCTGGCCGAATTCGACGGCGCGCTGCTGCTGGTCTCGCACGACCGCTACCTGCTTCGCGCAACAGTCGATCAGTTCGTGCGGGTAGCCGATGGCGGCGTCTCGGCCTTCGATGGCGATCTCGACGACTATGCCCAGTGGCTGATTCAGCGGCCCAACGCCGGGCCGCCCTCTGCGGCTGTCGATCCGAACGCGTCTGCCCAGACCGATGCCGGCAACCCGCAGGCGCGGCGATCCCTCGACGGCGGGGCAGTCACCCGGCGCGATGACCGGCGAGTCGCCGCCGAACAGCGCAGCCAGTTGGCCGCGCAGCGCCGCCCCTTGCAGCGTCGACTCGAGGCGATCGAACAGGAACTGGCCGATACGCAAACACGGATCACGCTGATCGATCAGCGCCTGACCGAACCCGATGCCTACAAGGATTCAGCTGCAGCGTCAGCGCTGGCGCGAGAGCGAAGCGCGCTGGCACAGCAGCGCGATCTGCTCGAAGAAAACTGGATCGAACTCGGCAGCCAGATCGAGGCGCTGGGTCAGGGCAACGCCACCTGAGTCACCTCAGCACTCGTCCCTCAGCGCTCGTCCCTTACTTTTTGGCCATCTGCGCCCGCAGTTCGGCATTGGCCTTGCGATCGGCCATCACCTTGATCACCGATGCCCGCTGCGACATCTCCTTGACATAGTCGCGCGCCGGCGATGCGGCCAGCGGATCCTCGCCCCATACCGCTTTGGCTGCCTGCGAAATCAACGGCAGACTGACGATCGCCGCGCAATCGGCAACCGTGAAGGCATCGCCGGCCACATATGGCGAAAACCTGGCGAGCTTCAGAAACGCGCCGACATTGCGCTCGAGCTCCTTGCGGGTCGCATCGATCACCGACTGCTCGACCTTGCCACCGAAAAACGCCTGCGAATAAACGCGGCGTGCGACCAGCTCGAGATGCAGTTCGAGATAGACGATCAGCTCGCGCACTTTCGCTCGCGCAAAGGGATCGGCCGGCCACAACGAGGGCGACGGCTGCAGATCCTCAAGGTATTCCATGATCACCGCCGACTCGCTCAGGGGGCCCTGCGGCGTGCGAATGAACGGCACCTTGCCAAGCGGACTGTCGGCAAGCGTTGCCTCGTCCTTGGTCGCCCAGTTGAGCTCCTCCTCAAACGGCATGCCCTTCTCGAGCAGTGCAATCTTGACCTTGTTGTAGTAGTTGCTGATCGCGAAACCGCAAAGGGTGATCATTTTCTGACATCTCCTGTCTGATTAATCGGTTGGAAAAAGGGAAAACCAAGGGTACGCACGCTGGACCGGCGGTCGTCTCCGGCCGAACACTCACCATCCGAAGAGCCCGGTCCTGACAAGGGCCAGACAAACTGCCCAACCGGCCACGACCAGCAGTGTGTAGTACAGCCGCCCGATTTTGCTGCGCGCATCGTGCCGCCAGATCTGCACCATCGCAAGCGTCATCAGCAGCATCGATGCCGCATAGGGCAGCAGCCACCAGGTCAGCGACTTCACGCCCATCGGCAGTGCCCCAACCAGCAGCAAAAACTGGTTGCGACCGATCTCGCCGGCCAGCTGCCGAAGCGAAAACAGCAGAAAACCCAGCAGCGTCAGACCGGCAAGCACCGGTATCCAGGGCGCCGCCGCCAGCAAGCGTCCCGCCCAGCCCTGCGGGGGCTGCCAGGTGCGGGCCCGAAAAACCCGCACGATCTCGGTGACGCTGTAGACCGGAATCGCGCTGAAAAGCAGCAGCAGCGCGACACCGACCACCATTGCCGGACCGGCCAGTGCAGCCAGATTCTCCTGAATGCTCGCACTGGCGCCCGCGTTGCCTCGGCGTACCGGCAGGCTCACCAGTTGATCCGGCGTGTAGAACACCGGGGCCGCCTCGTTGGCACACGCCGCTTGCGGTCGGGCCTCAGGGTTGTCGAGAAAGTCCGAGATCAGGCGGTTGGCGCAGGGCAGCAAAAAGGCCTGACCGTGGGCGCCGCGGGCAAAGGTCACCGACTGCGCGCGCGACAGATGACTGGCCACCCGCTGAGCATGAGCAGGCGGCGTGATCGGATCGAAGCTGCCCGACATCAGCAGGGTCGGAATACTGGAGCGCACCGGCTCGAGCAGCGATTTGTCGAGCAAACCGATACCCCAGTCCCGACAGATCTCCAGGATCTGCTTGCCATCTTCTGCCGCTTCATCGGCCAGCCGCTTGATCACACCCGGAAACTTCAATGCCGCATCAGGCGTATCGCCATACTCGGAGCACACCACGGCCAGGTACATGCCGTCGGCCATGTCGCTGCGCGAGGCCTGCATCAGCTGAACGAAATTGATCGCGAAGCTGTAGTCACCCCGCTCGGCGCGCTCGATGATGTAGGGCACCAGCGGCACGGCCTCGCGCGAATAGATCGACTGATAGAGCGCGCCGTCGAGGTCGCGACCGCTCATGGTGTCGGGTTCAGCAGCAGGGTTGGCGGGGCGAGGCTTGCCAAGCAGGGGGCCGGCCGGGCGCGGTAGCGCCACCGGCGATTGATCGAGCTTGTCCAGCAAAGCCAGATAGCGATCGCCGAGTCCCGGATAAGCGAGATTGCAGGCTTCGGATTCGCGACAGGCGCTTGCAAACTGCTGCATGACCCGCTGCTTGACCACCGGCACATCGGTGACCAGGCTGAATCCCAGCGGCACCACCGCATCAAGAATCACTGCCCGCAAGTGCTGCGGACGCTCTCGCATCAGGAACTGACCCAGTTCTGTCCCGTAGGACACGCCATAAAAATTGAATTTTTCGTAGCCCAGCGCCGCCCGGATCGCATCGGCATCGCGCGCATTTTCGAGCGAGTTGAACGCCGACAGATCTCCGGCTTCGGCTTGCAGACGTTTGCCGCACTGAACAAGCGCCTCACGTTCCTGTGCGGGCTTGGCGTTGGCCGGCAATTTCGTGGTCTCGCGGCACTGCAGTCGCGGCTGCGAAAAGTAGGTGCCGCGCTGATCCCAGAGCACCAGATCCCGATTGAGGACCGGACGCTTTGCCTGATCGGCCAGCAACACCTGCGCAAAACCACCGATCGTCGAGCCGCCGGGCCCGCCCTGAGCAAGAAAGAGCGGATCGGGCTTTCGATTGATCTGGTCTGACGCCGGGATCAGGACCACCGCAAGTCGGATACGAGGCGACTCGTCCTTGCCATGACGCAATGGCACCGAGACATAGCCGCACAGCGCCTCGCTTTCTTTTTCACCGAGCTTGAACAGTCCGCAGTCTTCCGGCGACCAGTCGGCGCTGAAGCCGGCGTCGCGGGCGCGGTTGTTCGCGGCAGCGGCAGGCTCCGAGACCAGCGCGAGCAAGCCCAGGAGGGTCGCAAGAATCGCCGCGAAAAGGCTCGCCAAACAGGTTGACGCGACTCGTTCGCCCGCGCGAACGGATGGGAGGCCGCCTGCCCAGGCCCCGCCAGACGGACCGGTGCGCGGACTGTTTCTCTGTCGGTTGACCATCAACACTCCTGCACTTTATCTGATCGATAACGTGGCTCGGGCCACACGGTGTGCCGCAGTTTCCCATGCCGGGTTTTCATCGACGCGACATCGCGTGTCATTTCCGGCAGGTGCACCCCGATGTGGCCCTGATGCCGATCAATCCCTTGAAGAAGGGAATCACATCCGAGGTCGGATTGCGGCGCTGGCCTTTGCAGGCTTGTTATCGAAATGGCGATCCGTTGCCGCAGGCCAATCAGCCGCCTCGCCGCTGCCTGCAAGGCCGCTGCCGCCGCCGCCAGCCATCCTCGTCAAGGTACAATCCCGAAGATGAAAACAGTTGAATCAGCAGTCATCGGTGTCGTCGGCGCCGGCGCAATGGGACGAGGTATCGCGCAGCTTTTTGCGCAGGCGGGTCACACTGTCCTTCTGCATGATGCCGCGCCAGGCGCAGCAATCGCCGCGCAGGCCTCGGTCGCCGAGGCCATCGGCAAGCTGGCCGATAAAGGCAAGATTACCCGTGAGGCTTTTGACGACACGCTCGCACGTTTGCAGCCGGTCGCAGCGCTCGCCGACCTTGCCCCCGCCGATGTCGTGATCGAAGCCATCGTCGAAGACCTGGCAGTCAAGAAGCGCCTGTTTTCCGAGCTCGAAAGTCTTGTTGCGCCCGATGCGGTGCTGGTCTCCAACACCTCCTCGCTGTCGGTCACTGCGATTGCATCGGCATGCCGCCATCCCGAGAGGGTCGCCGGCTATCACTTCTTCAATCCGGTACCGCTGATGAAGGTGGTCGAGGTCATCCGCGGCGCCCGCACGGCAAGCGCCACGGTCGAGACCCTGCTCGCGCTCACGCGACGCACCGGACACGCACCGGTCATCGCCCAGGACGCCCCGGGGTTCCTGATCAATCATGCCGGCCGCGGCTATGGCACCGAGGCACTCAAGCTGGTCGGCGAAGGCGTGACCGACCCCCATACCGTCGATCGCATCATGCGCGAGCAGGTCAATTTCGGCGGCGCGGGCTTCAAGCTCGGCCCCTTCGAGCTGCTCGACCTGACTGGCCTTGATGTCTCGCATCCGGTCATGGAGTCGATCTACCGGCAGTTCTATGACGAGCCGCGCTTTCGTCCCTCGGCACTGGCTGCCCAGCGTGTGGCGGGCGGGCTGCTCGGTCGCAAGACCGGCGAAGGCTTTTATCGCCACGAAGCCGGCCAGCAGATCGCTGTGCCCGAAGCCGACCCCCCCGCACTCGCCGGTCCGGCGCCTTTTGCAAGAGTCTGGGTGGCACCCGGCCCACAGCGCGCTGCACTTTGCGAACTGGTGGCTGCGCTCGGCGCTGCGCTCGATAACCACGACGCCCCCGACGCAGACAGCCTGGTACTGATCGCGCCGCTTGGCATTGACGCCACGGCCGCGGTCAGCGAAGCGCATCTGCCAGCCGAGCGCAGCATTGCGATCGACACGCTCTTTCCGTTTGGCGCAAAGGCCTGTCGACGCCGCGTTCTGATGTCGACCCCGGCCACCGATCCGGTGCTGGCGATGGCCGCGCAGCGCCTGTTCATGGCCGACGGGGCCCGGGTCAGCCTGGTGCGCGACAGCACCGGCTTCGTCTCCCAGCGCATCGTGGCCATGATGGTGGCGGTGTCCTGCGAGATCGCGCAGCAACGCATCGCCGACCCGGCCGATATCGACCTCGCGGTCAGGCTTGGCCTCGGGTATCCGATGGGTCCGCTGTCGATGGGCGATGCACTGGGCGCGTCCACCGTCGCACAAGTGCTGACCGGCATCCATTCGGTCACCGCCGACCCCCGTTACCGCCCCAGCCTGTGGTTGCGTCGCCGCGCTCAGCTCGGTCTGTCGCTGCTTGCGAACGACTGATCAGCCAAACCCGGCAACCGTACGACCGACCCGGTTCAATCATCTGGATGGAGACAGCATGAGCAGCGAGAACCTCGACAGCAACATCGGGACCCAGGCGGTCTCTGAGCGACAGCGATTCGATGTTGGCGCACTCGAGGCCTGGATGCGCGACCATGTCGAAGGCTTTCGCGGTCCGGTCACGGTCGAGCAGTTCAAGGGCGGACAGTCAAACCCGACCTTCAAGCTCACCACCCCCGGCCACAGCTATGTCATGCGCTCAAAGCCCGGGCCGGCGGCAAAACTGCTGCCCTCGGCGCATGCGGTCGAGCGCGAGTTCCGCGTGCTCGCAGCACTCGCCGACACCGATGTGCCGGTGGCGCGGGTCTACGGTCTGTGCGAAGACGAAGGCGTAATCGGACGCGCGTTCTACATCATGGATTGCGTCGATGGCCGCGTGCTCTGGGACCAGTCCCTGCCCGGCGTCTCCAATGCCGAGCGCGGCCAGATCTACGACGAGATGAACCGGATCATGGCAGCGCTGCACAACGTCGATATTGCCAAGGTCGGGCTGACCGACTTCGGCAAGCCGGGCAACTACTTTGCCCGCCAGATCGGGCGCTGGTCCAAGCAGTATCAGCTGTCGCAGACCGAAAAAATCGACGAGATGGATGAGCTGCTCGCCTGGCTGCCCTCTCACATCCCCGAAGGCGACGAGAACTCGATCGTGCATGGCGACTATCGCCTCGACAACATGATCTTCGATCGCCATCAGCCGAAAGTGCTGGCAGTGCTCGACTGGGAGCTCGCCACCATCGGTCATCCGCTGGCCGACTTCTCCTATCACTGCATGAGCTGGCATATTCCGCCCGGTCAGTTCCGCGGGATTGCAGGCATCGACATTGCAGCGCTGGGCATTCCGTCAGAGGCCGAGTACATCCGACGCTATTGCGAACGCACGAATCGCAGCGACATCGGTCACTGGGATTTTTACCTGGCCTATAACGCGTTTCGCCTGGCTGCCATTTTGCAGGGCATCGTCAAGCGCGCACTCGACGGCACCGCCTCCAGCCCGCAGGCGCTCGACCAGGCCAAGCGCGTCAGGCCGCTTGCCCAGATTGCCTGGGCGGCTGCGCAAAAGGTGCGCTGACACCACCAATTCGGCTAAGCAACGGCCCCCAGGCAGACCGCGGTCTGCCCAACCTCCTGGAGTGCTGCAAGGATGATCGACGTCTATTCATGGGCCACACCAAATGGCCACAAGGTCCACATCATGCTCGAGGAGTGCGGCCTGCCCTATGCCGCGCACGCCGTCGACATCAGCGCCGGCGGGCAGTTCTCGCCCGACTTTCTGGCCATCAGCCCGAACAACCGGATTCCTGCCATCACCGATCCCGATGGTCCCGACGGCGAACCGATCTCGCTCTTCGAGTCGGGTGCCATCCTGCTCTATCTGGCCGGCAAGACCGGGCGATACCTGCCCCGCTCCACCCGGGGCAAGTATCAGGCGTTGCAGTGGCTGATGTTCCAGATGGCCAGTGTCGGTCCGATGCTCGGCCAGACCCATCACTTCCGGGCCTATGCACCCGAGAAAGTCGAGTATGCGATCAACCGTTTTTCCAATGAGGCCAGGCGGCTTTATGGCGTGATGGACAAGCAGCTGGCCACCAACGACTACATCGCCGGCAAGGAATACACCATCGCCGATATGGCCGTCTGGCCGTGGCTGAGATCGCATGAAAGGCAGGGCATCGATCTTGGCGAGTTCCCCAACGTCAAGGCCTGGTTTGAGGCCATCGGCAATCGGCCTGCGGTGCAGCGCGGGATCACTGTCCTCGCCGATCTGCGCAAACCCGAGCTTGATCAGGCTGCCCGCGAGAATCTGTTTGGCAAGACGCAGTACGCCAGGCGCTGAAGATCCCTGCGATGCGCGCCGCGCTGCCCGAGCCGTGCAAGAGACCTGGCGAGGCCGGCGCGCGACGCGATTATTGCAAAGGCTGCTTGAGCGCTTCGGGCAAGGCAATCGACATCACATCAATGCCTTCGTCAGCCAGCTCCCTCGCCTCCTGCACGCTGGCCACACCACGGATAGCGCGCTCAGGCGCCTCGTTGTAGTGGATACGCCGGGCTTCCTGGGCAAAGCGATCGCCGACATCCTCGGTACTCGCGATCAGCTTGCGAGCCATCTCGATCAGCCGGGCCTGAAGCTCGCGCGGATCAGCCGCAAACCCCTGCGACTCACCGCTGCCCTGGGTTTGCGCCGCCACACTGCGTCCGCCTCTGGGGCGATCGACGGCGGGGCGATCGACGGCGCCCGACAGATTCAGGCGCGGCGCCGATGGCATGCGTCGAATATGGGTGCTGGCGCACATCGGACACTCGATCAGATGGCGAGCCAGTTGCGTGTCATAGTCCTGCGCCGACCCGAACCAGCCTTCAAAGCTGTGGTCGTGTTCGCAGGCGAGATCGAAGACTTTCATGGACGCCAGAAATGAAGGACCCGGCAATTGCGCCGATTCAGGAGGTCGTGGCTCGACTGGACGAATTCAATGCCCTCATCGATGCCCGCAGCCCCTCAGAATACGCGGAAGATCGCCTTCCGGGAGCGATCAATGCGCCGGTGCTCGATGACGCGCAGCGAGCCCTGGTCGGTACCACGCATGCTCAGGTCGGTGCTTTCGAAGCACGCAGGCTCGGCGCGGCCATCGCGGCACGCAATATCGGCGATCTGATCGATCGCCTGTTCGCCCAACGCGACCGCGACTTCAGACCACTGGTGTATTGCTGGCGGGGCGGGCAGCGATCAGGGTCACTGGCCACGGTGATGGCTCGCATCGGCTGGCGAACGACGGTGATCGAGGGTGGGTACCGCGCCTTCAGACGCCATGTCATCGCCGAGCTCGACACCCTGCCCAAGCCCTTGCGACTGATCGTCGTCGGTGGTCGCACCGGCAGTGCCAAGAGCCGTCTGCTCGAGCAGATCGCACTGAAGGGTGGCCAGGTGCTCGATCTCGAAAAACTCGCCAGCCACCGCGGATCCCTGCTCGGTGGCCTGCCCGCCGAAGCGCAACCTGGCCAGAAACGATTCGAAACCATGCTCTGGGAGACGCTGCGCGGCTTTTCTCCCGAGCAACCGGTCTTCGTCGAGTCCGAAAGCCGCAAGATCGGTCAGTGTCAGATTCCTGGCGCATTGATCGACGCCATCCGGGCATCGCAGGTAGCGATCATCGAGGCACCGATCGCGGTGCGAAGCCATTTCCTGCTCGACGAATACCAGCACTTTCTGAAGGACGTCCCGCGGCTCTTCACCCTTCTCGACTGCATGGTCCCTCTGCACGGGGCGCAACGCATTGGTGAGTGGAAAACGCTTGTCAATGCCGACCGCTGGCCGGATCTGGTCGAACGATTGCTGCTCGAGCATTACGACCCGAGCTACGACCGATCGATGAAGCGCAATTTCGACCAACTCGCCGCAGCGCCTGTGGTCAGGATCGCCACCACGACGCCGGCCGCGCTCGATCAGGCGGCCGATGAGTTGATCAGGCTGGGCGTCTCAGGCGCAGCCTGAGGCCTCAAGGCTGACGGGCATCCTCACGCTTGCCGGCCGGATCCGCAGCACGCACCACCTTCGAACGCGTCTTGATCGCATCGATATAGCTGACGGTGTCCTGCTGGCCCACGACACGCAGCAGCTGCTGCCCGATCGCCGCCTGGCGAAGCGCCAGCGTCGCCTGATCGGCCGGCATGATGCGAGTCAACCAGACCAGCGCGTGGCCGTCTGCGCCCAGATCGATCGTCCCGTAGGCGGGCAGCGGCTGAGCCGGCAGGCGTTAAACCGCCTCGATCACTCCGGCAGGCAAGCCCTCGGCCGCTGCCCGGGTCACCGCGCGCGGCGCAGAAAAGCCGGTGTCGTCGGATTTGCCTGCCTTGAGCGCGACAAGCCGCGCCTCGGCAGCCGCCTTGGCAAGAACGCCCGCCTCCTGCGTGACCACCTTCTGGCGTACCTGATCACGAACCGCATCAAGGGTCTTGATCTGAGCCGGCTTGTACTCGACGATGCGTGCCGCTGCCATCTGGCCCGGTGCAATCTCGATTGCCTCGGTATTGCGTTTGTTGCGAACAACATCATCACTGAAGATCGCTGACAGCAGGCGGGCATTGGCAAGCGGCGAACCGGGTGCGGCGCCAGGCGACGGCTGGCGGCCCACACCATCGGCCGAGCGGATCTGCAGCTTGTACTTGTCGGCAGCAGGCTTGAGCGAGTCGGACTGCTCATAGACCGTGTTCGTGAACGAATCGGCGGACTCGGCAAACTTCTGCCCGGCCTGCTGCAGTCGAACCTCCCTCTCGATTTCGGCACGCACCGACTCGAAGGACTTCTCGGTTGCCGGGCGAACCGCGGTCAGCTGGATAATGTGCTGTCCGAACTCGGTTTCGATGGGTCCGACGATCTCGCCGTCGTTAATCGAAAACACTGCATCGGCAAACGGCTTGACCATCATGCCGCGGGCAAAGAAACCGAGATCACCGCCCTGTGAAGCCGAGCCCGGGTCGTCCGATCTGGACTTGGCCAGCGCAGCAAACTGGCCGGGATCGGCCTTGACCCTGGCGAGCAGTTCTTTCGCTTTTTCAAGCGCTTCAGGGCTCGCCTTGATCAGAATATGCCGGGCGCGCCGCTCCTCGGGAACACCGAACCGCGATTTGTTCTGTTCGTAGTAGGTCTTGAGGCCTTCCTCGCCCACCACGACCTGCTCGGCCAGTGCCTCACGCCCGAGCACCAGATACTCGATGCGGGCAGATTCGGGCGTCTCGAATTCCTGTTGATGGCCATCGTAGTAGGCCTTGATCTGGGCATCGGTCGGATTGACCCGCGAGGCATAGTCAGCGGCTGGAAATCGAATGAAACGAATCTCGCGCCCTTCTTCCTGCAGTGCCACAACCGCATTGCGAACCGACTTGGGAAGGATCGCTGACCCGTCGACCGAATCCGGCAGCGCCTGCATCGCAAGCTCGCTGCGGATACGCGCCTCGAAGATCGCCGGCGTCATGTTCTGCGCACTCAGCAAAGCCTTGTAGCGCGGCTCATCGAAGCTGCCATCGGGCTTGCGCAAACCGGGAACGCCGAGAATGTATTGCCGTACCTGCTCGTCGGTGACGACGATCCTGCGCTCGGCCGCATCGGCGGCAATCGCCTTTTGCGCGATCAGCCCATCGAGTACTTCCTTGCGAGCCTCGGGTGTATCAAACAGCTTGGCATCGAGCGTGCCGCCCATGATCTGACGCATCTGCTCGACGCGCTGGCGCATTGCCTGATCGAACTCGGTCTGTGTGATCGGAACGCCGCCGACCGAGGCCAGGCCCGCATCGCGAGATGAGGTCCCCTGGTAACCGGAAATCCCGAAGAACACGAATGCCGGAAGGATGAGGATCAGCAGGACGAACTGCAGCAGGCGCTGATGTTTTCGAACGGCGTCAAACATGGGCTGGGCTCTTTTCGGAAGCGACTAGCAAAAAGGGGCGAACTCTCGTTCGCCCCTTGCTTGCGTCATCAGTCTGGCGGAGTGGACGGGGCTCGAACCCGCGACCCCCGGCGTGACAGGCCGGTATTCTAACCAACTGAACTACCACTCCTGAATGTCTCACTTCGTCACCAGGAAAATCGTCGTTGACCATGGCGACAAGCCTTCGATATTACCACAATCAAAAGCGTGAGGAAATCGCACGCTGATCATCCGCGCCCACTGCCCAACGCTGTCGTGAACACCGCTAGGGCGCCTGCCTCGGCACGCCTTGCAGCCAGCTTCTGAAATCTTCCTTCCACCATTTCGCCTGCGCGGTGGTGCCATGGCCGGCGGTCTGCGCGCTACCCGGGACAAGCAGCAGCCGGGCTTGGCGGATACCGGCCATCTCGACCTCCATGACGCCAAGCCCCGGCGGATTGCGCTCGTCGTCGGCCGAGTTGATGGCCAGCACATAAGCCTGGATCAGCCCGAGGCGGGGCGACGGGTCATAGTCGCGCGACGCATCCCATTGATGGACATGGTCGTTGGCATCACCGGTGAAAGGTGCTTTCAGCCGCGCATCGAGCAGCGCATCGGCCTTGGCACGCGTGGGAGCGGCCGCATGGAGCGCCTGATCGCCGCCGTTGGTGGCCACGCCATACATGACCGAGGCGAACTGCAGGCTCGCGGGCTGCACGGTGTAGTCGCCACCCCGATACGCAGGGTCATTGCGAACCGAGTCGATGATCAGCCGGCGCGTCATCCAGTTGCGACCCGACATCGCGATCGGCATCGAGGCCATCGGCACGACCGCATCCATCGCCTTAGGATAGCGGCTGGCCCAGATCCAGGCCTGCATTGCGCCCATCGAATGAAGGCGTCGATCTGCCACGAGCTTGCGGCCGGTAATTCACATCAACGGTCGAACGCGCCTGTGTCACGCAACTTTCAGGATCTTCAGATAGGGTGCGAGGGTGGCTGGTGGAGGTGAGAGTGCAGCGATGGCGACCTCGATGCACTTTCTCTGGCAGGGGAGCCTCTGTTCCGCCCGACCCTCAATCGAGCCTCCAATGTTGGGCGCAGCAAGCCTGTCAACCAAGCTTCCTTGCCGGCGAGGCCGGATCAATTCATACCGATATCTGCCCACCGGTGCCCAAGCCGTAGACCGCAAGGCTGATGTCGATCACTTTAACTGCCGCCGTATTCTTTCAGGACCGATCAGACAGACCCCAATCGCTGTGGCCGACGATCGATCCATAAAGCCTCGAAATTTCAACCGCAACCGAAATCTGAAATGCGCAAAAACCTTGTTGTAGTGCGAGCGGGAGACCGATCATTGCATCCCCAATGGATGAATCGCCCGGAACGAAACTGGGATATTGCGGTCAGTTACTACGGGAACCTGCCAAATGCCTACGAAGGTCAATATGACTGGATTCATCGATTCAAGGGATCGAAGTGGGAGGGGCTGAGCGATTTCTTGCGCGTGCATCCGGAGACCTTTACCAAATACGACTATGTCTGGCTGCCGGACGATGACATTCTGACGACGTCCGAAAATATCGATCAGTTTTTCTCGATTTGCCGGGAATTGGATTTCACGATTGCGCAACCGGCGTTGACCCGATACAGCTACTCAAGCTGGAAGATCACGCTGAAGCGCCCCAATAGTCTGGCGCGCATCACAAACTTTGTCGAAGTGATGGCACCGTGTTTCAAAGTCGACCACTTCAAAATTTTCAGCGACACCTTCAGTATCAATACGTCGGGATGGGGATACGAGTGGCTGTGGCACAAGCTCGCTGAGCAGCACCATATCAACAGACTGGCGATTATCGACAGGACTCCGGTATTCCATACCAGACCGGTAGGCAGTGCTGGTCATGGCGGCAGCAAGTCAGCGCCGATTTCAGAGAAAACCCGATTGCTTGAGGAGTTTCAACTGACCCCTCACAAGCCCCGGGTCCACGAATTTCTCAGCGACAACAGCAGCGTCGCGGATCGCGGCATGGCGATTCTGGAAGATCTGGCCTCCAGGCTTCTTTATCGGCAGCTCAACAGCCGTTCAGACTCCAACGCGAGAAGGTGACCTTCGAAAATGCGTCAATCGAACAGTATTCTCGTTGTCGGGGCCGGATTTTCAGGGGCGGTTATTGCCCGCGAGCTGGCGGAGTCAGGTCGGCATGTGGTGGTCATCGACAAGCGCGACCATGTTGCCGGTAACGCCTATGATTTCACTAACGAAATCGGCATCCGAATCCATAAATACGGTCCGCACCTGTTTCACACTTCAAACGACAAAGTCGTCGAATGGCTGTCGAAATTCACTGAATGGACGCCGTATCAGCACAAGGTCAAAGCACTGCTGAGCGACGGCAGGCTGGTGACATTGCCGGTGAACAAGGAAACAACCGAGATCGTCGGCAAGGAAAACGTTCTCGATATATTTTTCAGGCCTTACACCAGAAAAATGTGGGGAATCGAACTTGAACAGATCGATCGCGACATCATCAATCGCGTGCCGATCAGAGATGATATGAACGAGCTCTACTTTCCCAACGACACGTTTCAGGCGCTTCCCGCTCAGGGCTATACCAGAACTGTCGAGAAGATATTAGATCACCCCAATATCGAGTTTCATCGGTCGACGCCTTTTGAAAGATCAATGGAGGCGGATTTCGATCACATATTCAACTCGATGCCGATTGACGAATATTTTGAATTTCGATTCGACCGCTTGCCTTATCGCTCGATCAAGTTCCATACATACAGTCTGCCGGTGCCGAGAATGCTTCCGGTAGCGACGGTCAACTTCACCCACTCGGAGCCCTATACGCGCGTCACCGAATGGAAAAATCTGCCCGGTCACGGGGTCTGCGCCAGCCACACCACAATCACGGTCGAAGAACCGTGCAGCGACATCGACAATGATTATGAGCGCTACTACCCTGTGAAAGACTCTGACGGAAAAAACCTTCAGACGCTGCAGAAGTACAAAGCGATCGAAAACCCCAGGATGACGTTTATCGGTCGCTGCGGGCTTTACGCCTATCTCGATATGCACCAGGCGATTAATTCGGCGCTGAGTGTCGCGGCCAGATACATTGAATCGTCGAAACAGGCACGCGGTCTGTCGATCTGAGGAAGTGGACTGGTGGGTGCTGAGGGGCTCGAACCCCCGACCTACGCCTTGTAAGGGCGCCGCTCTACCAACTGAGCTAAGCACCCAGACCGCATCGAAGACCTTAACACAGGGCTGTTTGGCCTATCAAGAAGCCGTGCCCGAGCCGCTCTCGCAACTCGGGCACGACCACCCAGCATCAGAACAGGTTCAGCGACCTGCTCAGTGTTTGACCACCACGGTCGGACCAACTGCCTCAGCCGCCGGCGTCGCCTTGGCCGCTGCAGCGGCCTCGACTGGCGCAGCGACAGCCTCTTCCTCAGGCAAAGGAGCAGGCATACGCTCGAGCGCGACCTCAAGCACCCGATCGATCCATTTCACCGGAATGATTTCGAGTCGATTCTTGACGTTGTCAGGAATCTCGGCGAGATCCTTCGCGTTTTCTTCGGGGATCAGCACGGTCTTGATGCCACCGCGGTGAGCGGCGAGCAGCTTTTCCTTCAGACCGCCGATGGGCAGCACCTCGCCTCGCAGCGTGATCTCACCGGTCATGGCGACATCGGCGCGAACCGGAATATCGGTCAGCATCGAGACCAGAGCCGTGGTCATTGCAATACCGGCTGACGGCCCATCCTTGGGGGTTGCACCCTCGGGCACGTGGATGTGGATGTCGAGGTTTTCGTGGAAGCCCGCCTTGATGCCCAGACGCTGCTGGCGCCTGCGCACCACGGTCATGGCGGCCTTGATCGACTCCTGCATCACATCGCCGAGTTTGCCGGTGAAGGTGGTCTTGCCCTTGCCGGGCACCGCAACCGCTTCGATGGTCAGCAACTCGCCGCCAACCTCGGTCCAGGCAAGCCCGGTGACCTGACCGACCTGATTCTCTTTCTCGGCGATGCCAAACGAGAATCGACGCACGCCCAGGAACTTGTCGAGATTTTTGGGGGTGACCGCGACCTTCTTGTCGTCCTTCTTGAGCAGCAGAGTCTTGACCACCTTGCGGCAGATCTTCGAGAGCTCTCGCTCGAGCGCCCGCACACCGGCT
>CAMCXH010000083.1 GCA_945883285.1 Bordetella parapertussis | reverse complement strand
CTTCATTGCGCGCGGCAATGCGCACTTTCACACCGTTCGCCAGACCCTGCTCGCGCTCGACCCGGTGGGTTACGCCGGCTGCTGCGCCGCGGTGCGCGACCATGATCTGCAGGATCAGCTGCATCGCATCACGACGCCGACCACAGTGCTGATCGGCAGCTTCGATGTGGCCACACCGCCGGCACTGGGCGAGGCGATTGCGGCCGCGATCCCGGGTGCGCGGCTGGCAAGCCTGGACACCGCGCATCTGCCGCACTCGGAAGACGCGCCCGGCTTCGTCGCGATGCTGATGTCCGCACTTGCGCCGCAGCGCGGTCAGGGCGAGCCGCAAACCGGCGCGCATCCCGGCAGCGGCGCACTGCCCGAGGGCGCTTCGCCGGTCACCGGGTTGCCGATGGACGCGAGCCTGGCGGCGCAGTATGCGCGCGGCATCGCCCGTCGCAAGCAGGCTCTGGGCGAGGATTATGTCAACGCCCGGCTGGTGGCCCCCGAGGCCTTCAATGCCGAGTTCCAGGACATGATCACCCGCTGGGCCTGGCATGACGTCTGGACCCGGCCGGTGTTCGATGACCGGATGCGCCGGCTGATCGTGCTGGCCACCACCAGCGCACTCGGTCGATGGGAAGAGTTCAGGCTGCATGCCCGCGCCGGGCTTGCGGCCGAACTGTCGCCGACCGACGTGAAAGAGCTGCTGCAGCAGGCCGCCATCTATGCCGGTGTGCCGGCCGCCAATACCGGTTTCCAGATCGCCGGCGAGCTGCTCAAAGAGCGCGATGCCGAGCGCCTGAAAGGCTGAGAGGCGAACCGATGACACAGCCAGATCATCGCGGGCCGCTCGATGTCGCCATTATCGGTGGCGGCATCGGCGGACTGGTCACCGCGCTCGCCCTGCATGCCGCCGGCATCCGGTGCACGGTCTTTGAATCGGTGCCCGCCCTGCGACCGCTGGGTGTCGGCATCAACCTGCTGCCGCACTCGGTGCGGGTGCTGGCCGCGCTCGGGCTGCAACCGCAGCTCGCGGCCACCGCCATCGAGACCGCTGCGCTCGCCTTCTACAACCGCCATGGCCAGCTGATCTGGTCGGAGCCGCGCGGCGTGGCTGCGGGCTATGCCTATCCGCAGTTCTCGATCCATCGCGGCGAACTGCAGATGCTGCTGCTGGCGGCGGTGCGCGAGCGGATGGGCGAGGCGGCGGTGCTCACCGGTCATGCGCTCGAGCGCTTTGTCGACGAGGGCGATGGCGATGCAGACGCGATCAGGCTGCACTTCGTCGATGCGCACGGCGCGCCCCGCGAGGTGGTTCGGGCGCGAGCGGTGATTGCCGCCGACGGCATCCATTCGGTCGTGCGCCGCCACTTTCATCCCGATGAAGGCCCGCCGCGCTTTTCGGGCCGATTACTGTGGCGCGGCACCTGCGAAGGAGCGCCCTTCCTGGACGGGCGCACCATGATCCAGGCCGGGCATGCCAATCAGAAGTTCGTCTGCTATCCGATCTCGCGCCAACTCGCCGATGCCGGGCGCGCGCGCATCAACTGGATCGCCGAACTCTCGGTGGCGCATGACACGCCGCCGCGCCAGGACTGGAGCCGGCGGGTAGATGCCTCGGTCTTTCGCAAGCCTTTTGCCGGCTGGCGATTCGACTGGCTCGATGTGCCGGGACTGATCGATGCCACCGATGCGATCTACGAGTATCCGATGGCCGATCGCGACCCGCTCGCCGGCTGGACCCACGGGCGCATCACGCTGCTGGGCGATTCAGCCCATCCGATGTATCCGATCGGCAGCAACGGCGCCTCGCAGGCAATCCTGGATGCCCAAGCGATGGCGAGCGCCCTGCTCGAGACCGGCTTTTCGGCAGGTGACCGCCATCCGGCCGAGGGCTTTGCCCGCTATGAAGCGATGCGCCGCGAGGCCACCGGACAAATCGTGCTGGGCAATCGGGCCGGCGGGCCCGATCAGGTGATGCAGATCGCCGAAGAGCGTGCCCCCGGCGGATTTGCGCACATCCACGAGGTGATTCCGCTGGCCGAACTCGAGGCGATCTCGGCGCGCTACAAGCAGCTCGCCGGATTCAGCCGCGAACAGGTCAACTTGCCGGTCGCGCGCTAAGCCCGGTCGCGCACGCCGGCCTGCCCGCCTTCCAGAAGCTCGGTATGGCTCAGTGCAGGACCAGCGGCTGGAGCATCAGGCCTTCAAAACCGCTCAGAAAGTCATCGACCTCTTCCACCGACGGCTCGGTGGCGATCAGCTGGCTGACATCGAAACGGAACTTGTCGGCCAGCATGCCCCCCAGAAAGATCTCGCGCTTGCCGGTCTTGTCCATGATCTCGTAACCGCCGGCAAACGGTTCTCCCTCGGCCGATTTGAATTCGACGACGCAGTAGTTCGGGCTGTTGTAGATCATGTTCATCAGAGGAGTCCTCGCTGAGCTTCAGGGCAAGGTTGGCGCCCGTGCCCGGGCCGGAACAACGCCCGCCGATGACCGTGCAGCCGCGACCGACAGGCGTCGCCAGGCATCACGAAGCGTCGGAACCGCGCCACTGCCGTGGCCCGGACGACCGGGAAATGCAGCATGCACACCCTCCGGTGCTGATCATCTTGGGGGCGAAAGCGGTCAGCACAAGCGCAGCCGAGCGCCTTCGATCGGCCAAGCACCAGCCAAGCATCACAAGCGACTACCTGCTCAATGCACCACGTGGCGAGCCGCTGTTGCTTGAGTAGTCCCAGCCGGCCATTCGGGATATCGCCCTTTAACACCTGATCAAATGGCGCCAGCCCGCCTGCGTTCCGAGGTGGGTCGGCTCACGCACTGATTGCGCAACAGGCAGTCAGGGGCAGATCAGCTGCAACTTTGGAAAGTACGACCTGAATCGTGTTGTGTCGCGCGTAAGGATCGGACACCCGAGGTCGGCGGCATGCGCGCCGATGACAAAGTCTGGCAGCAATCCCGATCGGGTTCCGCCCCGGCGTCGGTACATAGAACGGGCGCGGCCAGCCAGATAGAGCGCTGCGCGGCTGGGCGTTCGCAAATCCAGTTCAGCGGTGGTGACAAACGACTCCAGCATTTCAATCGAATCAAAACCGCTTGCAAGCTCGGCGTACACCATGCCGTTGATGATGAGTGGACCGCGCTTGCTCCACGAGTCGAGTTGCGCTGCAGACCAGTCGGCCCAGTGCGGATCGCCACTGGCCAGGTCGATCAGCACGCAGGTGTCTACGAGGATCACTTTGCGCGCTTAGCCTGCCCTGCGGGCGTCGTCAGACCCGGGTCCTTGGCATCCTCATCGTAGCCGCGCAACCATCCCATGATTTCTTCGGTGGACTTGAGCCCTTGCCGGGCCCAACCCTGTCGGTTGATGCCCTTGAGTTTGTCGAATTTGCTGGCCGACTTGCGTGCAGGCTTTGCCGGACCTGTTGCGGCAAGAATCACCACGCTCCCGTCGCTTGCGTAGGCAAATCGCACCGGCTCGCCCGGCTTCAAGCCCAAGTGGTCACGCATTGCCTTAGGGATCGTGACTTGGCCTTTGATGGTGAGATTGGATTGCATCAGGAACCTCGAGGTAATACTAAACTCCGGAAGTAATACTATCAGAATTCACCGAGACACTTGGCAACCCTCTTGCAGGCGTGCACCACCCATCTCACTGAGTCCGATCCGTTGGGAAATGCCTGTGAGGAGCGCGATCCATCGGAGCACCTTGCAAGGCCCCTGGCCGCGAGGCGCCCTGCGACGAATCCAGCCAGAGCCACGCCGCGGTAAGCACCAGCGAGGCGCCCACATCGTGCAGATCACCGGCGAGAGCTGCTAGTTGAAGGACAAACGCAAAGCCAGTGAAGCGCAGAAAAGCATGCCGACGAGCGCATAACCCAAGGATCCCAGGTGGGTCAGTTTTACGCCGGCGTTGACACTCATTGAGACGGACGCGACCAACCAAGGTCAGCAATGTGTCGCGTCGCGGACCGTCGCGTGGCGGTTCCCTATGGCTCCTGCCGGCCAGAGGCAGACATCGAGCAAACGAGGAGGCGGTCGTTCAATGTCTGAGTTCTGTGGCCGCCGGAAGCGGTCCAAAGGAACGAGTTCCTATCGACTACTTTGGGTAAGCTTTCGCCCACATCAGCAGCGAGCTTCTCTTGCTGCCTAAGGGTCCATCTACAAATTCCAATGTAGCGGCATTGCCGCGAGTGCGTCCGACAGCCGCACCTCGCCGTGGCGGCTCGACAGCAGCGCCGGCGATCGACCGGACAGGCTGGTCAGCCGCTCGCACAGCGCGCGTTCGGCCTCGGTCGTCACTGCATCAGCCCGGTTGATCACCAGCAGTCGCGCCGAGTCGAGCTGGTCGAGGGCCAGCTGATGCGCCGGATGATGCGGGTCGAAGAACGGGTCGGGTCGGGTCGCATCAACCACCATGACCGTCGGGCGAATCGACAGCCGGGAGGCAAGCTCCGGGATCCGCAGCCGATCGACCAGACGACCGGGATGGCCGATGCCGCTGACCTCGATGAACAGCCGCGCAAAGGGGCCGCCCCGCAGCAGCCGGGTGAGCGTGACACCAAACACCACCTGGCCCGAGCAGCAGGCGCAGCCGCCGGCAAGCATTGCGACGGTGACGCCCGGATCGCGCTCGGCATCGGCCAGCCCGGCGATGCCGTTGACCATCAGGGCCCAGCGTTGGGTGTCGGGGCGCTCGGCCAGCCAGCCTTTGAGCAGGGTCGATTTGCCGGCTCCAGGCAGGCCACAGACCAGCAGCGTGTCAGTCGGGGCGATGGCCGCAAGGCCATCAGGGGCAGGGTGATCGGCCAGAACGCCGCCGGTTCAGGGTGTTCAGCGACGCCAGAACGCCGGCGTGAACAGGACGAAGACGATCACCATCTCGAGTCGCCCGGCAAGCATCGCAAACGCAAAGACCCAGGTCTGAAAGTCGTTGAGCGCCAGGTAGCTCAGCGTCAGGCCCATGCCGCCAGGGCCCGGCGCTGTGTTGCTCAGGCAGGTCACGACGCCGCTGAACGCCGAGGTGAAATCGACCCCGGTCGCGACCATCAGCAGCGTCAGGCCGACCAGCGTGACGCCATAGAGCAGCATGAAACCGAGCACCGCCAGCACCAGCGGCTGCGCCACCACCTGCCCGCCGAGCAACAAGGGCTGCACCGCCCGCGGATGGCTCATGCGCAGCAACTCGCGCAAGGCCTGCTTGCACAGCACCAGCGAGCGGATCATCTTGATACCGCCGCCGGTCGAGCCCGACGAGGACGCGATCGAGCACAGCAGCAGCAGCAGCAGCCCGGCGAACATCGGCCACTGCGCCGCGCTCACGCTCGAAAAACCGGTGGTCGTGCCCATCGAGACGGTATTGAAGACCGCATGCCGGATCGTCTGAGGCCATTGAGCGAACACGCCGGTCAGGTGCAAAAAGAGGGTCAGCAGCACCGCGACCGCGAGGATCGAAGTAATCACCCAGCGGGCCTCGGGGTCGCGTCGGTAAGGCGCGAGCGAGCGATGCCGCAAGGCAAGGAAATGCGTGGTGAAGTTCAGGCAGGCGATCAGCATGAAGACGATCAGCACGCCCTCGATGGCCGGCGAATCGAAGGCCGCGATGTTGGCATCACGGGTCGAGTAGCCGCCCAGCGACAGGGTCGAAAAGCCGTGGCAGATCGCCTCGTACCAGTTCATGCCGGCAATGCGCAGACACACGATGCACAGCACGGTGGCGCCGACATAGACCAGCCAGAGATAGTTGGCGGTCTGGGTGATACGTGGCGTGAGCTTGGTCTCTTTCATCGGGCCGGGCGTCTCGGCGCGAAACAGCTGCATGCCGCCCACACCCAGCAGCGGCAGGATGGCAACCGCCATCACGATGATTCCCATGCCGCCGATCCACTGCAGCAGATGGCGCCAGATATTGATTGACTGCGGCAGGGCGTCGAGTCCGACCAGCAAGGTGGCGCCAGTGGTAGTCAGTGCCGAGATGGTCTCGAAAAAGGCATCGGTGAACGACAGACCAGGGATTTCGAGCATCAACGGCAGGGTCGCGGCCGCGGCCAGGGTGATCCAGGTGATGACGACAAGCAGACAGCCGTCGCGGGCCTGCAGTTCGCGCTTGCGGCGCAGGGTCGGCGCCCACAACAGAAGCCCGGCGACGAAGCTTGCCGCCGCGGCGATCAGGAAGCTTTCGAGCGTGCCGTCATGCGACAGCACCGACCAGCCGATGGGCAACAGATGGGTCGCACCCAGCAGCATCAGCATGGCGCCCAGGATATGGGCAATCGATAGGAGCCGCCGCAAAAGGGTTGATCTCCGCGCAAAACCGCGATTCTACCGGCCCGGCTCCAGGCCGGACGCAGCAGGAGACTGAGCAAACGCAGCCTGGGCTGCTTCGACGATCACGCCGCGCAGCCAGACATGCGCGGCGCGCGTGGTGTGGCGCTGGTGCCAGAGCAGCTCGACATGGACGATCGGCAGATCGAGCGGCAGTGGCCGCACCACCAGTTGCGAGACGATGCCGGTCGAGGCAACGAAATGCCGGGGCACGACCGTGAGCAGGTCGGTCTGCGAGACCACCTGACCGGCGGTGAAGAACTGATTGAGCGTGAGCACCACCCGCCGGCTGCGACCGAGTGCCGCCAGCGACTCGTCGACGAAACCGAAGGGGCGACCCGAGAAGCTGACCAGCAGATGTCGCGCCGCGCAGAAGGCATCCAGATCGAGGGGGGCTGACGCGAGCGGATGACCGGCCCGCATCACGCAGACATACTCGCCGTCGTAGAGCCTGCGGTTGGCGAACTGGTCGACCGAGCCCTCCTGCATCCGCGCCGCACCGATCGCGGCAAGGACCGCCGGGAAATAGCCGATCACCGCATCGAGCTCGGAGCCGGTTAATAGATTGCGCGGATCGCGGGTGAGCAGCGGCCGCACCCGCAGCGACACACCGGGCGCCTGCGCCTCGAGCTCGCGCACCAGCGGCGGGATCAGCAGCGCAGCGGTGGCATCGGCCATCGCCAGCACGAAGGTGTCACGCGAGGCGCCCGGGTCGAACTCAGCGCCCGACTGCACCGCCGCGCGCAGGCTCTCGAGTGCGGCGCGCACCGCCGGCCACAACTCGAGCGCCCGCGGCGTCGGCTGCACGCCATATCCCGAACGCACCAGCAGCTCGTCGTGCAGCGAGTCGCGCAGCCGGCGCAGCGCATTGCTGACCGCCGGCTGCGTCATCGCGAGATTGGCGGCCGCACGCGTCAGGTTGCGCTCAGCCATCACCTGATCGAAGACCCGCAACAGGTTCAGATCGAGGGTTCGAAAGTTGGCCGGCATGGACGGCGACTTATCAGGTACGAATGGTACTTCCATACAATCATTCTATTATTGAATAGTTAGGATTACGAACATCCATTGGAAATTGATGTTGCATCGCCGCATCATAGGCCTATCGGCGCCGCTTCTGCGGCCGATTAATGGAGGAATCAGATCATGGCAACGATTCGACTTGCACCTGGCGCAACCGTCCTGACCGGCACCCATCACGGCGGCGTTGACCGTATCTCGGCAGGCGCGGGCCTTCTCGCGCAGATGCTGCAGACAGCGGTCAAGGCCCTCGAGACCTGGCATGACGCCAGTATTGCGGCGCACAACGACGCGGCCCTCGCTCAACTGGCCGCGGTTGATCACCGTGTACTGGCGGAACTGCGGGCGGCTTACTGCCAAAACGACCGCCAGAACCAGGCGGGTTCCGGCAAGTAAGCGTCGGTAACGCCGGGCGCACGCCTCGTAAGGCGACGCCCGGCCAGCTTACACAGTTGCCACCGGCGTCGCAGGTGAGCCGACCGCACCGGGCAGCCGCAAGGGCGGCGCGGTGAGCAGGAAGCGGTTGCGGCCATTGGCCCGCAGCCAGGCGGCCAGTTCGGCGAGATACCAGAGCTCGCCCAGATGCACCCCGAGCTTGAAGAGGCAATGGTGATGCAAGGGCAGCGCCGGATAAGAGCCATCGCCTGGTGGCGGCACGGCGGGCTGCTGCTCGACCGCGTAGTTGTCGGAGATGAGCGCGACCATGCCCGAATCGGTCACCCACTGCTGGATGCGCTCGTCGTGACCATCGAGCGTAGCGCAGCTGCCGTGCAGTGATTCGGCGCTCGGCTTGCCCTTTTGCTCCAGGATGACCTGGTCGAAGCCGGTCCACAGGCAGACCATGTCGCCCGGCTCGACTACCACGCCCTGGCTGTCCATGGCGGCCTTGAGATCGTCCCAGCCGATGACCTTGCGGGTGCGTCCGGCGACCGCATGCAGGTCGATCAGCACGCCGCGCCCCTGAACGCCGGCGGCGGCCATGGTCTCGATGCCCATCTTGCGGGCGTGCACGCCCTCGTTGCAGCACCAGTCGACCGGCCCGCGACTGTAGGCCGGCGTGACCACGTCTTCGCCGGCACGAAAGCCGTTGTAGTAGACCGGCTCGGGCACGCCGTCGCCATCGGCATCGAAGAGCGCGCCGACATGGGCGAAGCTGTCCCACTGGGTCGAATACTGCAGGGCCATCAGGACCGCGTCGTCGCTGATCATGTCGATCTGACGCGGGTCGAGCAGGCGCAGCAGGAAATTGAAGTTCGCCTGACCGTTGCCACGCGCAGTCGCAAAGGTGCGCGGCGGATGGCGCCTCGGGTTCAGGACATTGCCACCCGGCAGATCAAGGGGCAGCGACAGGCAGAACACCTTGCCGACCTGCACTTCACGCACCGCGGCCACCACGCGCTCGGGCGTCAGCAGATTGATCCGACCGAGTTCGTCGTCATCACCAAAGTCGCCCCAATTGGAGCCCGGCGGGCGATGGGTCCAGCGTTTCATGGTCATTTCCCGTAGAGGAATTCAGGCAGCCACAGCGTCATGCCCGGGAAGATGTCCTTGGCCGGCCAGGTGCTCTGAAAACGCAGCGAGGTGGTCTGGGCCATGACGATGGCGGGCAATCCCAGCGCGCCGATGGCGGCGGTAGCCGAGGCGGTCGCGATGAACTTTCGGCGGTTGCCGACGGTTGAACTCATTGGGATGTCTCCAGACGTTTGATTTTTTTGTAAACCGCTGGCCAGGCTAGAAGAAACCGACCGCAACCTGAAAGAGTTTTTCAACCTTGGGGATCATTCGCTTGTTGGCCACAAACACGATCACATGATCCTCGGACTCGATCACAGTGTCGTGATGCGCCATCAGCACCTCGGATTTGCCGCTTGAGCGTACCCGCACGATGGCGCCGATGATGGTGCCCGGCGGCAGATCGAGCTGCTCGATGCGACGACCGACGACCTTGCTTGATTTGCTGTCGCCATGGGCGATCGCCTCGAGCGCCTCGGCCGCGCCCCGACGCAGCGAATGCACTGCCGCGACGTCGCCGCGGCGCACATGGGTAAGCAGTTCACCGATCGTGGCCTGCGCCGGCACGATCGCGATATCGATGCGCCCGCCTTCGACGACATCGGCATAGGCGCGCCGGTTGACCAGCGCCAGCACGCGTTTGGCGCCCATCTTCTTGGCCAGCAGCGAGGCCATGATGTTGTCCTCGTCGGAGGAGGTCAGCGCGCAAAAGAGGTCCATTTCACCGACGCTCTCCTCTTCGAGCAGGTCCTCGTCGGTGGCATCGCCATGGAGCACCAGTGTGCCGCTGGGCAACTGGGCGGCGAGCAGCTCGCAGCGCTTGAGGTCGGGCTCGATGATGCGTACATCGAGCCGCCCCGACAGCCGCTTGGCCAGGCGCAGACCGATGCGCCCGCCGCCGGCCAGCATGACCCGGCGCACCGGCTTGTCCATCTTGCGCAGTTCGGTCATGACCGTGCGGATGTGCTCGCTTGCGGCCACGATGAAGACCTCGTCGCCCGGCTCGATCATGGTGTCGCCGTCGGGCGCGATCGTGCTCTCGCCCCGGAAGATCGCGACGATGCGCGAATCGACGTTCGGGATGTGAGCGCGGATCTCGCGGATCGGGCGCTGCACCAGCAGCCCGCCGGCATAGGCCCGCATCGCGATCAGGCAGACACGGCCGCCGGCAAATTCAAGCACCTGCAGCGCCTCGGGAAACTCCACCAGCTTCACGATCGATTCGGTGACCGTGTGCTCGGGGACGATCAGGTGATCGACCGAGAAGGCGCCCTCACCGACCAGCTCGGGGTGGTCCTGGAAATCGGGCGAGCGCACCCGGGCGATGCGGGTGGGCACATTGAAAACCTGGGCAGCCAGATGGCAGGCCACCAGATTGGTTTCGTCGCTCGGGGTGGTCGCAATCACCATGTCGGCATCTTCGGTGCCGGCCTCGCGCAGCACCGAGGGCTGAGCGCCGTTGCCGACCACCGTGCGCAGATCGAGTCGATCCTGGAGTTCGGCAAGCCGCGCCGCATCGGTATCGACGACGGTGATGTCGTTCTGTTCGGACACCAGGCTTTCGGCCACCGAGGCGCCCACGCGCCCTGCGCCGAGGATGACGATTCTCAAGGCTGCAACAACTGAGAGCCGATCACTGCGACACCACGCCGCCCTTGCGGTAGGCACCCTTGGACAGGTCGATGCCGAGTTGCTTGAGCTTTCGGTAAAGGTGGGTGCGCTCAAGGCCGGTCTTTTCGGCAACCCGGGTCATGGAGCCGTGCTCGCGCGCCAGATGATGCTCGAAGTAGGCGCGCTCGAAGGCATCACGGGCTTCGCGCAGCGGCAGATCGAGCGCAAGCGAACGGCTGGCCGCCGACACAACGCCGGCAGACGCGAGCGGCACATTGACGAATTGCGCCGGCTGAGAGGCCTGCTGCGCTGCCGACAGGCCGTTGTTCACCGGCAGCATCATGATCGACGGCGATCCGCCGATGCCCGAGGAGATCGGCGCAAAGACCGGCGACGCCGGCTTGGGTGCCGGCATGGGCGGACGACTTTTCGCCAGGCCCTGCTCGACCGCCTTGAGCAGCTTTTGCAGTGCGATCGGTTTTTCGAGGAAGTCGAGCGCGCCGATCCGGGTGGCTTCAACAGCGGTGTCGATGGTGGCGTGGCCCGACATCATGATGACCGGCATGGTCAGCTTGCCGCCGCTGGCCCACTCCTTGAGGAGCGTGACGCCGTCGGTATCGGGCATCCAGATGTCGAGGAGCACCAGATCGACCGGATTGCGCTCCCGGACGTCGCGCGCCTGCTGGGCGCTGTCAGCCAGGAGAACCGAATGCCCTTCATCGCCGAGAATCTCGGAAAGCAACTCACGAATGCCGATTTCGTCATCGACGACGAGTATCTCTGCCATGGCGTCCTAGGTGTCAGCCGGTCGGTTCAGCACGATGACTGGTGAACCGGCCTCATCGAGTGTTGTGTGCACACCGCAATTGTCGTCGTTTTTTACCAACTTAGTAAATAGAAGACTCACGCTGGCCCCGAGCGTCCTGCCTTCCTCGTCGCTCAGGTTGGCCGCTTCGATGCGCGCGCCATGCTCTTCGACGATCTTGCGCACGATCGCCAGGCCGAGTCCGGTGCCCTTGGGCTTGGTCGTGACATAGGGCTCGAAGGCGCGCGACATCGAGCCCTGCGGAAAGCCCGGACCGTTGTCACGCACGATCAGGCGCACGCCGGGCGCCGATCCGCCCGGTCGAACCGCCTCGGTCATCACGTCGACCCGGCGCTCGGCGCTGCGCTCGGTCGCCTCCAGGGCGTTCTTGATCAGATTGAGGATCAGGCGGCGCAGCTGCGAGGCATCGCCCATGATCAGCGACACGCTGCTGTCGAGATGAGCGCGCAGCGGGCCGTTCGCATCCGGCGGGGCGTAGAGGGCCAGCACGTCCTGCACCAGCGCATTGAGATCGAGCGGCGCCAGCTTTGCCGCCGGCAGTCGGGCGTAATCGCTGAATTCGTCGACCATCATGTTGAGGACGCCGACCTGATCGACGATGGTCTTGGAGCTGCGGGTCAGCATCTCGGCATCGGCCGGCGGCAGCTTGCCGACCAGCTTGAACTGCAAGCGCTCGGCGGCAAGCCGGATCGGGGTCAGCGGATTCTTGATCTCGTGGGCCAGACGGCGCGCCACCTCGCTCCAGGCCACCGCACGCTGCGCCGACACCACCTCGCTGACATCGTCAAAGACCATCAGCCAGCCGCGCTGCGGGCCGGGCAGCGGCGCGCCGCGCACCAGCAGGGTCAGCGCCGGCGCGACATCGGCGCCTTCGCGGGCATCACGGCGGATCACCAGCTGGCGCTGCCAGGCGCGCTGCGGGCCGGTATCGAGCTCGGCAAAGGCCTCGGTAATCGTGTCAGCCGCCTCGCCCAGCTGCGGCAGCTCGGTGATCGGCAATCCGATCATCGCGGCCGCATCGGACTCGAGGATGCGCTCGGCGCCGATGTTGGCCAGCGTGACATGCAGCCGGTCGTCGAGCACGATCACGCCGGCGGTCAGATTGCCGAGCACGCTGGCAAGCTGCGAGTTGGCACGCTCGAGCTCCTGCTGGTTGCGCTCGACCAGGGCGCGTGCCTCCTCGAGCTGACGGGTCATGGTGTTGAAGGACTGGGTCAGCATGCCCAGCTCATCGCGCCCGCTGTAGTCCTTGACCGGCCGGAAGTCGCCCTCGGCAACCGCCCGCGTGCCGGCTGCCAGCATCGCCAGTGGGCCGGTCATCCAGCCGGCCAGCAAAAACGACGCGGCAATCGCCGAAAAGCCGGTCAGCATCAGGGTGACCGCCATGGTGATGCGAAAGATCCGTTTGAGCCCGGTGCGCGACAGCGATAGCGCCTGGTAGTCGCGCCAGCCCTGCTGAACCGCTTCGGCATTGCCGGCGAGCGTGGGCGGCACCGCCTGCAGCAGTTGCAGCAGGCGCGGTTCGCCGCCGAACTGGCCGCCGACCATGATCGATTCGATCACCCGAAGCTTCAGGCCGCGCGACTCGGTGCTGGCGTCGGTGGGCTCGACCGCAGCGTAGCTGCGCGAGGAGCGTGCCTGGCGCAGGGAGGCCGGCGTCGGCAGATCGGGTACCAATTGCGCGAAACCGCCGCCGCTGGCCAGCACGATGCGGCCATTGCCGGCGACGATCAGGGCTTCCTGCGCGCCCGCGCGTTCGCGCAGCCGATCGAGCATGCCCGGCCATTGACCGGGCGGCTGGTCGGCCAGCTCCAGCGCCATCGACCGGGCTTTCGACTGCAGATCGGCCAGCAGCGCATCGAGCGAGGCACGTCCGAGGGTCAGGCCCGATTCAAGCGCACGCTCCATCGGGACGTCGTACCAGGATTCAACCGAGCGCCCCAGAAACTGCACCGCCACCACGAAGATCAGCAAGGCCGGCAGCAGTGTCATCAGCGTGAAGGCCAGCGCCAGACGGGCCATCAGCCGGGTGCCGAACACCCCCGCGCGCCAGCGCTGCCACAGGCGTCGCGCGAGCTCGGCCGACAGCACGAACAGCGCAACTCCGATCGCAATGTTGAGTCCGAGCAGCAAGCCGTAATGACGCTCGAGCAGGCGGTCGTTGCCGCTGGCCACCGCCAGCAACGCCAGCAGAACGGCCGCCAGCACCAGCGACACCAGCAGTGACAGGCGCAAGGTGCGCGTCACTGAGCGCTTTTCGGAGGCTCCTGCCTGATATTGAACCGCTTCCATTCGGATTGAGGATTCCAGTCTCGGCTGGTAAGGGCGGTGATCTGAAAGGGCTTGGGCAGCTGATCGGTATCGAGTCGCAGCCTCAGCCAGCCCTCGTAGCTGATGCCTGGACGCACACGCTCGCGCGGCATGACCCGCCAGCCCCGCAGACGCGACATCGCATCGAGCGCCTCGGACAGGGTCGAATAGCTGCCCGGCACGCCATTGAGCAGAACCCGATACTGCCGGGTGAGGGCATAGTAGGAGAGCCGGTGAGTCTGGGTCGCCACCGCTGCCCGATCATCCCACCAATACCAGCGCGGCCGGCGCATTTCGAACTCGACCAGAAAATAGAGCGAAATGCCCCGGTTGACCGCGTCTTCGAGCGCCGGGCTGAGGGTGAGCGAGAAGTCGGACGACAGCACCCAGGCCTCGCCATCGGCAGACGGCTCGAAAGCGACCTGCTCGACATCGATAGCGTCAGCACTGAAGGGGGCAGACAGCGAGGCCATCAGCGCCACGTTCAACAGCGCCCGGATGGCAGTGCGTCGCTTCAAGGGCGCTTTGTCAGAAGGGCAAAAAAGTAAGCATCATGCTCGCGCATGGGGTCCGAGCGAGGCAAAAGCTGACCGACCGGTTCGGTGTGTCCATCAGGCCAGGTCCAGTCCAGAGGCAGCTGGGAGGCATCGGACTGCGACTCAAGGAAGCGTTCGATGATCACCGCACCCTCATCAGGAAAGACCGAGCAGGTGACATAGAGCAATTTACCACCTGGCCTGAGCAAGGGCCAAAGCGCCTGCAGCATCCTCCGCTGACCGGCCGCCAGTGTGGCGATATCACCACGGCGACGCAGCCAGCGGACATCAGGGTGTCGCCTGACAATGCCCGAGGCGCTGCAGGGCGCATCGAGCAGGATGCGGTCGAAGGGGCGGCCATCCCACCAGGTGTCGGGGCGCAGCGCATCGGCAGCACGCACTTCGACCGTCGCCGGGGCAAGCGGCGGGCCGGCGCGGGCGAGATTGCCCTCGATGCGCCGGCAGCGGTTCGCATCGACATCGATCGCCAGCAGCTCGACCCGGGCCAGTTCGAGGATGTGGCAGGACTTGCCGCCCGGCGCGGCGCAGGCATCGAGCACCCGCTGACCGTCGGCCAGATCGAGCAAGCGCGCCGCCATCTGTGCACCGGCGTCCTGCACCGACACCTCCCCCTGCGAAAATCCGGGGATGGCCTCGACCGGCACCGCGCGCTCGAGCGCCAGCGCCTGCGGCCCGACCACGCGGGTGGCGATGCCGGCCTGCGCGAGCTTCGCCACGCAGGCGGCCAGATCGATGCGCTGCAGATTGACCCGCAGCACCAGCGGCGCGTGTCGATTGCCGGCCTGCGCAATCGCCTGCCAGGCGTCGGGATAGTCCTGCATGAGCCGATCGAGCCACCACTCGGGATGCTCGTAGCGCACGACCCGGTCGTCGGCGATCTCGGCGAGCAGGCTGTCGCGCTCGCGCCCGAAGCGGCGCAAGGTGGCGTTCAGAAAGCTGGCCGCACCCGCCGGCGAGCGCGACAGGGTGCGGGCGGCCGAGACCGCCTGATCGACGATGACCGCAGCCGGGCGGATCGGGTCGAGCAGCTGGGCCAGCGCCACCCATTGCAGGGCGGCGACCGCCGGCAGAGGTTCGCGGCCGTTCAGACGGGAAGTAAGCGCTCGCAGGCGACCGAGTGCTCGGACGGTCTGATAGGCCATGTCGCGCGCCGGCGCACGTGATGAGGCCGGCAGCGACGCGGTGCGGGCATCGAGCGCATCAGGCAGGCGATGGCCGGTCAGCAGATCGGCGACCGCCTGCGCCGCCGCCAGCATCTCGCCCGACAGCGGTGCGCGATCGGCGGCAGGGTTCGAGGTCAGCGACGCATTCCCGGTCGGGCGCCAGCCATCTGCATCAGCCGATCGACACGCTCTTCGGTCGCCGGATGGGTCGAAAACAGCCCGCGCAGCCCGCCGCCCGACAGCGGATTCATGATCATCATCTGGGCAGTCTCGGGATGCCGTTCGGCGGCCGCAATCGGGATGCCCTGCGCAAAGCGGTGGATCTTGTCGAGCGCCGAGGCCAGGGCCGCCGGGTCGTCGGCGATCTCGGCACCGAGGCGATCGGCTTCAAACTCGCGCGAACGCGAA
>CAMCXH010000082.1 GCA_945883285.1 Bordetella parapertussis | reverse complement strand
GTCCTTCCATCAGCGGCAGGGTTTCGACCTGATGATGTCGCTGTGTCGCGGCACGCCAAAGCAAAAGGCCATGGCGCAGGACGCGCTCAACCGCTGGTGGTGGCCGGTGGTGATGATGTTCGGCCCAAGTGACAGCGCCTCGATGAATTCGGCACAGACGATGAAGTGGGGCATCAAGCGCATCAGCAACGACGCCTTGCGACAGAAGTTCATCGACGCGACCGTGCCGCAAATTGAACTGCTGGGTCTGGCGCTGCCCGATGCCCAACTGCAATGGAACGCCGAACGCGGTCATTACGATCACGGACCGATCGACTGGTCGGAACTCGACCGGGTGATCGCCGGCCACGGCCCCTGCAACCGGGAAAGGCTGGCCGCGCGGGTCAATGCCCACGAAAACGGCGCCTGGGTGCGCGAGGCCGCACTGGCGCATGCCCGCAAGCAGCAGACACGCGCAGCCGGCGTGGCGGCCTGATTCTGCGCTGAAGCCGCTTTGAAAGCCTTCTGCCGACTCAGTCCCTGACCTTGCCGGAGACCATGATGACCGAAGCCGAATTCCCGCTGTGGGAAGTGTTCGTGCGCAGCAAGCAGGGGCTTGATCACAAGCACTGCGGCAGCCTGCATGCCGCCGATGCCCAGATGGCCCTGCGCATGGCGCGCGACGTTTATACCCGCCGGATGGAGGGCGTGAGCATCTGGGTCGTGCCCTCGGCGGCGATCACCGCCTCGCTGGCCGAAGAGCAATCGACCGACTTCGACCCGATGGCCGACAAGATCTATCGGCATCCGACCTTCTACGAATTGCCCGACGAAGTGAAGAACATGTAGCGCACGCCGCCTGCACAGCGTCGCGCAGGCCGTGCCGCAAGGACCCTCATGCCCGCCCCCGACTTTCATGCCGAGTATGTTTTACGTCTGGCCGACAGCACACTGGTGCTCGGTCAGCGTCTGGCCGAGTGGTGCGGCCATGGCCCGATGCTCGAAGAGGACATTGCGCTCACCAATGTGGCGCTCGATCTTGTCGGACAGGCACGCCTGCTCCTGTCTCACGCTGCCCTGCTCGAGGACAAGGGCCGCGATGAGGATGCGCTCGCCTACTTTCGCGATGAGTCGCAATTTCGCAACTGGACTCTGCTCGAGTTGCCCAATGGCGATGGTTCTCACAACGATTACGCGGTCACGATTGCTCGCAATCTGATGTTTTCGGCGCTGGCGGTGCCGCTGTGGGAAGCCCTCGCAAATTCAAGCGATCAGGGCCTCGCGCAGATCGCCGCCAAGTCGGTCAAGGAGTCACGCGCGCACCTGCGTCACGCCTCGGAATGGACGGTCAGGCTCGGGGACGGCACGCAGGCTTCGCACGACCGGATGCAGGCGGCTTTTGATCGTCTGTGGCCCTATGCCAATGAATGGTGGGCCGACGATCCGGTCGATGTGGCCGCCGCGAACGCCGGTATCGGCCCGATGCTCGGCACGCTCAAGCCGGTCTGGGACCGGACACTGGATGCCAGCCTGGCTCAGGCCAGCCTGGCGCGGCCGGCCCACACCGCCTTTGTGTCGAGCGGCAAGCTCGGGCGGCACAGCGAACACCTCGGCTTTTTGCTGGCCGAAATGCAGTCGCTGGCCCGCAGCGATCCGGGTGCGCAATGGTGATCAGCGAGGCCGACCCGCTGCTCGCGCAAGCCGCGGCACTCGCCGCCTCGGTGCCCGACCCCGAGATCCCGGTGATCACGCTGGGCGACCTGGGCATCGTGCGATCGGTGCAGCGCGAAGCCGGACGCATCGTGGTGACAATCACGCCGACCTACACCGGCTGCCCGGCAACCGAAGTGATCGCCGCCGATGTGCGGCAGATCCTGCTGGAGAACGGTTTTGCCGATGCCCAGGTGCGTCTGACGCTCTCGCCGCCCTGGACCACCGACTGGATCAGCGAGACCGGCCGTGAACGTCTGCGCGCCTATGGCATCGCCCCGCCCGGGCGAGCCGCCGTGCAGCAGGATGTGGTGATGCGCTTCGTGCCGCGCAGGCGGTCGGCAGGAGCGGTGAGCGACATGACCGATGCGGCGCAAGAAGCGGCCCCAGAAGCACCGATCACCTGCCCGAATTGCGGGTCGCCAAAGACCGAGCAACTGTCTGCCTATGGATCGACCCCGTGCAAGGCGATCCATCGCTGCCTCGCCTGTCGCGAGCCCTTCGACTACTTCAAGCCCTACTGAACCCCTGCAGAGACACCGCCATGGCGATGCCAAGCTTTCACAGGCTGACGATCCGCGAGGTCAGGCCGGAGACCGCCGATTCGATCTCGGTGGCCTTCGAGGTGCCCCAGGAGCTGCGCGAGGCCTATCGCTTTCGGGCCGGGCAGTTCCTCACACTGAGCGCAAGCGTCGACAACGACACCCTGCGCCGATCGTATTCGGTGTGCGTCGGAGAGCCCGACTACCAGGCCACCGGCGAGCTGCGCGTGGCGATCAAGCGGGTCGCACAGGGCCGGTTCTCGAATTGGGCCAACCGGGCGCTCGTGGCCGGCGCGTCGATTGAGGTCATGACGCCCGACGGGCGCTTCGGCGTCGCGCCCGATACGAGCCGCTCGCGCCATCATGTCGGATTCGCCGGCGGCTCAGGCATCACGCCGATGCTCTCGCTGATCCGGACCTTGCTCGCAACCGAGCCCGCCAGCCGCTTTACGCTCGTCTACGGCAATCGCACCGTCGAGTCAATCATGTTTCTGGAGGCGCTGCAGGCCCTGAAAAATCGCTACATCGACCGGCTGGCGCTGATCCATGTGCTGTCGGACGAGCCGAACGAAGTCGATCTGCTCTCGGGTCTGCTCGATGCGCCGCGCTGCCGCGAACTGCTGCAGACCCTGATCCGGCCGCAGTCGATCGACGAGGCCTTCATCTGTGGCCCGGCGCCGATGATGGACGCGGTCGAATCAAGCCTGCGCGAGGCCGGCGTGGCGGCCGACAGGATCCATATCGAACGCTTCGGTTCACCCGGGACGGCGACACCGGGCGAGTCTGGCGCAGGGTCTGCCAACCAGGGCGACGTACAAAGCGTCACTCAAAGCGCCACACAAAACACCAAATCGACGCCGGCAGCACAACCCGGCGAAGCAGCCGGTGCGACGGTGGTGATCATCGCCGACGGCAAGGCACGGCATCTGCGCATCGCGGCCGATGGCCCGTCAATTCTCGATGCCGGTCTGGCCGCGGGAGCCAACCTGCCCTATGCCTGCAAAGCAGCAGTCTGTTGCACCTGTCGTGCCCGCGTACTCGAAGGCGAAGTCAGGATGGACCGCAATTACACGCTCGAACCCCAGGAAATCGCCAAGGGTTTCGTGCTGACTTGCCAGTCCCATCCGGTAACCGACCATGTCGTGATCAGCTTCGACGAGCGCTAGGCATGGCTCGTCCCAAGGCGATCGACCACGACCGGCAACGCGACCTGATCCTGACACAGGCCACCGCAGCCTTTGCCGAACTCGGCTATCCGAGTGCCTCGATGGCCCAGCTCGCACAGGCCTGCGGCCTGTCGAAGGCGGCGCTCTACCACTACTTTCCGAGCAAGGAGGCGCTGCTGTTCGAGTCGCTCGATCGCTATACCCGGCGCCTGATCGCGAAGGTCGAAGGCGTCGGCGCGCGCAGCCTGTCAGCGGCCGATGAACTCGGCGAACTGGTGCGCACGCTGCTGATCGAGTATCGCGACTCGCGCGAACTGCATATCGCGCTACTCAACGATGTGCGTTTTCTGGAGCCGGCCCTGCGCGAACAGATCCGCTCGCAGGAACGTGCGGTGGTCGAGGCGCTCGGCGAGTGCCTGCGCAAGGTGGCGCCCGAGCGCTTCAGCGCCGACGAGCGCAAGCCGGCAACCATGGCGCTGCTGGGCATGATCAATTTCACCTTCGCATGGCTGCGTCCCGACGGGCCGATGAGTTACGAGCGCTATGCGCAACTGGTCATCGAATTGTGGGAGCGCGGCCTTCAGGCGGCCGCGCCCCGCACAGCATTGCACAGCGCCCAGGAATCGCGATGAGTCGGTCCGCGATCTTCGCTCCGTATACTTATGCCGATCCTGGCTGCGCAGACCGATTGCACTGAACCGATTGGCCCGCCGCCGAGCCCTTGCCCGGCAACCCTACCCCGGAGACTCCGATGAGCGCATCTTTCGCCTCGCAGGCCGACCTCACCGAGAAGGTGGTCACCTTCACGCAGCTATCGGCCAACTGCTGGGCCTACACCACCGAAGGCGATCCGAATTCGGGCGTGATCATCGGCGACGATGCCTGTATGGTGATCGACACCACGGCCACGCCGGCCATGGCGCAGGACCTGATCGCCCGCATTCGCGGCATCACCGACAAGCCGATCAAGTATGTGGTGCTCAGCCACTACCACGCAGTGCGGGTGCTTGGCGCGTCGGCCTATTTCAAGGAAGGCGCCACCGAGGTGATCGCCTCGCGCGGCACATGGGAGCTGATCGTCGAGCGCGGTGCGCAAGATATGAAAAGCGAGATCGAGCGCTTTCCGCGGCTGTTTGCCGGGGTCGAATCGGTGCCCGGCCTGACCTGGCCGACCATGGTGTTCGAGCGCGAGCTGACCCTCTTTCTGGGCAAGCTGGAAGTCCGCCTGATGCATCTGGGCGCCGGTCACACCAAGGGCGACACGATTGCCTGGGTGCCCTCGCAGAACGTGGTGTTCTCGGGCGACCTGGTGGAGTACAACGCCGGCGTCTATACCGGCGACGCCCAGCTCGAAGAATGGCCGGCAACGCTTGAAAAACTGCGCGCCCTGAAAGCGCACAAGCTGGTGCCGGGCCGCGGCGAAGCCCTGCTCAACCCTGCCGACTGCGACAAGGCGATCGACTACACCCGCAAATGGGTGACCGACCTCTACAGCACAGCCCGCGCGGGCGTGGCCGCCGGCAAGGATCTCAAACAGGTGTTTGAAGATGTGCGCGCCGTGATGGACCCGGTCTTCGGCAAGGTCTTCATCTATGAGCACTGCCTGCCCTTCGATGTCTCGCGGGCTTTCGACGAAGCCAGCGGCATCCGGCATCCGCGCATCTGGACCGCCGAGCGTGACATCGAGATGTGGAAATCCCTTCAAAGCTGAGAACGCGGAGACCTCACGACATGAATATCAAGCGACTGATCGAAATTTCCGAAAAAATTTTTCTGGTCCTGATCGCCTGCTTCACGGTGGCGGCGATGTTCCAGGAGGTCATGCGTCTGATCGACCACCATCAGATCGAGCTGAAAGACCTGCTGCTGATGTTCATCTATGCCGAGGTGCTCGGCATGCTGGCGGCCTTCTACAGCAGCAGCAAGATTCCGATCACGATTCCGCTGTTCATCGCCATGACTGCGCTCAGCCGGCTGATCATCCTGCAGGGCAAGGAGGGGGATCCATCGATCCTGCTCTATGAAAGCGGCGCGATTCTGATGATCGCGATTGCCTGCTGGGTGATCAGCCGGGTGCGTCAACTCGACTGAACGACGAACCCGCCTGGGCACACCTTGCAAAAATCGATATCCACGTTGTGAGAAAGATTATTTTTTGATTCAATCAGCCTGAGGCGCTTAACGTTCAAAAACCCCGCAGGCAGAGGATCAGACATGAGATTGAGCACATCGGCGCTTGCCGCCATCGCGCTGGCAGTCGCCGCGTCGCTACCGGTGGCGGTGTCGGCACAGCCTGCCGATACCATCTATTTCGGCGGCGACATCCTCACGATGAAGGGCAAGACGCCCGAGTACGCCAGTGCGCTGGCGGTGCGCGGCGGCAAGATCGCCTATGTCGGCCCGCGCAGCGGCGCAATGAAGCTGAAGGGCAGCGGCACGCAGATGGTCGATCTGGCCGGCAAGACCCTGCTGCCCGGCTTCATTGACACCCACGGGCACATGATCCTGTTCGGCAAGAACATGATGGACGCCGACCTCTTCAACACGCCCGACATTCCGGATCTGCTCGCGCGCATGAAGGCCCATGTCAGCAAGGTGCCCGACGGGCAATGGATCGTCGGCATGGGCTACAGCGCACGCGGCATGAAAGAAAACCGCACGCCGACCATCGAAGAGCTCGACACGATTTCGGCCGACCGGCCGGTGATGATCGTCGATTCGTCGGGCCATCTTGCCTCGGGCAACTCGGCGCTCTTCAAGCTCACCGGCTTCAGCGCCGATACCAAAGACCCGGAGGGCGGGGTCTTTGCGCGCAAGGCCGACGGCAAATCGCTCGCCGGTCCGATGGAAGAAACCGCACTCAATGCGGTGCGCATCAAGCGCCCTGCCTTTACCGGCGAACTGGCCGATCGGGTGGCAGCGGGCGCAGCAGGTCAATGGGCGCGACATGGCCAGACCACCGCGCAGGAATGCGGCCTCGGGCTGGGCGCCGACGACATCGATATCGTTCGCAACGCGATCGACAAGAAGGTTTTGCCGATCGACCTCTATATCTGCGCCAAGGACACCGCCACCGACGACGCGGTCAATGCTGCCTATTCGATTGCGACCGAGTACAACGCCAAGCCCGACGGCACCTCGAAAAAGCTGCTGGCGCTGCGTCCTGATCTGGACAAGCGCTATATCAATCGGGTGCGTCTGGGCGGCATCAAGTACTGGCTCGACGGCAGCCCCGACACCTGCTGGATGACCGAGCCCTTTTCGATCAACCCACCTGGCAAGACCGGTTCATTCAAGGGCTACCAGCAGGTTCCGAACGAGGCACTCGATGCCACCTTCGACAAGTACTGGACGAGCAACATGCAGATCAACATGCACATGCTGGGCGATGCAGCCGCCGACCAGGCATTGCGGGCGATCGAGAAAGCGAAGAAAAAGTACGGCATGCGTGACCATCGCCCGGTATTCATCCATGCAGCGGTGCTGCGACCGGACCAGCTTGCGCGCATCAAGGCGGTTGGCGCGGTTCCGAGCTTTCTCACCACCACCCTGCCCAAGGGCGGCGATTCGATCGCGGTGCTGTGGGGGCCGAAGCGAACCGCGTTTGCCAATCCGGCCAACACTTTCGAGAAGCGCGGCATGCCCTTTACCTTCTCGCACGATGCGCCGGTTACCCCGTCACCGTCGGTGCTGGCGCTGGTGGATGCCGGCGTCAACCGCGTCTCGGCAAGCGGCAAGGTGCTCGGCCCCGACGAGCGGGTCACGCCTTATGTCGGACTGCGCGCGGTGACCGCGATGGCGGCTTATCAGATCAAGGAAGAAAAGACGAAAGGCACGCTCGAGACCGGCAAGCTCGCCGATCTGGTGGTGCTGGAGAAAAACCCGCTGAAAGTCGATCCGGCAAGCATCAAGAACATCCAGGTGGTCGAGACGATCAAGGAAGGCACGACGGTCTACAAGCTGGGAGTGACCAAGCCCTGAGCGACACGCTCGCTTCACAGGCCGGTCGTGATCTGCCACGATGGGCTTGAGATGGCCATCTCGAGCCGTCCAGCGAGGAGACCTGCATGCATATCGATTCCCCTGATCGAAGACTGATCCATCGCGCCGCACTCGCGGCACTCGGGGCGGCTGCACTGCCCAGCGCCCATGCTCAGGCCTGGCCGACCAAGCCGATCCGAATTTTCTGCGGCTTTGCGCCGGGGGGCACGACAGACCCTTATGCGCGAATGCTCGGCGACTACATGAGCCAGAAGCTCGGTGTGCCGGTGGTGGTCGAAAACCGGGTCGGCGCGGGCGGCTTCATCTCGCTCGAGGCGCTGTCGCGGGCGGCGCCTGATGGCTACACCATCGGCGTGACCACCTCGACCTCGGTCTGGGGCAGCCGGGCGCTGTATCGCAAGCTGCCCTTCGAGGCCGACAAGGACTTCACGCCGATCTCGCTGCTGCCGGTCGGGCCGCTGCTGATGGCGGTGCCCACCGACTCGCCGGCCAAGACCGTCAAGGACTGGGTCGAGATCGCCAAGACCAAGCAGACCTCGATGGCGAGCTACGGTCAGGCCTCGGTCCCGCATCTGGCGGCTGCCGACTTCAATTCGCGCTTTGGCACGAAGATCGAGGTCATCCACTACAAGGGCGAAGGCCCGATGTGGATCGATGTGGTCTCGGGCGTGGTGCAAGGGGGCATCGGCAGTTATGTTGCCCTGTCACCGCATCTGGCCAAGGGGACGGTGCGGGTGCTTGCCTCGGTCGGGAGCGAAAAGTCGCCGAAACTGCCGCAGGTGACCTCCTTTGTCTCGCAAGGGTTTGAAGGGCAGGTCTTCAAGCTCGACGGCTGCCTGGCCATGCTTGCACCAGCCGGCACACCGGCCGACATCGTCAAGCGCATGGGTGATCTGTTTGTGGAGGCGGCCGAATCGCCCAAGGGACTGGCCCTGCGCGAAGCCTTCGCCATCGATGCCAAGCCGACGACGACCGCGGTGGCCCAGCAGCGCTGGCGCGACGAAAGTCCGATCTGGGTGCGTCTGACCGAGCAGACCGGGATCAAGCTCGACTGAGACCGGGCGGGGCCGACCGGCGGATCAGCCGCGCCGGACCTCGAACTGAGCCACCGCATGCGACAACCGCTCGGCCTGATCTTTCAGGCTGAGCGCCGCAGCGGCGCTTTGCTCGACCAGCGCCGAGTTCTGCTGGGTCATGCCGTCGAGCTCGCCGACCGCCTGATTCACATGCGCCACGCCCGCGCTCTGCTCCTGGGTTGCACGGCTGATCTCGGCAATCAGTGAGCCGGTTTCCTGCACCGATTCAACGATGCGCCGCATGGTCGCACCGGCTTCGCCGACCCGCTGCGAGCCCTGCTCGACCCGGGCTACCGACTCCTCGATCAGCAGCTTGATCTCGCGGGCGGCATCGGTGCTGCGCTTGGCAAGCGAGCGGACCTCGGCCGCCACCACCGCAAAGCCACGGCCCTGCTCGCCGGCGCGGGCGGCCTCGACCGCGGCATTGAGCGCAAGAATATTCGTCTGAAAGGCAATGCCATCGATCACACCGATGATGTCGCCGATCTTGCGGCTGCTCTGCGTGATGCCGGCCATGGTCAAGACCACATCCTCGACCGACTGGCCGCCATCGACCGCTACCTTCGAGGCTGCGAGCGAGAGGGCCTCGGCCCGCTCGGCATGGTCAGCGGTCTGGCGCACGGTCGCGGCCAGCTCTTCCATGGAGGAGGCGGTTTTCTGCAGGTTGGCGGCGGTTTGTTCAGTGCGCTCCGAGAGATCGCCATTGCCCTGCGCGATTTCGACCGACGCGATGCGAACCGATGCGGCCGAGGCCTCGACTTCCTGCATCACTGCGCCGATCCGCTCGATCGACTCAAGCAGATCACGCCCAAGCGGCGTCTCGACCTGCACCGAGGACAGATCGAGGCACAGGCGATCGGCGCTGCCGCGCATCGATTGGGTCACTCGCGCCAGCTCGGTGCCCAGGCGGGCGTCGTGACTGAGTTCGAGGGCCATGACAATCTGCAGCGCTGACTGCACCACCACATAGGAGGCGTGCATCGCGACCATCACCCAGCTCGACTGTGCAAAGCAGATCGGCCCCCAGCCCCACTGCTGCAAGAGATTGAAGCTCACGTGGTGCAGGGCAATGGTCACCGCTCCCACCAGGATCGGCTTCCAGTCGCGATAGGCCAGCAGAAACGCCAGGCCGACGAAGACCCCGAAGTGCGCCTCCTGCAGTCCGTTGGACAACTGGATCTGAAGCGCGGTGATCGCCATGAAGGCAAAGGCCATGTAAAGCCGCGTCGCCAGTCGGCCCGGCTGGGTCAGGACCAGGAAAGCCGCAATGCCAACGACCGGCAGTCCGATGCCGAGCGCCAGATCGATTCGACTGAAGTAGAGCGACAGCCCGATGGCCGCAAGCTCGCAGATCGCCAGCACCGCCAGCAGCCAGCGGTCGGCGCGGGCATAAAGGGGGGTCATCGGATCGGCTGCGGAGCCGGAGCTCTCAAGCGATGCGGCAAGGGCTCGGGGACGGATGGCGTTCATGGCCCCGATCATGCGATCTCGCGCGAAGTCAGATCGGTCGATGAACGGCGCAGGGCGAGGGCATATGAAGCGATCGAGGCGGCTGTGTCGGGCCGCGTGGGGTCAGGCTGCGGGCTTTGCCGGCGGCGGCGCAGCGGGGCGGCCACCCGGGCCGCCCTGAGCCCGCATGGCATCACGAAACGCCTTCATCTCATCCCGCGACAGCTTGCCGTCCTTGTTGAGATCGGCGGCATCGAATGCCTTGAGTTCGCGGGCAAGGCGAGCCTGGTTGGCCGCCTCGAGCTCGGCCCGACTGATCTGGCCATCGGCGTCGGTATCGAGCCAGTTCATCATCGCGCCGGGATGCATGGCCGACCCTCTGGCACCTCCCGGGCCACCGGGGCCGCAGTCACCCCCGCGCGGCGCGGCCAGTCCCGGCGGCGTGCCCTGCGGTGCACCCGGCGTTGCGGCAGCAGGCGGCGCGCCCGGGGATGCTGCTGGCGGCCCGGCCGAGGATTGCGCCGAGGCGAGGCCAGTGCCCAATGCAGCAAGCAGGGCAGCGCCTGACAGCAGGACCCGGATAGCGGATTGGTTCATCTGTGTGCTCCATCAGTCAATGAGGAAACGCGATGCTCGCAGGGCACGCGAGGATCATCCATCGGGATTACGTCAGCTTGCCGCTGTTACAGGTCGCTCGCCGACCGCCTTTGCTATCCTGCGACGCCGTCTGACGCGGCATTCAGAGGGAATCAGAGATGAAACTCGCGACATTGAAGGACGGCAGCCGCGACGGACAGCTGGTCGTGGTCAGCCGTGACCTTGCCACCGCGCACTTTGCCCAGTCGATTGCGCCGACGCTGCAGCGGGCACTCGACGACTGGGCCTTCATGGCGCCGCAACTCGAGGATCTGTCGCTCACGCTCAATGCCGGTCGCGCCCGGCATGCCTTTGCTTTCGATCCGACCCAGTGCATGGCGCCGCTGCCGCGCGCGTTCCAGTGGCTTGACGGGTCGACTTATGTGAATCATGTCGAACTGGTGCGGCGTGCCCGTAAAGCGGAGATGCCGCAGCGCTTCTGGCACGACCCGCTGATGTATCAGGGCGGATCAGACGATTTTCTGGGGCCCTGCGACGAGGCGGTCTTTGCCAGCGAAGACTGGGGCATCGATTTCGAGGCCGAGCTGGCGGTGGTCACTGACGACGTGCCGATGGGCGCCTCGCCCGAGCAGTGCGCCGACCACATCCGTCTGCTGATGCTGGCCAACGACTGGAGCCTGCGCAACCTGATCCCGGACGAGCTGGCCAAGGGCTTCGGCTTTGTTCACGGCAAGCCGGCCACTGCGTTTTCGCCGGTGGCGGTCACGCCCGACGAACTCGGCACAGCATGGATCGACGGGAAGGTGCATCGGCCGGTGCTGTGTCACTGGAATGGCCGCAAGGTGGGTGAGGCGCAGGCTGGTGAGGACATGGTGTTCGATTTTCGCCAGCTGCTGTCGCATGCGGTCAAGACGCGGCGCACACGTGCCGGCAGCATCATCGGCTCGGGGACGGTCTCGAACAAGGACGCCTCGAAGGGCTGGTCGTGCATCGCCGAGGTAAGGGCGCTCGAGATGATCGAATCAGGTGTCGCGCAGACCGGCTACATGGCCTTCGGCGATACCGTAAAAATCGAGATACTCGGTTCGGACGGCCAGTCGGTGTTTGGCGCGATTGAGCAGCGAGTCGGCAAATCGTTGCCGAACAAGCCGCGCTGACGACCGGCCCGGGTCTCAGGACCGCGGCAACACCGTGAGCGTGCCCTTCATGCCGGCCTCGTAATGCCCGGGTTCGAAACAGGCAATGCCGAGTTCACCGCTCTTGTCGAAACTTCTGATCACCTCGCGACTTTGGCCTGCCTCGACACTGATCTCCGAGTCGGAGTGGTGATGATGCGCAGCGCTGCCTGACTTCATCTCGCGCTGATGGTGGGCCAGCTCGTCGGCCGTGCCGATGACGAGTTCATGCGTCAGCTTGCCGCGGTTGACGACCACCAGCCTGACCCGCTCGCCGGCAGTGACTGTGAGCGCCGACGGCGAAAACCGCATGGTGTCATCCATCTCGATACGCAGTTCGCGCAGCGGCGCTGAGGCATTCGCTGTCGGCTGCGATGACGCCGTGCCGGACGATGACGACCCGGGGAGTGCGGCAGCCGCAGGCGCAGGGGAAGCCTCGTGCGAGTGCGAGGCGTGGTCATGGTCGTGACCGCCGCCGCCGGGCAGCATCTGCCAGGCGATCAGACTGCCGGCCAGCACCACAGTGCCGGTCACCAGACCGTAGCCCAGCACGGTGCGCAGCGGTGCCCGGTCGCGGCCCTGCATCAGCCAGTAGGCCAGCAGACTCATTGCAAAACCCAGCGGCACCACCCAGGCACTGCGGGCAGGCGAATCGGGAAAGTGCTGCAGACCGCCGGTAAAAAAACCCAGGCCGATCGACGACACGATGCCCAGACCGAGCAGGTCGACCCAGCGCTGGCTGCCGTCGGGCGAGGCACGCATCTCGAGGATGCCACCCACCAGATAGACGAGCACGCCGATGCCGGCGGTCAGCAGCGAACGCTCGCCACTGAAAAAACCGTGGTTGACCGCACCGGCAATGAAGCTGATTCCGGCGTATTTGCAAAGGGTGGCGAAGTGCGCTGTCGGAAGGTTCATCATTCACTGAATATCACACTTCGCGGCGGCCCTCTAGCCTTGGGGAGTGTCTGGGCGATAATCCGGCAGACAATCCGATGAGAGTGAGAGACATGTCTGTCCTGATCATGAGCAAGCCGATTCCGCATGACGGCTTCGTCAATGCCCTGCGCGAAAGCGGTTTCCCGCACCCGATTCATACCTCGCTCGACGATGTCGACCCGCTGTCGGTGCGGTGGCTGATTGCCTGGCGACTGCCGGCCGGCGTGCTGCCGAAGCTGCCCAATCTCGAGTTGCTCTACTGCTGCGCCGCCGGCGCCGACAAGCTGCTCGCCACTCCTGATCTGCCGGCTTCGCTGCCGGTCTCTCGCGTGTCGGACGATGCCCAGGCGATCGAACTGGCGCAATACGTCGTTCATGCCGCACTCGACCATCTGCGTCTGGCACCCCTGTATCGCGCCCAGCAGGCCGCACGCGACTGGAGCCGTCACCGTTCGAAGTCGATGGGAATCCCGGCGCTGGTGCTCGGCCTGGGCCCGATCGGCATTCGCATTGCGCAATCGCTGGCGATGATGGGGTTCAAGGTGTCGGGCTGGAGCCGCACGCCGCGCGAGCTGCCCGGCATCCAGACCTTTGCCGGCACCGACGGACTGGCGCAGGCGCTGCCGCAGGCGTCGGTGCTGGTGTGCGCGCTGCCGCTGACTGCGCAGACCACTGGCCTGATCAATGCCGATCTGCTTGCGAAGCTGCCGCGCGGTGCAATCTTCGTGAATATCGGTCGGGGCGGCCAGGTGGTCGAGGCCGATCTGATCGCAGCGCTCGAATCGGGCCAGCTCGGTGGTGCAAGCATCGATGTGCAGGTCAACGAGCCGATGGCCGCCGATGATCCGCTGTGGAGCGCTCCCAATCTGACGCTCACGCCGCATGTCGGCGGTCAGCTCGATCCGGGTGCGGTCATCGGGCAGTTCATCGAGGCGGTCGATCTGCTGAAACAGGGCAAGCCCCTGCGCCAGCGGGTCGATGCGGCGCGCGGTTATTGATCGGGCACAATCGCCCATCTTTCGACATCAGACGAGGTGATCGATGACTTCCATTCCCGGACCTTTTGACTTCAGCAAGATGGCCGCAGGCGGATTCGGGCAGATGCTCGATGGGGTCGAGATGGTCAAGCGCGCCTGGTCGAATTTCAATGTTCCCAGCGCCATGCTGCCGACGGTCGATCTCAATGAGCTCGACAAGCGGATCGCCGACCTCAAGGCGGTCGAGCAATGGCTCAATGTCAATCAGAGCATGCTGCACAACACCATCCAGGGGCTCGAAATCCAGCGCGGCACGCTCGCCGCGATCAGGGCCTTCAGCGAGCAGGCCGGTATGCCGTCCCCGATGGCCGCGATGGCCAGGGCTGCAAGCCCGGCACCGAAAGCCTCGCGGTTTTCGACCGATGGCTGGCCGATGAAGCCGCCGCCTGGCCGAACCGATCCCGAGGCGGCGGCCAAGCCTGCACAGGCTGGCGCGCGGCCGCCGCCGCAGGAGAGAGCCGAGGAGAAACCGCAGGACAAGCCGCAGGCCCCTGAGGCCCCGGCGCAAACAGCATCGGCGCCGGGCATCGACCCGGGCGCCTGGTGGACGATGCTGCAGAACAGCTTTTCGCAGATCGCTCAGGCTGCCGCCAGCGCGTCACTCGTGCCGGGGCTGGCACCGGCCGGCAAAAAGGCAACGCGATCGCGCTCGAAGCCCGCCGCCAAAGGCGGCACCGCAGCCAAGAAGCCGGCATCGGCGGGCAACCGCGCAGCGACCCAAAAACGCACCACACCCGCCAGGCGCGGGGCTGCATGACGCGCTTTCGGTACGGCCACGCCACCCATCCCAACTGGCGTATGGCCACCGAACTGGCACTTGCCCAGGTCGAGGGCCGGGTCAACCAGCCCGGCTGGGCCAAGGATGCCAATCTGGGCGTGGTCTATCTGAGCGCCGAGTACGCTGCCCATGCCGACGACATCGTCGCGCTGCTCGAAGAGCGCACCGGCGTGCGCGACTGGGCCGGCACCTGCGGCCATGCCATCGTCTCGACCGGTGTCGAATACGACAGCGAGCCGGCCATCGCGATCATGCTGCTCGATCTGCCGGCCGACAGCTTCCGGGTCTTTTCGGGTGCGACGCCGCCACCCCCGCCTGGCGAGCGCACCTCAAGTGGCGCAGTCGCCGCGCAGGCAGCGCTGATCCATGCCGATCCGGCCACCCCCGATCTGGCCGAGCTGATCGGCGACATGGCCGGCAAGGTCGGCGGCGGCATGATGTTCGGCGGCGGTGCCAGCGGGCAGGTCGAGCCGCTGATCCAGATCGCCAATCAGGTCCTCTCGGGCGGCCTGTCGGGCGTGGTGTTTTCGTCTGAAGTCGACCTGCGGATGCGCGTGACCCAGGGCTGCAGCCCGCTGGCGGGCGAGCATGTGATCTCGGCCTGCCAGTCCAACCTCATCCGCACGCTCGATGGCCGCCCGGCTCTCGATGTGCTGCTGGCCGACCTCGGCGTCTCGGAAGACGCCCGGCGCAGCAGCGACGGCGCGACGCTGCTGCGCGCGCTGCCCCCCGAGCGCGTGCGCAACGGCCTGCTGGTGGGCCTGGCCGACGGGGATGCGCCACCGCGCGGCCCGCGCCCGGGTTTTGGCGACTATGTCGTGCGCAATCTGGTGGGCATCGACCCGCATAACCGCCTTCTGGCGGTGGCCGCGGTGCCGCAGGAAGGCGATCGCGCGGTCTTTTGCACCCGCGACGCCCAGGCGGCCCGCGCCGACCTGATGCGCATCTGCACCGAACTGCGCGAAGAACTCGAAACCGATTCGCTCGAGATTCGCGGCGCAATTTATGTGTCCTGCGTTGCACGCGGTCGGGCGCTGTTCGGGTCGGGCTCGGTCGAGATCGGACTGCTGCAGTCGCAGCTCGGCGAGTTCCCGCTGGTGGGTTTTTTTGCCAATGGCGAGATTGCCGATCACCGGCTCTATGGCTATACCGGTGTGCTGGCGCTGTTCACCGGTCCGGCAGCCGTCGACGCCTGAGCACCGCAGCACGCCTGCTGCGCAAACCTGTGCACCAACTGCAGCGGAGTTCGCGGCATTGACGAGCGCCAAGCGGTCGACTAAGTTCGAACCGCTTCATCAAAACCCCCCTCTTTTGAAATGACCGACATCTATTCGATCGCTCTGGCCGCAGCGCTGCTTTTCCTGACGCTCAATCCCGCCAGTGCTCAGGAGCGAAACAGTCGCTTCGAAATCGAGGCCGGGGTGATCACAAC
>CAMCXH010000081.1 GCA_945883285.1 Bordetella parapertussis | reverse complement strand
GCCGCCGCCTGCCGAGCGCCTCGGTGTTGCCGCCACCGGCAGCGGTACAGGCGACAGCTTCGGTCTGGGCGCCAATCCGGGCGGACGCGACCTGCTCAACAGTGGCGCCAATATCGGTGGTGGCGGTGGTGGCGGCGGACTCGGGCGAGCCCAGTTCGGGTTTTATCGTGATCTGCTGACCCGTCATGTGAACGAAGAACTCAACCGAATCACCGAACTCAAGAGCAGCAGCGGTCAGGTGGCGATCCTAGTCTGGGTCGACAGCAACGGGCGCATCGAGCGCGTCGAGATGCGCGATGCCACCGAGCGCCAGAACGAACTGATCCGCGACCGGCTGCTGGCCTCGCGGCCGCTGCGCGAGCCGCCGCCCGCACCGATGCCGCAGCCGATGTGGATCCTCCTCAATCTGCGCGATCTCGGCTGATCCGGCGCGCAACCCTGACATTTTCGAATGGCCCACGCAATCATGAGAACTCCTGCCTTACTGATCGCCGCCCTCACCAGCCTGCCGATGCTGTTGATGCCGATCGCATCACATGCCGACGAGCGCGCCGATCTCGAGCAACTGCGCGATACCGTGACCGACATGGTCGAAGCGCTGGTGGCTTCCGGCGCCCTGTCGCGCGCCAAGGCCGATCAGTTGCTGGCGCGTGCACGCGCCAGGGCGGGTGTCGCGGCAACCACCGCGCCGGGCGCCCCGAGCCCGGCCGCGGTTGCTGTCGTGCCGGCAACCGGCGTGGGTGTGCGCAGCAACGCGCCGGCCACCGCCAGCGCACAGCCCCCGGTCGCCCGTCCGGGTGTTCGCAGCGAGACAGCCGCCAGCGACCCTGTTCGCGTGCAATACGTGCCGGAATCGGTCCGCAACGAAATCACGCAACAGGTCAAGCAGCAAGTCGTTGCACAGGCACGCGAGGAGCGATGGGGAGAGCCCGGGGCGCTGCCCGACTGGGCTGACCGACTCCGCTTCAGCGGCGACCTGCGTGTGCGCCTGCAGCAGGATAATTTTTCTGGCGACAATGCACCGCCTGCCGTCCTGTACGACGACTACGGCAGCGGCACCAACTATGCCGACCTGACCAACAGTACGGTCGACCGCAACCGCCTCGTACTGCGCGCCAGGTTCGGCGTCGCCGCGATCATCAACGATCAGTGGACCAGCGCGATCCGTTTCACCACCGGCAACACCCTCGGGCCGACCTCCACGTCGCAGACGGCTGGTGATGCGTCGGGGCGCTACCAGATCAAGATCGACAGGGCCTACATGAAATGGGCACCGAATGCCAATTTCGCCTTGCTCGCCGGCCGACTGCCCAATCCCTATCTGAGCTCGGAGATGATGTTTGCCGAGGAACTCGGCTTCGATGGTGCGGCGGCTTCGGCAGGCTACAGCCTGAACGATCAGGTGCGCTTCATCGGCGTCGCAGGCGCCTACGCCCTGAAAGAAAACTCGCTCGGCAAAGACCGCTGGATGTCCGGTCTGCAGGCCGGCGTCGAGTGGCGCTCCTCCCCGGTCTTCGGCATGCGGGTGGCATTCGCTCGTTACGGCTTCAACAACGTCGCCGGTGAGCAGGACACCGTCAACTACGGCACGCCTTCCTATGCACTGTCCCAATACGAGGCGGGTTTCCGGCAAAAGGGCAACAGCCTGTTCCGTATCAACGATCCGGTCTACGACACCGCGAGCAGATCGATCTGGGGCCAGGCCAGCCAATTCAATGTGAATGCCTTGACCTTCGGCTTTGAGGCGGCGCACTTCGATCCGATCGTGATCGACGTCAGCGGCGAACTGATCCAGAACACCGGCTGGGACGCGGCAGACATCGCGAACCGCACAGGCGGCTATCTCGTGACGCGCGGCACGAACGGCCACCAGTATCGCGTCGCGCTTGGCCATCGCGCGGTCACGCGTGAGCGCGACTGGCAGGCTTCCGTGTTGTATCGCTATGTCGAGAAGGACGCCACCCTCGATGCGCTCACCGACCCGAACTGCGGCCTGGGCGGTACCAACCTGTCATGCGTCGCGCTGGCAGGCGCCTACGGCCTGAATCGCAATCTCGCCTTGGGGGGGCGATGGATGTCTGCCAACCGGATCGAAGGCGCGCAGTACCGGGTGAACACCTTCCAGATCGACCTGACGACGAGGTTCTGACCATGACGGCCATCCTGATGCGCGCTGCACCGATCGCGCTGGCGATCTCACTGCTTGGTCCTGGCCCCTTGTTTGCCCAATCGCAATCGGGCGCCAAGAAGGCTGATCCCGGGATGGCGCGACAGGCCGAGGCGATCCGAAACCTGCAGGCGTCGCAAGCGCAACTCAAGGCCGAAAACGCCAAACTTCTCGCCGATAAAACCGCCGCCGATGACGCGCGGACAGCCCTCGAAAAGCAGATTGCCGCCAATCGCGACCGTGTTCAGGCGCAGTCCCGCCGCCAGCTAGGCGAAAAGGAGTCCACCATCGCCCGTCTGGAGCGTGAACTCGCCCAGGCGCGCAAGGAGGCCGCCGATGCCGGTGCACGCCTGAAAGACGCTGACGGGCAGCGCCAGGCCGACTCGTTGCGAACCCAGCAGGCCCTGGCTCGCATCAAGGAACAGGAGGCGCTGCTGGCTCAGGGCGCCACCGAGAGCCGCGATCTCGCCGGCCGCCTCACTGCCTGTCGGGGCAACAATATTGCGCTGTCCGGCATCACCTCCGACCTGCTCACCGCGATCGACCGCGGCGGCTATGGGGATGCGCTGGTCCGTACCGACCCCTTCTCAGGCTACAAGCGCGTCCGGGTCGAAACCCTCCTTCAGGAATACCGGGATAAGGTCGACGATCAGCGAACCTCGCTCGGGGGACGCTGAATCAGCCTCCCAATAGTCTGCTCAGATGCAGGCAAGCGTCCTTTCGGCCTAATGCGACCGCTAATGCAGCGATAGATCTGCGAGCCGTCACATCAGGGCAAAGCCCAGCGGAGATCGTTCGGATCCCCGGCAGATCACCCGATCGTCCGGCACCGAATCCGCAAGTGCTTTCGACCGCCGCCTCGTTCGCGGTCGCCCTGAACCGAGAGGCTACTCATGAAATTCCCCCTGCCGTCAGACCAGGCAAGCCTAGGCGTCAAACGCGCAACGCTGCTGCTGGTAACGATTGCTGCCGCATCGACACTGCTTGCCTGCAGTAACGCCGATTCATCGAAGGCCGGCCAGGCCGTGGCGAAAGTCAACGACCGCGAGATCTCGGTCCATCAGGTCGACTTCATGGCGCAGCGACTGCCGCAGGGCATGCCGGCCGAGCGCATCACCGAGGCACGCCAGGTCATCGTCGACCGGCTCATCGAGCAGGAGACGCTGCTGCAGTACGCCACCACGAACAAGATCGATCGTGATGCCAAGGTCATGCAGCAACTCGACTCTGCGCGACGCGACATCCTCGCCCGCGCTGCCATCGACCAGATCGGCGCCCAGAGCTCCAAGCCGACCGACGACGAGATCAGAAAGTTCTACGACGAGAACCTCGACCTGTTCGCAAAGCGGCGAGTGATCAAGTTCGACGAGGTGTCGCTGCCGGGCATTCCCCAGAATTGGGCAAAAATCGAAAAGGAGTTGGCATCGGTTCGCACGCTCTCCGAGGCGACTTCCGTGCTCAGGGCCAATGGCATCGAGGCGCCCCTTGTCCGGGGCTATACCCGGGCGCCCGAGAGCCTGCCCCTGCAGGCAGTGCCCCAGTTCGCAAAGAAGCGCGTTGGCGATCTGGTCATCTGGCGACAGGGCCAGCAAATCGTGATCGGGCAGGTCACCGAAACCAAAGACATGCCGGTTGAACTCGACAAGGCGCAGCCCTTCATCGAGCAGTTCCTGACGACCCGAAAGCGCCAGGAAGCGATTACCGCCGAAGTCAAACGTCTTAACGACAGCGCCAAGATCGCCTATCTCGGTGAGTTCGCCGACCGCAAACCGCGCGAGGCCGGTGCAGCGCAAAGCGATGCCGCACTGCCGCCATCGGCCGAGACCAAAGACAACGCGGCGCCCGCCGCATCCGCCGCGGCGCCCGCCACTGGTGATGCGAACCCGATCAATGACAAGGCCCTTGCCAAGGGCGTGGCTGGACTCAAGTGAGCCGCCTTCAAGCAAGCCCATTTTCCGCTCGGACAATCCAGTGAAAACAATGATTCAACTTCTCCACAGAGTGCTTGCGCGGACGGCCTTGCTGCTGGCAGGCCTGTTTGCCGCGACAGCCGTGTATGCCCAGTCCGCGGCGAATGATTACCCCCTTGGCGCGGGCGACGTCGTGAGGGTGCAGGTCTTCCAGAACCTCGACATGACGACCGAGGCAAGGGTCTCGGAAGCCGGTGAAATCTCCTTGCCGCTGATCGGTGCGGTCAAGGTGGGCGGTCTGACCCCGGGCGAGTCGGAAAAGCTGATTGCCACCCGTCTTCGTGACGGTGGCTTCATGCAGCGCGCGCAGGTCACGGTCAATGTCCAGCAGTTTCGCAGTCAGCAGGTCTCGGTTCTCGGCAGTGTCGGTCGCCCGGGCCGCTATCCCCTCGAGCAGCGCGGCGTGAGGCTGACCGAAATGCTGGCAACCGCCGGTGGCATTTTGCCGACCGGATCCGACACCCTGATCCTGATCCGCCGCGAGGGCGGCAAGAGCACACGGACCACGGTCGATCTGCCGAGTCTTTACCTGAACGATCGCCCCGATCTCGATATCGAGGTCAAGGGTGGTGATTCGATCTATGTGCATCGTGCATCGGTGATCTATGTCTTTGGACAGGTCCAGCGGCCTGGCCAGTTCACGCTCGAGCGCGACATGAACGTCCGCCAGGCCCTGGCCAAGGCAGGTGGCTTCACGATGCGGGCGCGTGAGTCGAAAGTGCTGGTCCAGCGGATCGGCCGTGACGGCAAGTCAGTCGAATCAGAACTCGGTCTGGATGACACGGTGCTTGCCGACGACCAGATCTATGTACGCGAGAGCCTGTTCTGAACTCGACGATGGATACGACGATCCGATCTCTGCCGCTCGGTGGCCCGAGCCAGACACTGCCCGAGGCCATCCGCGCGGTCCTCGACTCGACTGTGGCCATTGCGTCGCTGTGGGTTTGCATGAAGCTTCACTGTGGCCAGTTCGATCGCCCTGAAATCGTGCTGTCGCTGCTGGTTTTTGCGCTGACGTTTCCAAGCAGGGCAAACGCTTACCAACGCCGTCGCGCGATCGTGCGCGATGTCTTTGCCAGTTGGGCGCTGACCTGCTTTGCATTGCTGTTCTTCGGTTATGCCGGTCGTTTTCTGGGGCATTTCGACTTGCAGGCGATCTCGATGTGGGCACTGGCCACCCCGGTGGTGATGGTCGGCGCCCATTTCGGGCTGGCCCGGGTCGCTCACAGCATGGCCGTCGATCAGGCCCGCAAGGTGGTGGTCGTCGGTGTCAACCCGATCGCAGGCAGGCTGGTCAAGAAGATGCGGGCCGCTCCGCATCTGGGGCTGCAGTTCGCAGGCTTCATCGATGACCGCGCCGAAACACGCCTGAATGCCGACTCACGCAAGCACCTGCTCGGGCGCATCGACGAGCTCAGTGCCCTGGTCGTTCAGCACGATATCGACGTGGTCTACATCACCCTGCCGATCTCCAGCCATCCGCGCATCATGGCCATGCTCAACACGTTGCGCGACACCACCGCCTCGATTTATTTCGTGCCGGATGTGACCGTCTTCGATCTGATCCAGGCGCGGGTCGATGATGTCGACGGCATCCCGGTCCTGGCGGTCTGTGAAACCCCTTTTCAGGGCGTGCACGGATCGCTCAAACGGCTGATGGATATTGTCCTGTCCGCCGGCGCACTGGTGGCGCTTGCGCCGGTGATGGCGATGGTGGCGATGGCGATCCGGCTTGAGTCGCCTGGCCCGATCATCTTTCGCCAGCGTCGCTACGGTCTCGATGGCCGCGACATCGTCGTTTACAAGTTCAGGTCGATGACGGTTACCGAGGATGGCGACAAGCAGTACAAACAGGTGACGGTCGGCGACTCGCGCGTCACCCGTGTCGGCAGACTGATCAGGGCCACCTCGCTCGACGAACTGCCGCAATTCGTCAATGTGCTGCAGGGGCGCATGTCGATCGTCGGCCCGCGCCCGCATGCGGTGGCGGTCAACGAGCACTACCGCAAGCTCATCTCGGGCTACATGATCCGCCACAAGGTGCGACCGGGCATCACCGGCTGGGCGCAGGTCAACGGTTATCGGGGCGGCGACGACATCAACCAGATGCGCAAGCGCATCGAATTCGACCTCGAGTACCTGCGCAGCTGGACCTTGCGTCTGGATATCTACATTCTGCTGCGCACCGTGCTGCTGGTCTTTCGTGATGCCAAGGCCTACTGATCATGGGCGTTGCCAGCGCAGCAGGCCACCGACGCTCTGGCGTGCGCGGTGGCGTGCGCAGTGGCGTGGTCTGCTGCTCGGCTGGCTTGCCATGGCCTGCATCTGGCCAGGCGTGGCCCGAGCTATCGACGGCGACGACTTGCTGGTGCGGGCCGGTGTGGGCCTGCAGTACGAAACGAACCTCTTTCGCCTGCCGAGCAATCCGGCTTCCGACATGATTACCTTCGAGTCGGCTGGTCTGAGCTTTGTGCGACCGACCTCGGCGCAAGTTTTTCGCGCGAGCTTCGATATTCGCAACAATCACTATCAGCAGTACGGCTACCTCGATGGCATCGGCTACAACTCCGCACTGGGCTGGCGGCTGCTCCATGGCGACGCCGACACCCTGGATGTGGATGTCTCGTATAACCGCACGCTGCTCGGATTCGCCGACGTGCGCACCGCTGGCCGACCGTCGGTCAATGTTGCCGCAGCGAGCGTGCGCGGGAGCATGCAATTCGCGCCGAGATGGTCGGTCATCGCCGGCGTTGGAATGACCACCACCGACAATCAGCCTGCATCGCGCAGCTTTCTCGACTATCAGCTCGACTTTCTCGAAACCGGGCTGCGCTTCGATTGGCGAACCGGCAGCGTCTTCGATTTCGTCTGGCGCAATCAGTCTGCCAAATTCACTCAAGCCGACAGCAGCGCCGACGGGACCGACGGCTACAACGAAAACCTGGTCGGTGTGCGCATGAACTGGCAGGTGTCCGAGGTAACCAGCGTCTTCGGTCGATTCGGCCTTCAGTCGCGTGATTACGTCTCCGGCGACAATCCCAACTTCACCGGCCTGAGCTATGTGATGAGCATGCGGTGGCGGCCGCGTGGCAGCCTGACCATTGATGCGACCGCCCGAAACGAACTGTCGGCCGCCGCCGAGATCAATGCGGCCTATGCCCGCCTGCGGGGCGTAAATGTGGGTGCTGCGTGGCAGGCCACCGGCAAGACGGTGGTGCGTGCCGGCGCCGATGTGCTCAACCGCAACTTCACCGGTACGCCCGGCACGGTGGCGGCCGGCCCCGAACGCCAGGACAAGATCTACGGCGCCACGATCGGTGTGGCCTACCGTCCGATGCGAACCGTCGAGCTCGGCGCTGACTTTCGCCTTGATCGCCGTGATTCGAATAACCCCGCTTTCGACTACAACGCGCAGGTGTATGTCCTGCGCGCAACCCTGGAGTTCTGACGATGGCCATGAATCAATTCCTGCGCATGCTTGGCGGACGCAAGTGGCTGTTTCTGACCGTGCTGTTACTGGTGATGGCGCTTGGCATCGGCGGGACCCTGCTGTGGCCGAAGAAGTACACCGCCGAGGTCAATGTGCTGCTCGATCTGCGCAACCCCGATGCGGTCTCGGGTGTGGCCGGCAGTCTCACCGGATCGGCGACCTACCTGGCGACCGAGATCGATGTGGTGCGCAGCCAGCGTGTGGCGCTGCGCGTGGTCGATTCGCTCAATCTCGCGGCCAACAAGGAACTGCGCACGCAATTCGCAGACAGCAAAGTCTCGACCCCCTTGCGTGAATGGATCGCCGACCTGCTCGTGTCTCAGCTCAAGGTCAAGCCCTCGCGCGAATCGACGGTGCTGCAGATCAGCTATGCCGGCAAGGACCCTGAGTTTTCAGCCTTGCTCGCCAATGAGTTCGCCAAGGCCTATGTCGAGACCAACCTCGAGTTGCGGGTCGAGCCTGCCCGCCAGCAGTCGGTCTGGTTCGATGAGCGTGTGAAAAAACTGCGCGAAAACCTCGACGCCGCGCAGCGAAAGCTCGGCGACTATCAGCGCACCAACAAGATCGTGTCGGTCGACGAACGGCTCGACGTTGAGAGCATGCGCCTGCAGGAGCTGTCGACACGTCTGGTTGCCTTGCAGGGCCAGTCTGCAGAGTCGGGCTCGCGTGCTGCAGTCGCCGCCACCGCGCTCAAGAGCGGCCCGAAGGCCTTGTCCGAATTGCCCGATGTCCTTCAGAGCGGCCACATACAGTTGCTGAAAAACGACCGCGCCAGTCTCGAGAAACAGCTGGCCGATGTGGGTGGCAATCTGGGCGTGAATCATCCCAACTATCTCAAGCTCAAGGAAGAGATCGAGTCGATTCGCAAGCGCACCGATCAGGAAATGATTGCCGTGGCTCGCGCCCTCGAGAGCACGCATGAGGTCAACCGGCAGCGTGAGCAGGAAGCGCGGGTTGCACTCGATCGGCAGCGCGAGAAGGTCATCGGGATCAAGTCCCAGCGCGACGACTTCACGGTGCTCACCCGTGATGTCGAGACCGCAGAGCGGGCTTTCGAAGAGGCTTCGCAACGCGGCTCCAAAGCCGGGCTGGCGAGCAACCTGCGGCAGTCGAACCTGATGATTCTCGACAAGGCGGTGCCGCCATCACGTGCCTCGTCGCCGAATACCGTTGTCAATTCGATCGTCTCGATGGTCCTGGGGCTGCTTGCGGCAATCGCTGCGGTGCTCATGGCCGAAATGCCGAACCGCCATGTGTTCAGTGCCCGCGACGCTGCCGAGTTCGGCGGGCTGCCGGTGATCGGCACCGTGGGGCGATCACCCCGACGCTTGCGCCTTAGAAAAATTTCGCGAAGTCCTCTCCTGACCAGCTACTGAGTCCGACATCATCATGAATGCTCCCGAACATAATCTGATCGACCTGCATGCATTGCGCACTGCAGGAGAAGCGCCGGGTGCGTCTGGCGCCAAGCCGGTGACGGATGAGTCCCGTGCGAAATCCGTGGAGGATGAGCTGCTTCAGGACGAGCCGCCGCCACGATCCCGACTTGGCACGATCATGCTGCGCCAGGGCGCTATCGATTCGACCGCCCTTGAGCGCGTGGCCGACCATCAGCGCAGCAACGAGATGCTGTTCGGCGAGGCGGCCGTTGCGCTCAAACTGGTCGAGCCGCGGGCGGTCGCGCGTGCGCTGGCAGAGCAGGAGTATGTCTCGATCGATGCCACCGGCGCCTTGAGTATCGCGCCTGAGGTGACCGCCTTTCACGACCCGCTCAGTCAGGATACCGAGAGCCTGCGGGCCCTGCGGACCCGACTGACGATCGATGAGTCACACCGACTTGCCCAGGGCCGGGCGCTCAGGATCGCCATCGTCAGTGCGCAGCGCGCCGAGGGCCGCTCCTGGCTGGCTGCCAACCTGGCGGTGGTCTTTGCGCAGTCGGGCCGGCGCACCGTTCTGCTTGATGCCGACCTGCGCAATCCCCGGCAGCATAAGCTGTTCGGTGATTCGTCCCGCGATGGCCTTGCTTCATGGCTCTCTGGTCGATCGGCGGTGCCCGGTGTCAGGCCGGTTGCAGGGATTCGCAGCCTCGATCTTCTGACTGCCGGCAGTCGCCCGCCCAACCCTCAGGAACTGATCGGTGGCGCGGCGTTCGAGCAAACCCTCGGGCACCTGTCGACCTCGGCGTCGGTCATGCTGATCGACACACCGGCAGCCAGCGAATGCGCAGACTATTCGCTGGTTGCCCGAAGCGCCGACGTGGTGCTGATGGTGGTGCGGGAGCGCCTTAGCCGCGAGCGCGCGATTCGGGACTTCGCTGCTCGCCTCGCCGAGATCGGCAAGGCGCCCTTGGGCATCGTCTACAACCGCCAGCCATGATCGCGCTCGCCCCTTCCCAGCCTGGCCAGTCACTGCGACTGGCGTCTTTGCTGCCCCTGGGTGTCGGTCTGCTGGCGCTGTATCTGCCGACCTTTCTCGACGTCGCGGACATCTTCTGGCGCAATGAGCGTGGCACCGCCGGCCCGCTGATACTGATGATCTGTGCCTGGATCGCCTGGAAGCAGCGCACCGAGCTGATCGCAGCCACGCCCGACGGCGCGATGCCGCGCCTTGGCGCGGTTGTTCTGGCGATCGGGCTGATCGGCTATGTCATCGGGCGTTCCCAGGAAATCCATCTGGTCGAGGTCGGCTCGCTGATACCGGTGCTGGCTTCGCTGCTGCTCATTTTCCGGGGCGTGGCCGGACTGCGGGTGATGTGGTTCCCGCTGTTCTTTCTGCTCTTCGTCGTGCCCCTGCCGGGTTCGCTGCTCGATGCGATCCTGCTGCCGCTCAAGCAGCAGGTGTCGGTCGCCTCCGAATCGGTGATGTACTGGCTGGGTTTCCCGGTCGCACGAAGCGGCGTGGTCCTGAACATCGGCCCCTATCAGTTGCTGATTGCCGACGCCTGCTCTGGTCTGAGTTCGATGATTTCGCTCACCGGCATCGGTCTGGTGTTCGTCTATCTGGCCCGTAATCCCGGCTGGGCCCACAACGCGATCCTGCTGATCGCCGTGCTGCCGATCGCATTCATTGCCAACATCATGCGGGTGTGTCTGCTGATGTGGGTCACCTATGCCTATGGTGATGGTGCCGGGCGGGCCTTTCATGATCAGGCGGGCTATCTCGAGATCGTGCTGGCCTTCGCGATGTTCTTCGGATTCGATCTGTTGCTGACCGGTCTGCTGCGCCTGTTCAGGCGAGGTGGCCGCAATCAGCCTGCCCGGCCCACCTCAGCCGGCATCCACCTGCAAAAGGGAGACTCGCGATGAAACGGTTGCCGATGTGGCCCTGGTATTGGTGTGCCGCGATGCTTGTTGCGGTGGCGGCCGCTGCACTGATGACCCCCAGGGTGTCGATGAGCCTGCCGGGGGCGGTCGACCTTGAGTCAACGATTCCAAAAAGCTTTGGCGACTGGCGCCATGTGCCCGGCGTCGGCTCGCAGGTTGATCTGGCGGTCAGGCGAGACGCCCAGGACACCACACAGCAGATCTATGACCAGATTCTGATGCGCACCTATCGCAACTCGGCGGGCGAGTCGGTCATGCTTGCATTGGCCTGGGGGCGTCAGCAGCGCCAGGAGGTGAAGATCCATCGGCCCGAGCTGTGTTATGTGGCGCAGGGCTTCCGGATCGAAAGCCAGCGACCCTTCGAGCCGCTCGGCCAGGGCGGGCCCGAAGGCAAGACCCTGATTGCCGCCAGCGCGCGACGGATCGAGCCGGTCGTTTACTGGGTCCGCATCGGCGAAAGCATTTCCGTGAATGCCTGGCAGACCCGCTGGTACATCCTGACCGAGGGCATCGCCGGTCGCATCCCCGATGGCATTCTGGTGCGCACTTCGCAGATCGTTCGCAATGAGAGCCGCGTCGACCAGTCGCTGCAAGTTCAGAAGGCCTTTCTGAGCGATCTGGTGGCTGCTCTGCCGCCGGGTCAGCGCGGTCTGCTGCTGCCGTCGATCAACGACAAGATCGCGATGGCCCAGCCATGACGCCGGTGTCGACAAGGCGAGAGCTGCCGTGGTTTTTCAATCCGCGGTTCATCACCGCGGGCGTGCTGTTGCCGGCTTATCTGCTGATCTGGTTTGTCGCCAACGTGCTCGATGTGCGCCTGAGCACCGCGAAAGGATTCTTTTTCTTTCAGGGTGACGCCTTCCTTCTCGGGCTTGCAGTCCTGCTGGCACTGGTCTACGGCACCTTTTTACCGGTCAATGTGTTTGCGATCGTCAATCCGCGCCGGCGCGGGCTGGTACCGCCGCTGTGGTTCGTTCAGATAGTCGGGTGCGCGGCACTCGTTGGCTATGCCTACTGGTTTCGCGAACTCCTCGCCAATCCGGAAATGCTTATCAATGCCTTGAGCGTCGGTGGTGCGATCAGCTATGAATTGCGCGGCAACCTCGAGCGCAGTGCGGGTCTGGCGAGTCTTGCAACCCTGAGTCTGGCCTATTTCGCGCTGATATCGCACCGGATATGGGTCGTCAGATCGGGCCCCTTGTCGGTGCCGATGAAGCTGTTCAGCGGTCTGATCTTTCTGCTGACGGTGTTCAGAGCCTTTGCCTGGTCGGAGCGTCTGGCGCTCTTCGAGGTGCTGCTGGTCATTGCGATTTTCTGGGCCGGCTATTCGGATCGCGCCTCGCGAGGCTGGATAGGTCGTATCCGTCCGCTTCTGCCGGTCATTGCGGTCGCAGTCGTTGTGCTGGTTTTCGGTGTGGCCGAGTACTTCCGGTCATGGTCGAGCTTTTACGCCAAGACCGAGTCCGACTATTGGGCCTTTATCGGGCAGCGTCTGATCAACTACTACGCTCAGGCGCTCAACACCGGGGCAGGTCTGGTCACGGTGCTCGACTGGCCGAGCTATCAGTTCGGCTACCTGTTCGAGTGGCTGCAGAAGTTTCCGATCCTGCTGGGCCCGATCATGCGTTACCTGACCGAACTGCAGCCCAACCATTTTCTCGAGCGATTCGGCGACCCAGAGTTCAATAATCCGTCCGGCATTTTCAGCGTCCTTTACGACGTCGGACTTGGCCCGGCAGTAGCCATCTTTGCCCTGACCGGACTGCTCGCTCAGAGTGCTTTTCGCGCCTTCCAGGATCACGAGAATATCTTCGGTCTGTTTTATCCGGTGTTTTTTATGGCGCTGGTCGAGATGTTTCGCTACTGGTATCTCGGCAACAGCCGCACGTTTCTCTTCGTGATCGCCCTTGGGCTGGGCGTCATGCTGGCGCAGCCGATCAGAAAGCCGCAAGCCAGCGGTCTCGGTGCGGTCGGTTATGCCTGACAGATTGCGTCGAAGGCTGGTCAGCGCAGTGCCCTGCGCACTGATCTCCGGTGGCCGCGCTCTCGCCAGCCCCTCGAAAGTGCTGCGCGCGGCGGTCTTCACCGAGGCGCTCGCTGCGCTCAACCATCCGGATGCCGAGGTGGTGCTTGCCGCAGGCGACCACGAGATCAACAATCCGCTGGTGGTATCGGGGCGCTCCGGCACGCTTGAATTTGCACCTGGCGCCAGGCTGCGCGCACGCAACCGCGATGTCGGCGGCGTGCGCTTCGTTCAGTCCTGTTGCCTGACACTGGTCGGATTTCGCATCGACTGGTCAGCCTCCCCGACGACCCGTTCGCATTTCGGCGCCGGCCTGATGTTCGTGGACTGCGCTGAAACCGAAGTGCGCGATTGCGGTGTGACCGATGCGCCAGGCGCCGGACTGCATTTTGACGTTTGTCAGCGGGTCCGGGTCGACGAGGTCGACATCGTCGGCAGCAGCGCCGACGGCGTGCACTTTGCAAACTGCACCGAGGTCATTGCGGCCGGCCTGCGAACCCGCGATACCGGTGACGATGGCGTGGCCTGTGTCGACTACCGGAGCAAGCCTGCCGGCTCCAATCTCAGGCTGTCGCGAATCAGCGTGATCCGCTCCCGTGCGCGCGGCATTTCGGTGGTCGGATCAAGCGATGTGCGGATCAGCGATTTCAGTGTCGAGCAGACTGCATCCAGCGGGCTGCTGATCGGTGAAGACCACCATTACCGCACACGACGCCCCGCCGGGATTGCGATCACGGCGGGCAAGGTGAGTGGCGGCGGTCAGTTCTTGCCCTCGGTCGGCAATCCGTTTGGCGTCGAGGTGATTGGCGCTGACAGGGTCGAGCTGTCGGAGATGGCCGTCATTGATCCTCGGTCACGTGCGGTGTCGATGGTTGATGTCGGCGGACCGTTGCGGGTCAGCGGTCTGACGCTTCAGACCTCGGTGCAACAGGTGCCGGCGCTCGAGTGTCGGTCCTGCGATCAGGTGTCGCTGTCGAAGGTGGCGATTGTCGGTGCGCCGACAATCGCGCTGATGGTCGATCAATGCCGGTCGCTTGAGCTCGACGGATTGTCGGTGACAAGTCCGCCGTCGGCGCGCGGCGACATCGCGGTGCAGCTTTCCTCGATCGACAAGGCCGCGATCAAGTCGGTCGAATTCGGCGGCCCGGCGCCCGGCGTGATCCGGATCGCGCCCGATGTGAGCGGCTCGATGGTCGTTCGCACCGGGACGAACGCCGCCCGGATCGACAGTCAGAGCACCAGGCTGAGGCTGATCGGGACCGAGGGAGGCAAGGGTGTCTGAGCCGGCTGATCGACGTGCCGGGTTGCAGCCGGGTCTGGTTTCGATCCTGATCAATAACCACAACTATGGCGCTTATGTGGTCGATGCAGTGCGCTCGGCCCTCGACCAGACCTATCCCCATATCGAAGTGATCGTGATCGATGATGGCTCGACCGACGACTCGATGGCGCGACTCGCGGTGCTCGACGATCCGAGGCTGCTTGTCGTCGGCCAGCCTAACGGCGGTCAGGGCGCTGCCTGTAACGCTGGCTGGCGCCTGGCCAGTGGGCAATACATGCTGTTTCTCGATTCGGACGATCTGCTCGATCCGGCCGTCATCGAGCAGTCGGTCGCTGCTTTCGGACCCGAAACCGTCAAGGTGCAGTTCGCCCTGCGAGTGATCGATGCGCAAGGCCGCCAGACCGGGCGCATTCATCCTCCGGAGCTCGATACCCTCGGTTTCGCGCGAATGGTCGAGCGTTATGGCCTGTATGCCGGGCCGCCGGGAAGCGGCAACCTCTACGCCCGTCGTTTCCTGGATGCGGTCATGCCGATCCAGCCCGAGTCGAGTTTTCGAAGCGGCGCCGACAGCTGGTGCATCCTGATGGCGCCGTTTTATGGCGCGATTGCATCGCTCGCACGCCCGGGCGGCAGCTATCGCGTCGATCGTCCGAAAGGCGTCGATGCCCTTCGAGTGATCGGGAACGTCAATGCGCGGCCGTCGGCCAATATGGCCAAGACCATCGAGTGCACCCGGCAGGTCTTCCAGGCGCTGCACGCGGCTGGACGCATCGACCGTCTGCAGCCCGCCCTGCCATCGCCGCCGATGTTGCGGGCGTGGGTGCTCGCGAGGCTGCACGACCAGCTCGACCTTGCGCCGCCACCTTGGGGCGGCGTGCCCGGCCTGCTGACCATCCTGCGATCGGTTGGCGGATGGCAGGCCTATTCGCATCGCAAGCGGGTGGTGTATGCCGCCTATCTGCTGGTTTGCCGTTATCTGCCGCCGATGATGGCCCGTCAATCACTGAGGCTTTTGCATCATGTCGGCATCCGCTGAAACAACGCCTGACGCAGCGCGCCCGCTGCTCGAAGTGCTGGTGTGCACTTTCGAAGATCGCCTTGGTGGCCTCGTCAGCCGCTTGCCCGCCCCGCAGGCCGGCATTGCCTACCTGATCTGCCATCAGGTGCCGTCGGGGCAGGACTTCGATGTGTCGCTGCTTCGCCATCGTGACGACCTGCGTTATCTGCGATTTTCCGACCGCGGCCTGTCGCGCAATCGCAATCATTGCCTGCGTCATGCGGTGGGCCGCCTCTGTCTGATCGCCGATGACGATATCGAGTTTTTGCCCGGCTGGAGCGAGACGGTGCTGCGCGGCTTCGCGGCCCGGCCCGATGCCACCTTCGTCACCTTCGCATTGGTCGATGCCAACGACAAGCCCAAGCGGGCCTATCCGCCAGCAGCGGTGCGCCACGATGTGCGCAGCGCCTATCGCGTGATCTCGGCCGAACTCGCCTTCGATCTCGATCGGGCGCGCGTGCTTGGCGTGGGCTTTAACGAGCACCTCGGAATTGGCACTCTGGTTGGCATCGGTGAAGAAAATGTTTTTTTGCGTGATCTGATGAAGCAGGGCGGCGCGGGCTGGCTTGTGCCGGACCCGATCGTGCGTAATGGCCCATCGACTGCCGGCGAGCGCATGATGGACGC
>CAMCXH010000080.1 GCA_945883285.1 Bordetella parapertussis | reverse complement strand
CGCCGATCCCGCTGGGCAAGATGGGCGAGACCATCGCTCGCGGTTTCAATCGGCTCGGCTGGCATTGGTGGCCATCCGACAGCGCGATCATCACCCGCGACTACGAGGGGCGCGAGGCTTGTGCCAATCTGGGCCCCTGTCACTCGGGCTGCGCCAAGGGCGCAAAGAGCAGCGCCGATATCACCTACTGGCCGATGGCCCGGCGCGCCGGTGTCGAGTTGCGTACCCGCTGTCGGGTGAGCGAGATTCTGGTTGATGACAACGACATGGCCACCGGCGTCGTGTATTTCGACGAGCATGGTGTTGAGCACCGTCAGCGTGCCGAGGTCGTCATCCTTGCCTGCAATGGCGTGGGCACTCCGCGCCTGCTGCTCAACTCGAGGTCGGCGCGATTTCCCGATGGCCTGGCCAACCGTTCGGGCCTGGTCGGCAAGAACCTGATGCTGCATCCCTGGGGACTGATTTCAGGCGCTTTCGCTGAGCAGCTCGACTCGCATTACGGGCCGCAGGGCTGTTGCCTGCTGAGCAAGCAGTTCTACGAAACCGATCCCGGTCGCGATTTCGTGCGCGGCTACAACATGCAGATCACCCGAGGCACCGGGCCGGTCATGACCGCCAGACAAGGCCTGGCCCGCGGCACGATCCCGTGGGGCGCAGCGCATCATGCCGAGTTCGCCCGACGCTATGACAGGACGATCAATATCGGCATCTGCTGCGAGGATCTGCCCGAGGAACACAATTGCGTCACCCTCGATCCGACGCTGACCGATTCGAGCGGCATTCCGGCGCCGCGAATCAGCTATCGCATGAGTGACAACAGCAAGCGGATGATGCAGCACAGCTTCGAGAAAGGCACCGAGGTGATGAAGGCGGCCGGTGCGCTCGACATCCGCACCGAAGGGCCGATGCGCTACGCCGGCTGGCATCTGCTTGGCACCGCCCGAATGGGGCTCGATCCGGCCCGCTCGGTGGTTAACGATTGGGGCCGCAGCCATGACGTGCGCAACCTCTTCATTGTCGACGGCAGCGTGTTCGTCACCTCGGGTGGGGTCAATCCGACCTCGACAATCCAGGCGGTTGCGCTCTACATCGCCGATGCGATGAAGGCGCGTCTGGCCAATCTTTTCGATTGACCCGTATCACTGGAAGCGCTGCCATGTCGCGTCCCGAATTGACCCCGTTGATCGATCTGTCCCAGGACCCCGCATCGGGCAGCGATTTAACGGCCGCTCAGCGTGCGGCCCTTGAGCAGGTCCTCGATCTGATCGTACCGCCGAGCGCTGACGGACGGATGCCCGGCGCAAGCGAGGTCGGTGTGCCCGCCTATCTTCTGGCTCATTGCGCCGATGCCTTGCCGACATTGCGTGATGAGCTCGATCGGCTCGATGCCCAGGCGCAATTCCTGAATGGGCAGCCCTTTTCCAGGCTTGGTGCAAACGAACGCCAGGCACTTGTCGAGACCCTTCGAGCGCATGACGCCGAGTTCATGAGCCGTCTCGCGCTTGAAACTGTCACCTGCTATTACCAGCACGACCGCGTGCTGGCTGCGCTGGGAATGGAAGTTCGTTCGCCGGCGCCGCAGGGTTTCAAGGTCATCTCCGGCGATCTGATGCTGCTCGCGCCAGTTAGAAAGCGCGGGAAGATGTATCGTGACGCCTGATCGGCAGGTAAGTGCGACAAAAAATTTTTTTTCAATATTCGATTTTGATTTGAGACTCTGATGCTGTGGGCTATCAAAAAGCTTTCCCGACTTGTCCTCACGGTTGCACTCGCAGGCTTGTGGACTGTTCTGTTGTTCGACGCCAATCTCGCCTACGCGGGCAGGACTGATCACTATCCGATGCACCTGACGGTCGATCGCTCGACACCCGAGAGATGCTTGTCGTTCTTCGTCAATGCGATGACTGATGTTGAGGTCGTGATGGAGCGCCTGAAGATTCAGCACGATCAGGTGAAGACCTGGACGTATCCGCAGCCGCTTGAAATCGAGCGCAAGCGGATCGACTATCTGATGTCTGAGGTGCTCGACACCATGGACCTCAGCGAAGTGCCGCAATGGTCTCGCCAGTCGATCGGCACCGGAACGGCTTTCATGATCAGCGAAATCCTGCGCCTGTCGAATATCAAAACCGACACACCGCTGCGCAAGCTCAAGGACGACCTCTGGGTCGTGCCGGGGACCTACCTTCAGATCGGCAGAATTCAGGAAGGCATGCGCATGGGCGATGTCGTCTTTACCGCCCAAACCGTCGCGAATGTCCCGGCGCTTTACCGCAAGATCATCCCGTCAAAGCCTGTCGATGAATTCAATATTTTCAAGTTCTACACCGAGAGTCCGGGCGGCGTCATCCCGCCAGTGTGGGCAGGCGTCTTTTTTTCACTCTCCGGTTTCTGGCTGGCGTCGTATGGCACCAATACCGTCTGGCAGTGGACGGTCTTTGGTGTTTGCCTGCTGCTGATGATTTATGGGCCCTATCTGCTGAGGCGACTGTTTCGGAAAGGGGCACCCCGGGTTTTGGGTGTGGCAGTGCTCACAATGATCTTTGCCCGGCTGGGCGACTATGTCGCTATCGATCTGACCAGCCTTTCTTCGCTCGGTGCCACGATCGGGACAATCGTTTTCACGATCGTCTTTTATCTCGCCCTCAGTCTGACCGTCTTCATGTTGAGCGAGATTCTCGCCGGCAATTACCTGAAGATTGCCCGCCTCAGTGCGAATACGCTTGACTCAAGCATCATCCGACTCTTGTGTCGGGTGGGCGGGGTCTTCGCCTCGCTCGCGATCATCATTTTCGGTCTGAACACTGCAGGATTTCCGGTTGTGGGGATCATTGCCGGTCTGGGCGTCGGTGGCCTTGCGTTTGCATTGGCTGCTCGCCCCACGCTTGAGAATCTTCTGGCTGGCGTCGTGATTTACATGGACAAGTCGATCAAGGTTGGCGATCACATCGTGTCGGGCGATGTCGAGGGGGTGGTTGAAGACATCGGCATGCGGTCGACGCGTATCAGGGGTTCAGACGGCACGCTGATCAGCGTCACGAATGCTGATATGTCCGCCAAGATCATCCGGAACAAGACCATGCGGATCACGCCGCCTGCATCCGAATCCGGCAACGCCGACGCGGCTCAGTGAGGTCAGGGGCGTCCATCAATGCGGCTCAGGCCATCTTCATCCAGTCGACGATCAGCCGGTTGACTGTGGTCGGCTGCTCCAGTTGCAGAAAGTGACCTGCGTCATCGACGATCCGGATCGTTGCCCATGGGCACAGGGCGCGTGCCGATTCGGCAACTTCCACGCCGATGCAGCCGTCATTGCGGCCATGCAGATAGAGCGTCGGTTGCGTCAGCTCGCCTCGGCCGAGTGCCTGTATGGCGTCGTAATGGTCGGTGTGCGGGGCGTCGCCGAGCGACGCCCGGTAATACCCCAGTGCGGCCGCCAGGTGGGCGGGGTCGCGAAGGCTGGCTTTGCAGTGCTCGGCGTCGACGGCTCCATCGAAGCCGGGCGACCAGTCGCGCCACAGCATGTCGATGAAAGCGAGATCGTCGGCCGGGACGACCTTGTTCGATAAAGCGTGCTGGAAATAGAACATGTACCAGCTGCGCTTTGTCTGCTCGAGGTTGGTGGCAAACGCCCGACCCATCGCATTGCCGGGCGGTACGGCCATGCCCACCACACGCTTCCATCGACTGGGCTCGCTGGCCGCCGCACCGTAGACGCTCGGTGCGCCCCAGTCATGCCCGATGATGACCGCGTTCTCGTCTGCGCCCAGCGCCTCATGCAGTGCATTGGCATCGGCTGACAGCGCGCCGGTCTGGTACATGCCGTCAGGCGCGACAGATGTCGGCGCATACCCGCGCATGAAGGGCGCGACCGCCCGAAAACCGGCTGCTGCCAGCTCAGGCAGCAGATATCGCCAGCTGTGGGCCGAGTCGGGAAAGCCGTGCAGGCAAAGCGCAAGCGGCCCGGTGCCGGCCTCGAGGCAGCTGAAGGCGATGCCGTTGGCAGTCAGATTGAGGGAGCTGATCGGAGGGGTCATGGTGTCGGTAAGCATCGTTATTGACAGGTTGCGAAGAGGTAGAAAGGCCAATGCAGGCAAAATCGAGTTTGCCGGCACACACGAGGAAGCGATGAGGCCATTATTACTGCTGACGTTATGGCTGTTGCTGGAACCTGCGCCAGCTTTGGCCGAATGGACCCGAATGGACGGCAATGCCACAACCACCATCTACATCGACACGGGTGCGATTCGCAAGAGCACGGATGGTCGACGGGCCCCCTTCATGATGGATCGCAGCACGCCCGACAGCGAAGGCGTGCGCTCGATGATCGATGTCTACGAGTTCGATTGCGCAGGAAAGCGGGTGCGGCTAGTGCAGAGTACTGATTTCAAGGGCGCAATGGGAACTGGCGCAATTGTTTCAGCCAACCGCACACCACTCGAATGGAGTGATGTCCTGCCCGCTACGCGACTCGATGTGTCATTGAAGTCGGTCTGCAAAGCCCCGCTCAAGTGACTCGAATTTTTGTGGAGTGCAAGGCAAGATGGCCGACAGCCTGACCGATTTCCTAGAGGTTTTGCCCTCGCATTCGCTTGCGATTGATGATGAGCATGGGCGCTGGACCGTTGGCGATCTGCAGTCCGAGTCCCGGCGTCTGGCCACCGGCCTGCGAGCGCTCGGTATCGGGCCGGGCGATCGTGTCGCCTTGTGGCTGCCCAATATCCCGCAATGGCTCGCCCTGTTTTTCGCTTGTGCGCGCATCGGCGCGATTGCGGTTTCGGTCAATACCCGCTTTCGGGCCAGCGAGCTTGAAGACATCGTCGGACGTTCGGGCTGCCGGGCGCTGGTGTTGTGGCCCGCCTTCAAGGGCATCGACTTTGCGGGCATATTGAATGCCGTCGATCCTGTCGCCCTGTCGTCGCTCACCGACATCGTCATGTTTTCGCCCGCCGGTGAAACCTCGGCTTTTCGGTTTGCAGACCGCCGATGCACCGACTATGCGGACCTTGCTCGACATGACCAGGATGCCACGGCGGCGGTTGATGCGCAGTCGCGGTGCGTCATCTTCACGACCTCCGGCACCACCAAGGCGCCCAAGTTCGTCTGCCATGCCCAGCAAGGGATCGTGCAGCACATCCGGGATGTGGCGGTTGGCTTCGACATGACGAGGCCAGGATCACGCGTCCTGCAGGCATTGCCTTTGTGTGGCGTCTTCGGTTTCACGCAGGCGCTGGCCGCGCTGGCGGCGGGCGCCCCGATGCGGATGATGGCGGTCTTCGATGAGGCATCAGCGGCTGTCGTGATGCAGTCCGAGTGCATCACGCATGTCAACGGCAGTGATGAAATGCTGGTGCGTCTGCTGGCAGCGCGCCCCGAGCCACAACCCTTCCCGCATCTGCGCAGTTTCGGCTTTGCGCGATTCAATCCGGCGCTCGATGATCTGGTCGAACGGGCACAGGCCCGTGGGGTGATCGCGTGCGGGCTGTATGGCATGAGCGAGTGTCTCGCTCTGTATGCGCTTCAGCCGCTCACGATGTCGGCAATCGAGCGCGCCAAAGGGGGCGGTGCACTGATCTCGCCTCAAGCGTCGGTTCGCGTGTGTGATCCTGAGACCGGGCAGGTCCTTGCGGCAGGTGAGCAGGGTGAGCTTCAATTGCGCGGCCCAAGCCTGTTGCTCGAGTATTTCGGCAATCCGCAGGCAAGCGGGGAGGCGTTCACGGCTGACGGTTGGTTTCGTAGTGGCGATCTCGGTTATCTTGAATCCGATGGTCGATTCTGCTATCTGACCCGCATTGGAGATGTCCTGCGACTCGGCGGTTTTTTGACCAGTCCTCAGGAAATCGAGGCGGTGCTCGAAGCCGCACCGGCGGTGGCAGGTGCCCAGGTGGTTGGGATCAACCTGAATGGCGAGCCGGTTGCGGTCGGCTTTGTGATTGCTCGCGACCATGCTGAAGTTCGCGAAGATGAACTGCGCGACTGGTGTCGATCACGCCTTGCCGGTTACAAGGTGCCTCGGCGAATTTTTTCGATCGACGATTTCCCGACGACCCAGAGTGCCAACGGCACAAAGATTCAACGCACGAAATTGCGACAGCTGGCAATCGAGCGCTGCATGTGAATCACTTGGAGAATCTCTGGTTGATTCAGCCCTTGTGCTGTGCCCGGGTTCGTGTGGCCGAGTTTTTTCCGCGGGGGCGTGATTCCTGCAGACTGGCTTTCAACGGGTAAACTCCCGCGGGGTCAAAGACAATCGTGCCCGAGCACGCGCAAGGAGACGAACCATGATTTCGATCGGCACACGCCAGCATGGCGCCGCTCGCAGGCGATCCATCGACGTGAGGGGCGACAATTACTTCAAGGGCGAATGGATGGAGTCGGGTGATGACCCGGTCCTGTCGCCCACGGTGTTTCTGATCGAGCAGCCGCCTAATGCGACGCTGGTGCCGCACTTCCATCGCCAGAACCAGTTCCAGCTCTTTGTGGACGGTGGCGGTACGCTCGGCAAGCATCCGGTCGAGACGGTGACCGTGCACTATGCCGGCGCCTATACCGGCTACGGCCCGCTGATTTCGGGTAATCAGGGCATCAAGTACTTCACGATCCGGCCGGTATGCGAAGCCGGCATGATGTCGCTCGACGAAGCGCGCGACAAAATGATCCGTGGCCCCAAGCGCCATGAGAGCGTCGGGCCGGTCAGGGTTCTCGATGAGGCAGGGCGGCGAGCGGCAGCGGGTGAACAGGGCGAGCCGGGCGAGCACTTCCTGCTGGCCATCAGCGACGAAGGCCTGGGCGTGGGTGAGGTTCGCCTCGATTGCGGTCAGTCGATGAGCGTGCAGCGCCACGCGGCAAGTCAGGGCGAGTTCATTGTCGTGCTGGGTGGTCGACTGCAGTACGGCGAGCGCGAACTCACCGAGTGGGAGTCGATCTTTGTCTCCGCCGATGAGCCCTTTCCTGATCTGCGCGGCGCACAAGGTGGCGTGCAGTGCGTCGTGCTTCACTGCCCGCCGCGAGAAAAAGTCTATTTCCCAACAACAGCTTGATGGCCGAGCGTTGCGCAGGACCGATTCGAACCGCAGAAACCTGTTGCTTGCCGTTGGGGCGAAGACATGCCTCGTACCCACGCATCACGAGAGAACTTCGTTGTGACTGATGCAGATTTCTTGACCGGAGGAATAAGCATGTCATTGGCATGGATGGGTTTGACCGAGCTGAAATCGATGCTCGATGCGGGTCAGTTGTCGTCGCTCGAGTTGACCGAGTTTCTGTTGCATCGGATCGACAAGGCGGATTCAACCCTGCATGCCTTCACCGAGGTCTATGCCGAGCAGGCACGGGCCCTGGCGCGTGGGGCCGATCAGCAGCGCGCGGCAGGTCTGCCGCTTGGCCCTTTGCATGGATTGCCGATCGTGCTGAAAGACCTGCTCGATATTGAAGGTCGAATCGGCACGCTCGGCTCCCGACATTTCATCGACCGACGGGGCACCCAAACCAGTGCCACGGTGCAGCGACTGCTGCAGGCCGGCATGGTGCCGCTGGGCAAACTGCACATGACGGAGTTTGCCTTTGGCGGCTGGGGCACCAATCCGCTGATGCAGACCTCGCGAAATCCCTGGGATCTCACCACCCACCGTGTACCGGGTGGGTCATCGAGCGGCACGGGCGTTGCGGTGGCAGCGGGTTTTGCGCCGGTCGGCATCGGCAGCGACACAGGCGGTTCGGTCCGTATCCCCTCTGCCTTCAACGGCTTGACCGGTCTGAAAGTGACCTATGGGCGCATCAGTCTTTACGGCACAGGTTTGCTCAGCTGGACGCTCGATTCGATCGGGCCAATGGCGCGCAATGTCCGTGACTGTGCGCTGCTGCTTGATGCCCTGGCAGCGCCCGATCCGCGCGATCCGGTCACGCTTGCTCAGCCGCCCGAACAGTTCTTACGCCAGCCTCGCTCGGTCAGGGGCTTGCGTCTGGCCCTGCCTGATGTGACGCAGTTGCCCGACTTCATGCATCCCGGTGTGACGCAGGCCTGGCGGGATGCGGCCAAAGTGTTTGAATCCCTGGGCGCTCAGATCGTGCCGGTGCGGCTTCCCGACTGGTTTTTCGGATTGTCGGCCAACACCGGCTGCATCATTGCCTGCGAGGCACATGCCCTGCATCGTGACTATGTCGACGATCCGGATGCGCAGCTGGGGCCTGCGGTACGCCAGCGGATCCAGAATGCCGACAATTTCAAGTCATGGGATTACGCTCAGGCGTTGCGAGCGATGCGTGATTCGCGCATCGCTTTTGCGCACTGGTTTGAACCCTTCGATGCGCTTCTGTTGCCCTCGGTGGCGATTCCCGCGATCCCGGTGCAACACGTCGACGAAGCGTCGCCGATTCCGGGTGCCTTGACCCGGCAGGCGAATTACCTTGGCTTGTGCGCGCTGTCGCAACCCGCCGGGTTGGTCGAGGGCTTGCCGGTCGGGTTGCAGATCGTGGGCAAGGCGTTTGACGAGCGAACCGTGTTGTCCTTGGGCGAGGCTTTCGAGCAGGCCACGCCCCACCACCGTCACCATCCCGATCTGTCAGCGCTCGCGCTCGGCTAGTCTTCAGCCTTCGGCAACGATGGCGGCCGCCGCGTCGAGTCCGCCATCGCCATGCGGGACACCGAGCGCCTTGAGCCCTGCTCCGATGCAGCCCAGCGTTCCCAGAAGCGAGTGCGCGCTCAGATGGCCCATGTGGCCGACACGGAAGAAGTCGTGCCATCGCGGCGAGTCGGGCGGCGCCATGCCGATCCCAATGCCAAGCGTCAGTCCGGCATGCTGCTCGGTCCATTCGCGCAGCCTAGTGCCGTGGCCGGGCAGTTCGATCGCGGTGACCGCATGACTGCGGTGCTCGCGATCGCGCACGTTGAGGCGAACACCGTCAGGACGCTCCCACGCTTCGAATGCCGCCCAGACAGTGCGCGCCAGCCTCGCGTGCCGGGCCCACACGGCCTCGATGCCCTCCTCGTGGACGATCATGTCGAGCGATTCGCGCAGCCCATGGAGATGGTGCGTCGGCGCGGTACCGTTGAACCGCTGCGAGGGCGTGGGCGGGTTGGCTCGCGGGCGCCAGTCGAAATGGCCGGTGACACAATCGGCCTTCTCACGCGCCCGGTCGGCACGATCGTTGAAGAACACGAACGCCATTCCGGGTGGCAGCATCAGGCCCTTCTGCGAACCCGCGATCAGCACGTCGACGCCCCAGGCGTCCATCTCGATGCGGTCGCAGCCGAGCGATGCGATGCAATCAGCCTGCAGGAGCGCCGGATGCGCCGCCGAATCGATCTCGCGGCGGATCGCTGCGAGGTCGGCGCGCAGCGAGGTCGAGGTGTCGACGTGCACGACCAGCACCGAGCGGATCTCGTGGCTGCGGTCGGCGCGCAAGCGTTCACCGATGCGCGCTGGATCGATCGGCGATGCGCTCCCAAAATCGATCGTCTCGACCTGCAAGCCAAGCCCATGTGCCATCTCCGCCCAACCGCGCCCGAAAGCGCCGGCCAAGGGCACGAGCACACGATCACCGCGCGAGTGCGTGTTCGCGAGCGCGGTCTCCCAGGCGGTGTGTCCGTTTCCGATGTACATCGCGACCTGCTGCTCGGTGCGCGCGACTCGCTTGAGGTCAGGCGCGAGCGACTTGGTCATCTCGACAAACGGCCCGGTATAGATGTTCGGCGAGGCCCGGTGCATCGCGCGCAGGACGCGCTCCGGAACGATCGACGGGCCGGGAATGGCGAGGGTCTGGGGACCGTAAGAGAGGGTCATCGGGGAGGGGCTTTCGAGAGCGAAGGCAATTGGTGGATGCAAACCGAATTGTCCCACGACGCAGGGTGTGCATGCAGAGTCGGCGTCGACACCCTCGGCGGGAGATCCAAAGTCACACCCGAGACCGACCTTTCCCCAGAGCCCTCGTTCTTCGGACCCGGGATTTTTCTTGTTCTGTTTTTTCCGCACGAGCAAACTACGTCGTGATGCTCTGTTCGGCCACTTTGGGGTTAGACATCTCGGAAGCAGCCGTTCGTGACCATCAGCTTCCGGCCAGAAGCGGAAGCTCACCAAAGTCAGCTGCCCGGTAGCGCCAATTTTTTCCAGCGTATCCAATCGACCAATAGTCACCATTGCGCCGGGTTCAGGTGGTCGGTCGGTTGTGAGCATTAGTGCTGCGCAGGCAATGACGCCTGCTTTCCTGCTGCTTCAATTCGCCTATGGTGTTGGCGAACCTCCTGCCAAAGGCGAAGTTGCCATGTTCCTGCCCGTTATTGGCATTGGCTTGTTACTCGGTGGCGGTCTCCTGCTGGTGGTGTTACCGCAGACCGTCTCCGGCGCCGGTTAATTCCAACGTTAGCCATTACATGCCGAGTCATCGATATCTCACCCCAGCCGATGCGACAGTTATTGCGCCGATGAATCTGGCATTGATTCGCGTCGAAGGACCAAACTCATCGCAGGCTAGACGTCTTGGTGGGGAACGTCGTGGGACGCGCGTTCTGGCGCAGTATGGGGTTCTTCGAGTACTGCGTGACGATGGGGGTAACGTCGCCACATGCTGTCTAACTTGGAGTTCAACCTGCATGTTGGGCATCACGATCGGTCAGTGGGAAAAGCGTATCAATCGACACGTCCTTGCTTAGGACTCAACAGGAGGTTTGGACGTCTTGAGCCCCTTCGTCTTTTTGAGCCCCTTCATCTTTGTCATCATTCTCGGGCTGCTGATTCTTTTACCGCCCGTCGCCGTATGGCGCTCGGTCTCGCGACAAGTCTCTGTGCGAGCGGTATGGTTCCTGTCAGCACTGGCGTTAATCGGCCCCTTCAGTGTCGCTTTTGTATTGGTCGTCCTGGTTTGGCTCCCGGCCTATTCCGGTCAATGCGGAGGCTGGTTCGGCGAGGCTACCCCATGTCGTTTCGGACAATATGTGACCGAAACCATGGATTGGGCCGCAATGAGCATGGCGATGCCAGCGCTGCTCGGGATGCTGCTTGGCGTCGTTGTACTGATTATTGGCTTGATCAGGCGCGACAAGTTCCGCCAGGTCTAGTGCATAAAACCGCGCAAGGCTTGTGAATTCAAACCTTGAACGGCAGCTTCCGGCGGCGTTGATCTGCTCGAGGCGGACTTCCGCTTCGGGTCGGGTTGCGACATTGGGCAAGCGACTGCTCGACAGACTTTCATCAGTGCAACACTCTGCTGTGCCTCAGCTCGCTGGCCTGGGCAAACCAGCCGCGGTTCATCAATGCTTTCGACTGGCATTCAGGAAGCGCTCGACCTCGTCGAACAGCGCAAATCGCTGCACTTCGTTCATGACGCCGTGAGTACCTTCGCTCAGGATCACGAGCTTTTTGGGGCCGGCATTGACCAGAAGCGGAAACAGGGTCTGGGCCATGACGGGCGGTGTGTCGGCATCCCACTCGGCCAGAATCAGAAGGGTTGGCACACGGATCAGCGTGGGGTCATAGATTGCCTTGCCGGCGCCCCAATACAGACGGCCATCTTCGACCACGCCATTGGGCGCGCGGACATATCTCGGTTCGGCTTTCGAGCCGAGCGGGTCGCTGGCAAAGGTCGCCTCGGCCCAGGCGTCGAACCAGGCATCCGGCTGGGGCTTGACGCCCTGTTTCAGTCCGGTGGCCTTGCGCTGTTTCGCAGCCTCGATGGTGATTTCACGATAGGCGCCGAGGACGGCATCGCCGCTGTCCACTAACGAGCCGCCCTGGCGTATCCAGACCGGCGCGAAAAGGACCAGGCGGTTGACCTTGTCGGAATGGCGTGTTGCATAAAGCGCCGTGATGACCGTTCCCCAGGAATGTCCGATTGCGTTGAGTTTCGCCACGCCCCGTCGGGCGCGGATCCAGTCGGCGGCTGCCGCATAGTCTCTCGCGGCGACGTCTGAATTGACGATCGGCTGGTTGGCGCTCGCCGGCTGATCCATTTCGGCGGGGCGGCTCGATTTGCCATAACCGCGGATGTCCACCATGTAGACATCAAAGCCCTGATCTGCGAGCACATCCATCCAGGAAATGCCGTCAAGTTGAAGATCGAATCCGGTTTCAGCCGGATAGGTCGCGCCATGAACGAAGAGCACGACATTGTCCTGGCTGAAGGTATGAAGTGATGCCAGCCGCTTGTTGCGAACATAGAGTTGCACCCCGGGGTCTGCCCCAGGCACCATGAATTCCTCCATGACCAGTGACGCGCTGTCAGGTCGCGCGCCATTCACAGGGGCCACCGAATGCGGAATGGTCGCGACCGATTCGCCACCAGGCTTGGCGAAAGACACTGATGCGACCGGATTGATCACGACCCGCCCGATCACCTCGCGTGCCGCAAGCACGTCGAGTGCAGCGCGCCAGTCGTCGAGTCGATAGCGGGCCAGGGTTTCGGGTCGCAGGCGACCCTGTTCGCACCAGGCGAAGAGCTCGGCCATCGCCGCTCTCACCCGAGCCTCTTCGCGCGGGTGGGCGGCCTGTTTCGACCACCCAAGGTAATAGCCCCAATAGAGCCCGATCACATCGAAGTTCTTGACCAGCAGGATGTTGGCTGGCACGCGCGGAATGGTGCCGCTGGCAAAGCCCATGGTGATCAGTCGGCCCTCGGGTGCGATGCAGCGAAGCGATTCGTCGAAGGCCTCGCCACCCACCGGGTCGAAGATCACCTCGGCGCCGCGGCCATCGGTCAGGGCGAGCACGCGCTCGCGGAGTGATTGCTCGCGGTGGTTGATCACGACATCCGCTCCATGCCGCCGGCAGGCCTCGGCCTTGAGCGCACTGCTGACCGAGGCGATCACGCGCGCGCCCAGGCATTTCGCGATTTCGATGGCGGCCAGTCCGCTGCCGCCTGCCGCGCCGTGGACCAGGACGGTTTCGCCGGGCCGCACGCGGGCGCGCCAGACCAGCGCGGCGTAGGCGGTTGCATAGATCGTGGGGAATTGCACGGCTGCGTCGAAGTCGATCGCCTCAGGCAGCGCATGGACGGTGCGCTCGGGGGCGACCACCTGCTCGGCAAAGCCGCCGTTGCGCACGCTTGCGGCGACCCGATCACCGGGGCGGAAACGGCTGACCTTCGCGCCGCATTCGATCACGATGCCGCTGACCTCGGTGCCCGGTGTAAACGGCACTGGGGGCGTGTTCTGATGCTTGCCGGCCAGCACCAGCAGATTGGCAAAGCTCACGCCGATCGATGCGATCGCAATGCGCACACTATGCTCGTCGACCACAGGCTCCGGCAGGGTCTCGATCCCTACCGCCGCATCATTGCCGCATTCGCGACAGACCACGGCGCGCATCACGATCGATCCTTTGAGTTTGAGGCCGTCATCGAGCCATGGCGACCGTCGCCCTGCGCGAATCGGCTGGCACCGGCTCGGGCCTCTTTTTGCCTGGCCTCGGTGGCGAGTTCGAGCTCTCGGGCGATCGCCTGGTCGTGAGGCAGATCGGCCTGCTCGATGGCGGAGGCGCGATCGGAGCGCATCGCGATCTGCGGAAACTGCGCCATCTGCAGCGCCAGCGTCTGCGCTTGCGCGAGCGCACAGCCATCATCAACCACGCGGTTGGCCAGACCGATCCGCTCGGCCTCTTCGCCGCTGATGCTGCGGGCGGTCAGCAGCATGTCCATTGCCCGGCTCATGCCGATCAGCCGCGGCAGCCGCACGGTGGTGCCATCGCTCATCGGTACGCCCCAGCGGCGTGACAGCACCGCAAACGAGGCGCTGCGTTCGGCAATCCGCAGATCGCACCACAGCGCAACACCCAATCCGCCGGCGCAGGCATGGCCTGCGACCGCAGCAATCACCGGTTTGCGGCAGGGTCGATGAAGCGGGCCCTCGGCACTGCCGGCGAAGGGAATGTAGTCGACGCCCGAGGCCAATTCCTTGAGGTCAGCGCCGGCGCAAAAATGGCCGCCTGCGCCGGTCAGGACGGCGACCGCGCTTGACTCATCGGACTCGAAGGCCGCAATCGCTGCGGCCAGCGCCAGACTCGCCTCGCGATCGAGTGCATTGCGCGCCTGCGGGCGATTGATGATGATGGTGGTGACCGGGCCCTGCGTTTCGATCAGGATCTTGCCGCTGATCAACGGCTGTGTTTTAGGCATGATGGGGTGTCTCCGACTGACTCGAGTGTAGTCGACGCCTGATGGCCCGACACTTTGCGCCACACCCCGGGTCAACCTCCGGCTCACCCTCCGGCTCACCCCCCGACTCACCTTTTTCGCAATCCTCAGATTCTTCGCAGGACACCATGAAACTCATTGAAGCCAGCCGCCTCGACTCGATTGCCGACTATGCGATCCGCGAGGTCGAGATGCCGGTACCTGGCCCGCGAGAGGTGCTCATCCAGGTCGTCGCCTGCGGCGTCGGCTATGTCGATTCGCTGGTCTCGCTTGGGCGCTATCAGGTCAAGCCGGCCCTGCCGCATACCCCGGGACAGGAGGTGGGTGGGCGCGTCGCGGCGGTGGGCGCTCAGGTCGAAGGCCTGGCCATCGGCGATCGGGTCATGGCTCGGGTGAGCGGTGGATTTGCGCAATTTGTCAGGGCGCAAGCCCGTGACGTGCAGACGATTCCTGCGTCGATGACAGCGGCGCAGGCCGCCGCGTTTCGCGTCAATTACCTCACCGCGCTGCATGGCCTGCGTGATCGCGCAGCGCTGAAGTCCGGCGAGACGCTGCTGGTGCTGGGGGCTGCCGGTGGCGTAGGGGCCGCCGCGGTGCAGATCGGCCGTCTGATGGGGGCACGCGTGATTGCCACCGGCTCGACCCAGGCCAAGCGCGACTTTGCGCAGGCCGCTGGCGCCCACGAGGTGATGGACACGGCAAGCAATGGCTGGCGTGATCGCCTGAAGGTGCTGTGCGACGGCAAAGGACCTGATGTGGTGTTCGATCCGGTCTGCGGGCCGCTGTTCGAGCTGGCCTTTCGCTCGATCAACTGGGGCGGGCGGCATCTGGTGGTGGGCTTCGTGGGCGGCGCGATTCCGGCCCTGCCCGCCAATCTGTCGCTGCTCAAGGGCGCTGCACTGGTGGGCGTGGATGTGCGTCAGTTCCTGCTGCTTGAGGCCGACAAGGCTGCCGGCGAGCTTGCCGAGTTGCTGCAGTGGGTGGGAGAGGGGCGTTTGTCACCACCGGTCGGGCGCGAGTTTGCGTTCGAGGACTATCGTCAGGCGCTCGACTATGCCTTGAGCGGGCAGGGCGTCGGCAAGACCCTCCTGAGAGTGTCTGCCGATCGCTGATCGCTGATCAGTCGGCCCGGCGAACCGATCCGGCGGTCATGCCGCCATCGATGACAAGTTCAGCACCGGTCATGTGGCGTGAGGCATCACTGGCCAGGAACAGCACACCGTTGGCGATTTCCTCGGCCTGCGCCGGCACGCCCAGTGGCACACCGAGTTTTGCCATGGCGAAGGGATCGAGCGTGCCAGCCATCCCCCCGCCGGCGGGTGTTGCCGCCTTCGTCCAGATCGGCGTGACGATGATCCCTGGGTGGACCGAGTTGACGCGGATGCGATCGCCTGCCGCCGCGCACTCCATCGCCATCGATTTGGCAAACAGCCGCACCGCGCCCTTGCTGGCACTGTAGCCCGCGAGGTTGGCAGCGCCGCGAAGCCCCGCAACCGACGACATGATGATCACCGAGCCACCGCCGCCGCTGCGGCGCATGGCAGGAACCGCGTGCTTGACGGTGAGAAAGACGCCGTCGATGTTGACCGCGTTTTGCCGGCGAAACTCGGCCAGCGACATGGTGAGTGCCGAGCCGAAGACCGCGATGCCGGCATTGGCCACGGCGATATCGAGCCGGCCATGCAGGCGCTCGATGCCAGCGATGATCTCGGGCCAGGCGGCTTCATCGGTCACGTCCTGGCGAACGAAGCTGGCAATGCCGCCCTGCGCGACGATGTCGGCAGCCAGCGTCTTGCCGGCAGCATCGTCCAGGTCGGTGATGACGACGCGCGCGCCTTCGCTGGCCAGCAGCCGTGCACAAGCTGCGCCGATGCCCGAGGCACCGCCGGTAATGAATGCCACTTTGCCTTCGACCTGTCCCATGCTTGTCCCTGATTGTCTGGTGATTTGATGAGTGAAAGATTGGCAGGCTCATGATAACCGCCGACTTCGTGCGGCATCATCAAGCCACAGCGCCTCATGGTGATGCCTGTTTGCCAAGGGCTCACTCTATTGACGTGAGCGCAGACGTAAAATCGCGACCCATGTTTCTTCCCGGACGAGGCAGGCTGCAATGACCGACGACACATTCTTTACCGACATCCTCACCACCGCGGTTGAA
>CAMCXH010000079.1 GCA_945883285.1 Bordetella parapertussis | reverse complement strand
ATGGCAATCGTCGCGATCACGGCTTCGGTGGCTGGGTTGACCACAGCCAGGGTCTGCTTGCTGTGGGGCTCGACCCATTGGCCGTCGATATAGAACTTCTGCTCGTTTGTCATGATTTCTCCGGTGAAGTCAGGGGATGGTTGATCAGGAAGCGGTACGGAAAGACTGCAAAGAATACAGGGTCAGCGCGATCGGTCAGCGCCAGCGCTGGTCGGCACGAATCACTTTCGCATGACCGGCAACTCGACGAACTCGCCGGCACGCCGATCGCGGTTGGCACTGATCGCCTCCTGGATTTCCTCGCCCTGCAGCATGCTGGCGTTCCAGATGCCGATGTAGTCGAGGCCATCGGCGGTCGAATGGTCGCGGGCGTAATTGATCATCCGCTTGCAGCCATAGACCGCAAGCGGTGCACGGGCGGCAATCTCACGCGCAATCGCCATCACCTCGGTCAGCATGCTCGCCTGATCGGCAAAGACGCGATTGACCAGGCCGCAGGCCTGTGCCTCTTTGGCAGGCATCCGCCGGCCGGTGTAGGCCAGTTCGCGAACAATTCCCTCGGGAATCAGCTTGACCAGCCGCGGAAAGGTGCCGACATCGGCGGTCATGCCGATATTGATCTCATAGACCGTAATAAAGGCGTCTTCGCTGGCATAGCGCATGTCGCAGGCGGTAATCAGATCGACCCCGCCGCCAATGCATCCGCCCTGGATGGCTGCCAGTACCGGAATGCGGCACTGCTCAAGCGCAGTGAAGGTGCGCTGCATGCGCTGCACGTTGTCGTAAAAACGTGCGCCGTGCTGCAGACGCGCGGTGCGCGCCGCATCGTCGCCCGGCGTGATGCTGTTGTCGGAAAACATGCCGGTATCGATGCCCGAGGTGAAATGCGGGCCGGTCGATGAAATGACGATCACCCTCGCCCGGGAGTTGGCGTCGATGTCTTCGATGATCTGCGGAAGTTCGTCCCAGAACGCGCGGATCATGTTGTTGCGCTTTTCGGGGCGATTGAGAACGATGTGGGCAATGCGGTCAGAAATCGTCACGTCGAAACACTGGTAGGCCATCGGTATCTCCTGCACTGCTGTTTGCTGTTGCGGCATAGACGGATGCGCTTGATCAAACATTATAAAAGGGTACTGGCGTTCGGCCGGGTCAGGGCGGGCACCTCAGATCGGCCGGGTCAGATACACCCCTTCACGCCCGACGATCGGTGCTCGCGTCGGCATCATGACTGTGCAGTCATCGCACGGCGCGCGAATTTCATCGTGACCATCGATCGCGATCAGTTCGTCGCGGGCGAAGGTCTCAAAGCCGACCAATGGGCGCACAAAAGCAAAATCGGCGTTTGCCACCACATGCGTGCGAAGCAATTCGAGGCGGCGGTGCGGCCCGGGCCGAGTCGGTTCCCGATCGATCAGGCCGAGATGCCCCAGATAATCGAGCGTGACCGCAATCGCAAGGTCGGATGACGAGCGCTTGAAATGCTGCCCGCACTCGGCCACCAGACCGATGCCGGCGCCCTGGGCCAGGCCATAGGCGCCATGCTCGATCAGTGGCACGCCCGAACCGATTCCCTGCGGCATGACCAGATGAATCGCGGGCCGAGCCAGCGCACCGGCCAAGGCGGCGTTGCGCGAATGGGCCGGATAGACCCAGAAAGGCGCCACATCCTGGCTGGTCGAATGCAGATCGAGCAGGTGGTCGGCCGCGGCCACCACCGGGCGCATCGCCCGGGCGCGTCGCAGCTCAACGCTGTCCTGATCGCCATCGAGCCATTCGGAAGACCAGATCCGATTGAAGTTGTGCGTGATCTGGCGGCTTTCGAAAGGTCGCGCCGGATCGAAGCTTTCGTAGGCGGCAACGTTGGCAAAACTGACGGTCAGCGTGCCGATGCTGGGGCGAATGCCGGTATCGAGCAGATGGCAGGCGGCCACCATCCCGCAGAATTCATTGCCGTGCGTGAGCGCGTTGACCAGCACATGCGGGCCTGCCACGCCGGACTCGAACCGATGGACATACTCGACGCCGACGTTTCCCGAACGGTAAGCCGACAGGTCGCGAGGCAGCACTTCGAGGGGCGCAAGATCGGTCTTCAAGGCGATTGACTCCACGTTATCAGGCACTTTACGGCGGGTTTCCCGGCCCGCACCGCATGACAGTCTCGCAGAATCGCGCTTCGGGAGCGATGCGAAGCGTCGGCGCGATTGATCGCAGCGGTTTATGCTGCTGACCTTCGAGTGTCGTCGAGTCCGACGGCCTGGCCGAATTAACGGGAGATCCGACCATGCTCGTCGAGCGCATCTGGACCGGCAACGCTTACCGCAATTTCAACTATCTGATTGCCTGCCCCGAGACCGGCGAGGCGCTCGCCATCGACCCGGTCGACCATGAGAAATGCCTGTCGCGTGCCAAGGTGCGAGGCTGGCAGATCACCCAACTGCTCAACACCCACGAACATCATGATCACACCGGCGGCAACGCAGCCATCGTGGCCGCCACCGGAGCCAAGGTCATTGCCCATCACAAGGCAGGCGGAAAAATCGCCGGCATGGACCGAGGGGTAAAGGCCGGCGATCTGATCCGGGTTGGCAAAACCGTCGAACTCGAGTGCCTGGATACCCCCGGGCATACGATGTGCCATATCTGCCTGACATCGCACACCGAACAGCCGGCCCTTTTTTCCGGCGATACCCTCTTCAATGCCGGAGCGGGCAATTGCCATAACGGCGGCAGCATCGAATCGCTCTACCAGACCTTTGCAGACCAGCTTGCGAAGCTTCCTGCCAACACCCAGATCTATCCCGGCCACGACTACATCGAAAACAATCTGAAGTTCACGCTGTCGCGCGAGCCGGATAACGACGCAGCCAAAGCGCTTCTTGAGAAAGTGTCCGGGCACGATCCGGCCGATTCGATCATCACAACCCTGAGCGAAGAATTGCGAATCAACACCTTTTTCAGACTGCAAAGTGCGAGCGTGATCGCGGGTTTGCGGGATCGCTTTGCCGACTTGCCCGCAAAGCCCGATGCAAAGACGGTCTTCGCAAAGCTGCGCGAACTGCGCAATACATGGTGAGGTCAATCATGATCAAGGGCCTGCACCACAACGCCTATCGCTGCCGCGACTCCGAAGAAACCCGGCAATTTTATGAAGGCTTTCTCGGGCTGCCGCTGGCCGGCACGCTCTGGATCGAGCAGACCAAGAGCGGCCGAAAGACCGACGTGCTGCACACCTTCTATCGGCTTGACGACGGCTCCTACCTGGCCTTCTTTGAAGCACCCGACATGCCCTTCGACTTCAAGCCGCAGCATGACTTCGATCTGCATATTGCGCTGGAGGTCGAGCGCAAGGTGCTCGAGCCGATGATGACCAAAGGCCGGCAGGCAGGGCTTGAGGTACGGGGCATCTCGGACCACCATTTTGCCGAATCGATCTATTTTCGTGACCCGAACGGCTATGTGATCGAACTGACCGCCAAGCAGCCCGCCCATGATTCACACATGGACCCGGCAGTCAACCGCGCCCGCGAAAAGCTCGATCAATGGCAGGCGGTCAAAGCCAAGGCCGCAACCCACTGAGCCGCATGGGCAACGGGGCGCGGCAGACAGTCCCTAGTCGAGCCCATCGGACAAGACCGCGAGGCAGGCCTGGCGCAAAGCCCAGGCGGCTTCAAAGCTCATACCCTGTTGCGTCGCCCAGTGCGCCAGGGCCTGCTGCTGCAGCGGCGATCGTCTTTCGGCCAGCTTGTCAGGGGTCAGAAAAAACTCGGCCGACAGCGATCGCAGGGGCGATGCCGACCCTTGCTGCAGCCCGGTAAAGTCGAGCCGCTGGTTATCGACCGTCAGATAACAATGCGCCTGCGGGATCGAACTTACCGACGCCGATTCGAGAATCGACCCGATGCCTGGGGCGTTGAGCTCACTCATGGCATAGATGCCGACCGTCAGCACCACCTCGGGATGCCCGCATGTCTGCGCGACCGTCGCGAGCAGATGGTGCTTTGAGCTGTTGGTCCCCCGAGCTTCGCGCAACACCGCAAGCGGATCACCCGGCCTCGCCGCATGCCCGCAGGGCAGCGCTCTGACATGGACGGCCAGAACATCGAAGCGTGAAAAGCCGAGCGCGCAGACCTGTCCGCCAAGAGCGGTTGCAGGACTGATCGAAAACGCGAGCGGGTCATGAAAATGCACCGGATGATCCCTGGCCGAAGGATGGACGCAACCGAAGCGGTCCAGTGTAAGCGCACCGGGCTGTCAACCGGCACTTTGCGGAATGGCGGTCAGCCGGACTCGGACACCGCCAGCGTGTGCCCGGCGCCGCGAAACTGGCCCAGCAGTCTGACCAGCACCGGCAGGATCTCTCGAAGTTGTGCAGCCAGCGTATAGGGCGGATTGATGATGAACATGCCGCTGCCCAGCAAACCGAAGCCGCGCTCATTGGGCTCTGCAAGGGTCAGGCGAGCATGCAGCCAGCCCTTTTTCGCGAACGACTGAGCAAGCTCCTCCAGACGCTTGGGCAGTTGCGCCGACTCACGCAGATCGAGATGCGGATACCAGACCATGACCGTGCCCTCGGCAAACCGGGTGAGCGCCTCGCGAACCCCTGCCACGACCGCGGCGTAGTCACTCTTGATCTCGTAACTCGGATCGATGAGCACTACGCCTCGGCGACTCGGCGGTGGCCATTGCGACTTCATGCCAACGAAACCGTCGAGATGCTGAGCGATCACCTGGCGGTCGCCCGAAAAATTCTCGAGCAAGAGCGCATGGTCGGTCGGATGCAGTTCGAACAGGCGCAACTGATCCTGTGCACGCATCAATCCGCGGGCAATGCGCGGCGATCCCGGATAGAGCGTCAATGCCTCGCCCGGGTTGAAGGCACGCACCTGATCGACATAATCGGCGAGCATCGACGGCAAGTCGGGCTCCAGCCAGAGTCGCTCAATCCCCTGCCGATATTCCGCATGCTTTTGCGTGTAAGCCGAATCGAGCGCATAGCCACCGGCTGCTGCATGGGTATCAACAAGGCGCCAGGCTTTGTCTTTGAGGTTCAGGTGACGCAGCACTGCCACCAGCGTGGCGTGCTTGAGCACATCGGCATGATTGCCGGCGTGAAAGGCGTGTCGGTAAGCGAGCATGGTGCGATGGTGCCAGATCGCGCGCAGTCGACCGACAACGCATAATGCCGCCCATCGCGTTGCTCGCGTTTCGGTCGATTCAGAATGCGTCGACCGCCTGAAACGACATCGACCGACAGGAGACCATCATGACCAACTTTGCCAAAGCGGCGCCAGGCTCACGAGGCGTCATGCTGGTGACTGGCGGCAGCCGTGGAATCGGCGCGGCCACCGCGCGGCTGGCCGCCGAGCGCGGCTGGTCGGTCGGCATTGTCTACCGCGACCGCGATGCCGACGCCGCCGCGGTCGTCGCGTCCATTGAAGCTGCCGGCGCCAGCGCACTCGCCATCAAGGCCGATCTCGCCGATGAGGCATCGATCGCGCAAGCCTTTCGACTCGCCGACCAGCTCGGTCCGCTGCGATCACTGGTCAATAATGCCGGCATTACCGGCGGGGTCTCGCGGGTTGCCGATCTCAAGGGCGACGCGCTCGACGCCGCACTTCGCATCAATGTCTGGGCGCCCTTCATCTGCTCGCGTGAAGCGATCCGCAGAATGTCGACGCGACACGGCGGCAGCGGCGGATCGATTGTCAATGTCGGCTCAGGCGCCTCGCAGCAAGGCTCGCCGGGTGTCTGGGTGCATTACGCTGCGACCAAAGGAGCACTCGACACCATGACCATTGGCCTGGCCAAGGAAGTCGCAGGCGAAGGCATCCGTGTCAATGGTGTGAGGCCTGGCATCGTCGACACCGAAATCCATGCCGATCGCCCCCCGGGCCAGCTCGATGAAATGGCCCGCGGCGTCCCGATGGGCCGCATCGGGAGGCCGGATGAGATCGCACACACCATCGTCTGGCTGGCAAGCGACGAGGAGTCACCCTATGTCACCGGCGCACTGGTTGACGCGCGCGGCGGCCGCTAGTGCCTGCCTGACCTTCGCCTTGCCTGACCTTCGAGCAGACCATTCAAGCGGAAACACGCATGGCTCAGACCCCTGACACGACGCACCTCCCGATCGATGACAGCGCAGCCTGGCGGGCGGTCGCCGACTGGTATCGCGCTTATTTCACCGGCATCGTGCTGAGCACGGTGGCCCGACGCAGCAGCGCTCGGGCCGCTGAGCTGGTCTATCACCTGTTTTCGCACCAGCGAACCGAGCGTTTCCTGCCTGGTCTGCGCAAACTCGGCATCGATCATCTTCCGCATGCGGTCGCAGCCGCGCAGTATCACTACCTGTCGAACGACATCGGCGGCGTTCCGGTTCAGTACATGTACGAATCCGATCGCAAGGCCTGGATTCGCTATCCAGTGCCGCGATGGGCCTGGACCGGCACGGCGCTGTGCGGGATTCCGACCGAAGTCTCGCGCGCGATGCTGGCCGGCTGGCATGCGCAAAACGGTGTATCGCTGGGCAATCCGCGTCTGGGCTTTGTGTGCACCAAACAGGCGGCCGATGGTCAGTCGGGGCTCGAAGGTTATTACTACGAATACGATCGCGACCTGTCGCCCGATGAGCGCCTGCGCTTTGCCCGCAATGAAGACGCTCCCGATTTCGATGCCGCCGCAGCACCCCGACTGCCCACGACCACCTGGCCGCAAAGCCGGTTGGCCAAGGCACACCGCAACTACGCGATGGCGTACATCCGTACTGCCCTGCCGGTGGCGGTCAACCTCTGGGGGCCGCAGGAAGCCATCGATCTGCTCGGCCTGACAGGGCGGCTGGTCGGCATGCAGTTCTTTCACGAGACCGCATCGCGCCTGGGCGCGAGCGGGGCTTTGCAAGGACACGGCGCAGACGGCATCGGCCCTGTCGGCAGTGCGGGGCGCCTTCAGCACAGCGACACCTCTGCCGAAGCTTTCGGCGATTTCATGTCCCGCCTCATCCTTGCCCAGGGGGACCACTGCGAGGTGCAGCGCAATGGCGACCAGATGCGAGTCTTTCAGAGTGGCTGGACGCTCATGGATGATCTCGCGCAGCCGCATCCGGGCATTGCAACTGCCTTCAATGGACTGATTGAAGGCGCGCTTGCCGCTCACAATCATCGGCTCAGCCTGCACACCAACGTGATTCGTCACCAAGGCCGGTTCGAATTCGAATGGCTGATTCGTTCAGCACCGTCGTCACACCGCCGATAAGCACCCGGCGCGCGAAACCTCAGGGAATCAGGCGGCAGGCGCCTGATTCGTCGAAGCGAACCCTGCGATGACCCTCTCGCGCCAGTTCAAGCCAGTCGAAGGATTCAACTCTGGCGAGCAGCACGGCCAGATGGTGCGAGACGTGAGCGCCCTGTGGTGAGGACGCGAAGACCGAACCGGGCGCAGCCGGCGCGAGATAGTCGGCGGCAGCCGCCGTCCGTGAGACCCGCTCCCAGGCGGCCTGCACCCGTTCACCATCGGTTTGCACCTGCACGGTTACCCTGGCACGCAGTTGCCAGCTCAAGCGCCGACTCCAGAAAACCAGTAAAGCATCAGGTCGCCTGAGCAGCTCAGTGACCTTGGGGCTTCGGCTGTCGGTATAGACCTGCAGCGTGCACGCGATCGGATCGGCCTGGCGCAAGACCACAGTGCGTGCCTGAGGCAGGCCATCGACGTCGACGCCTGCCAGCACCGGCGTGCGCCAATCGTGACCCCGCTCGGCTACCGCCTGCTGCAATTCCTGCCAGATCCTCGCGCGCAGGCTCTCGAAATCGATATCGGCAGGACGGTCGGAAGGGACGCTCACCCGACCATGGTAGCGCTTTGATCCCTACTTGGCCGCATCGGCCACCGCGGCCTGCAGCGCCATCGCATCAGAATTGGACACCCCGCGCTTGACCAGAATATCGAGCGGGGTCGCAGCCTGGCCGTAATAGCCGCCATTCAGACCCTGGCGCACATCCAGCACCGAACCATCCACCGAGACGCCGGCAAACGCACCCTTGACCTTCGAATAGACGATGAAATCAGCGGTGATGTTTGCGCCGCGCCCGGCCCCCCTGGACGCAAGCGCGACCGATGCGTCGCCGCCCAGATTCACCTTGTTGGTATAGAGCGAATCAAGCGCTTTTTGCGAGGTCACGACCATCACCATCTCGGCAGCCTGTGCACCCGCCTGAAAGCCGATGCTGGCCGATCCCATCGTATAAAAAGCCGGCCCTGTCCAGGCGCCGGTCGCGGCATCGCGGGTCAGTAGCACGCCGCTGCCGCCCGAGCCACCGAGCACAAATCCGGCCTTGAGCACCTGCGGAAAGATCAGCACGCCTTTAGCGTTGGCGAGCGCGGGGCGCAGACTCGCGAAGTCGCTGTCGGTGGCCACCGCCTGAACCGTGGTCTTTGCCTTGGCGACCAGCATCTCGGCGTCAGACTTGTCCGATGCATAGGCTGCCAGGCTGACGCCGGACAGCGTAATCGCCATCGCCGCAGCAATGGCCGCACCGATCCGTGAGATCGTCAAAGTCATGGTTTCCTCCCTTTTTTCGACAGACTCAAACACTACGCGCTCAGGGGCGTGGCTCATTGCGCGTACGCAACCCCTGTGCTGAGCGGGCAGGAGAAGACCTGCCGGTGATCAAACTCATGCGCCGACACAGCGGCGCACATGACACTGAGCGCATGAAGCACTCTCCCCGCCCGCCGAGGTCGACCTCGCCTCCCCCCGATCCGCTTGAAGCGCCGACCGCAGGTGCCGACGAGTCCGATGCGCCGGATGCACCTGACGAAGAGGGCCGCATCATCGAGCACCCCGATGGCTGGTACTGGATGGCTCCCGACGGCCGGCAGGAATTCGGGCCCTTCAATTCGTATTCAAACGCCCGCGCCGATCGGGACCGAAACAAGCTCGAGGGCCTTGGGGAGGACGAGAGCTTGCGTGACCTCGAAATCGAGGCAGGCATCACCGATCGCGTCGATATCGAGTCAGGCAAGCCGGCTGATGACGACATTCATCAGGACGATGACGCGCACTGATTGCGCTGCCTCACGCGCTTGAGCGCCTATCGATTCAGCGCCGGTCGGGTCACGGCACTGACAATGCAGATCCGGACCGACAAGACGGTTTTCGACAGGGTGGTGAGTTCGTCAGTGCTGGCAAGCGGGGGCAGGGTCGTGGAAGGCGCGCTTGAGGCTGACGGCTCGCTGTTCGCGTGTAGCATCATCCTTTCAAGCCGCTCAATCAAAATCTGCCATCATGAAAAACATCATTTTCTGCTCACTGCTCACCCTCGCCTCCAATGCACAGGCTGCCGGGCTCGAGTATCACAAGGAAGGTGCGATCTGCGACAGGAAGTCCGGCTTTTGCGCCGACTTCATGGGTGTATCGGTCGCGCTGACCAAGCTGTATCTCGGTGAGAAAGCCGAACAAAAGCTGATGGCCGAGATCAACAAAGTTGGCATCAAGGATTTTGATGCGAGCACTTTCACGATGAACGGTGGCCTGAATTGCGACACCAAGGTCAAAACCTGCTGGACCAACCGTTACGACAAGAAGGTGGATGTCAAAGCCACCAAGACGCTGTTCGGGCAATAGGAATGCGCCAGTCCGGTTGGTAAACTCAAGGCCCTGGGCACCAAATTTGGCGGTGGCGAGATCCGATGGGAGCTTTGATTGAAGCTGACTGACGCTGTGCCACCCTGCGAGCCCTCTGAAATCGGGACACCACGGGACTACAGCAGCGACACCTATCGGGTGTATTTCGAAGTACCAGACCCGCATGGCACAGCCTTGAAGATCATTGCAGACTATCTCGGGGCTGATCGAGCCAAATCGATGATCGTGCTTGCTCACGGCTATGAGACCGAACTGCCGATTCAGTGCGTGCCAGACATCGTCCGGCTGCTCAGCGCAGAAAACATCGCTGTCTATCAGGTCGTCCGATATGCAAAGACGAATCGGGTTTGGGCTTGAGCCGCTGACAGCAATCGATTGGACAGGACTGATTTGACCCAAGACACCGGAGAGCTTGAATTCGGGCGCCCTCTTTCCGGCTGGCGCCTTCGGCTCTACACCATCATCTTCGAAGCCGACACCCGTGCCGGACGCTGGTTCGATCTGATCCTGCTTGGCGCGATCGTTTGCAGCGTCGCGGTCATCGTGCTTGAAAGCATGGCCGGCATGCGAGCGCGCTACGGCGCAGTGCTGCAGTCAGTGGGATGGATGTTCACGCTGATCTTCACGGTCGAATATGTGGCGCGGCTGGTCTGCGTTCGCCAGCCCTTGCGGTACGCACGCAGCACTTTAGGCATCATCGACCTCCTGTCGATTCTGCCGACTTATCTCGCGATCCTGGTCCCGGGGCTGAACGCGATGATGGATGTGCGGGTCCTTCGACTGCTGCGCATCTTTCGCATCTTCAAGCTCACCCGATATCTGGCCGAGTTCGGTGTGCTGGCACAGGCGCTCTCGGCGTCACGTCACAAGATCATGGTGTTTTTGACCTTCGTCATGATGGTCGTGCTGGTGATGGGCACCCTGATGTTTGTGGTTGAGGGGCCCGACAACGGCTACACCAGCATTCCGGTCAGCGTCTACTGGGCAATCACCACCATGACCACCGTGGGCTTCGGCGACATCACGCCCAAGACCGACCTGGGTCGGATGATCGCCTCGGTCATGATGCTGGTCGGATGGGGAACCTTGGCCGTACCAACCGGCATCGTCACCGCTGAATTCACCAGCAAACGTCGGCCACAAGAGATTACGACGCGCACCTGCCATGCCTGCCTGTCCGAAGGCCATCTCCCAAGCGCTCGTTTTTGCCGGGACTGCGGATCGAAGTTGCCCGCCTGGCAGCAGGACTAGGCAACCATATCCGGATGCCGACAAGGACGGACAAGGCAGCCTGCGCGTCCTGATGATGCCTGATGCTGCCTAACGGATGCGGCTATAGGACATCGGCCGCAGCAACTGGCTTTCGACCCGATCAACCAGCGGCGCCCATCGCTCGCGCATCAGCGTGCGCAACGACACGTCGTTATCCTGGGCCTCGCGCCAGCGCTGCCAGGCAGCCAGATCAGGAAATCGGCGCAACTCAATGCTGCGATGCGAACCGGCATTCATCGAACCGGGACCAATCACCGTCTCGAAAAAACCCGCAAGCGTGGCGCCCTCGCGTTCGAGCGCAGGCAGCACTTCCGCAAAATAGAGGGCATGGTGCTCGCCGACGGTATCGGGGCGAAAGTAGAGCACGCGCTGCTCGAAGATGCCTCGCGGCTGCGCAAGCAGCTGATCGGCTGAAGGCCACTGTCCGGGCAGGGCTGGTGCCTTCTCCGCGCTTCGCACGATGGCGGTGTCCACCGCATCGAGCGAGGGATAGAGCTTGCCCTGGCGCCCACTGGTCTGCCGATCGCGTCGAACATTCTCCTGATGACGCTCCCAGGCAGACAAGCTCTCAAACTGTCTCAGCTGATAAACGCCTGATCCGGTCTCGGGTCCAACCAGGACTTCCCAAGCGCCGATGAGAAGCGAACCGTGTTCATCCAGCGCAGCGAGCATCTCCCGCTGAAAGATTTCGTTGCGCTTTTCAAGCCGTCCGCTGCGAGCGACGATGAGTCGATGCTGATAGATCATGGATGAGGCGTCACAGACGCAGAAGGCGTTAATCGAATCGATGCGGGTTGACCGGACAAGTTCGAAACAACCCGCCAGCGATCATAGGCGATGAGCGAGATCAGGGCGACTGACAGCCCAGACGGATATCCGAATAGAAGCCGACCGGCACCTGTTAAAGCGATACCGACGCATCGGCCTGTGCCCGCAGGACCATACGCTCTTCCTCGAGCTGCAACGCATAGCGGGTATCGCGCTTGAAGCGTGAAAAGGCCTCAGGAACCCATGGCACTGCCGCAAGACCGATGCTGAGGTCCAGCGCAACACATCCCGGTGCAGCGGCCAGGTCGCTGTGGTGACCGGTGCATCCGCGGGCCTTGGCAGCCGATTCGCCCGCGTGCTGGCGGCACGCGGCGCAAAGGTCGCGATCGCAGCCAGACGACTCGACAAGCTTGATGCACTGGCTGACGAGATTCGCGCAGCCGGTGGCGTCGCTTTGGCGCTGCAGCTCGATGTCACCGACGCCGATCAGCTCGTCAACGTTGTCGCGCAGGTTCAGGCGCAGCTGAGCCTCGTGCAGATCCTGGTGATCAATGCCGGCATCCCTGATACACAGCGTGCCCACAAGATGTCAGTGGCGCTGATCGTCACAGGCACGACGGTGCGAGTCGATGATGCGCAAGACGGACGCTGAATCGCCGCCATTTGCGTTACCCTCGCGCCCGGGGCGCACAGCTGAACTGTCTCCACAACCTTTGCAATCAACAGGAAACTCAATGGCCTACAACAGAGCCCAGGCACTAAAGATCTGCACCGCCACAGAGATGGAAATTTTTCTTTCTTCGCTGAGCGATGCGGTCGGAAAACTCACGCCGGTCCAGCTGCGTTCACGGATTGCCCGTGCGCGAACCCTGCGTGACAAGAACACCGACCTCTTCCGTCGACAGGTTGCTGCCACTCGTGCGGCCACCGGCACGAAGCGCGGCACCTCGGGTGTTGCGAACAGTCGTACCGAGCAGAAAGCCCAGCTCTTTGCCGAAGCACTCGCACGCCTCGAGGCACGCCAGACCGCGATCGATGCAAAGCCGGTCAAGGCTGTCCCGAGCAAGACAGGCAGCAAGGCCACCAAAGCGACAAAGGCCAAGCCTGCACCGGCTGCCCCGGCAAAGCCTAAAAAATCGGTCGCCAAGCGAGTCGCTGCGAAGGCTGCCAAACCCGCGGTCAAGCCCGCGGTCAAAGCTGCGGTCAAGAAAGCGGCGCCCAAGACGGCAAAACCTGCCGCTGCGAAAGCAGTCAAGCCGGCAGCCCGCAAGGCTGCGAAGCCCGCTGTGGCCAAAGCAACGAAGGCAGCCAAGGCAGTCAAGCCGGCAGCCAAGCCTGCGGCCACCAAGTCGCGCAAGAAGATCGCGAGTCCGGTGCCTTCAAAGTCCTTGAAAGCGCCGGCGGTCAAGCTGGGCAATCCGATCTCGCCCGTGGTGAAGCTGCGCGGCAAGGTCATTGGCGCCCATGCGCGGTCGTCTGGCGCTCGCAACGAGGCACGCCGCGGCAAGCGCTGAGTTGACGCAGCAAGCCTTCGCGGTGAAGGCTTGCCGCAACTGGCTCAGCATTTCGGCATGCAACAACAGCCCGGCGTGACTGACCGCCTCGATCCGCACTCCCTGCCAGCGGCAGGGGGCCGGCAGCGCGCCTGGCCCCATCGCAGGGCTCTGCTATCGTCTTTGAAGTGAATTCGACTTGAAGGCCGCATCCATGCACATCACCCCGCTCACACCCGCCTTCGGCGCAAAAATCGAAGGTGTCAAACTCGGTCGTCTCAGCGATGCCGAATTCGCCACCATCCAGAAAACCTGGTTCGAGCGGCGGGGCTTGCTCGCATTTCCCGGGCAGCATGTTTCGGACGACGATCTGCTGGTTTTCTCGCGCCGACTTGGCGAACTCGACTCACCGCCCAACCAGGAAAATGGTCGTCAGTCGCCGGCGGGCTATCCGGATATCTATGTCATCTCGAACGTCCTCGACACCTCAGGCCGCCCGATTGGCGCGCTGGGCGATGGCGAAGCGGTCTGGCATACCGACATGAGCTACGAGAAAACGCCACCCCTGGCATCGATGCTCACCGCGCGCGAGATTCCGACTGAAGGCGGCGACACCTGGTTTACCGACATGATCGGTGCCTTCGAAGATCTGCCGCCCGCGCTGCGCGACGAGATGCTGGGTCGGCAGGTCAAGCACGACGGCACCTACAACTCAGGCGGCTATCTGCGCGCGGGCGTCACAGCCGACGACAATCCGGTCACCGCCGCCGGCACGCTGCACCCGGCAGCCATCCGCATCCCCGAGAGCGGCATGACCGCGCTGTATCTTGGCCGAAGGCGCATGGCCTATATCCCCGGCCTGTCGCGCGACGACAGCGAAGCGCTGCTCGATCGGCTGTGGGCCTATCCGGCAGCCGCGCATCGTCTCTACAAGCATCGCTGGTCAGTGGGCGATCTGGTGCTCTGGGATAACCGAACCACCATGCATCGACGCGATCCGTTTCCAGGCGATCAGCGCCGACTGATGCACCGCACGCAGATCAAGGGGCGCGCAGCGCCGCTCGCGGCCTGATCTGTCATGAGCGGTCCTGTCCGACGCACACCTCAGGCACGCGACGACAAGTCGTCATCGCGTTCCGATACTATCGACGGCTTGATGCCCGATTGATCAGGGAGCAACACAATCTTGGACACTCGCAGGCTGATTGCCCCGGTACTGGCCGTGGTCTTGCTTGCCGCAGTCGCTGCCGGCGTCTGGTATTCGAACAGCCGCCTGCGCGACGAATCTGTCGCCAATGAGGCCGCGAAAATCGAGCGTGACAAGCAGGTCAGCCTGCGGGGTCTGATCGGGTCGGAAAAGGAGCCATTCTTCGCTGATGCGAGGGTGCAAAAAGCACTCGCGCTGCAGGGCATCACGGTCAATGTCGAGAAAGCTGGCTCGCGGGTCATCGCCAGCCGATATGACGCGGCGCAGTTCGACTTCGGCTTTCCTTCCGGAGCTCCGGCAGCCCAGCAGTTGCGGTCGCTCTCCAAGGCGAGCAATGTCTTTACGCCGTTTTACACGCCGATTGTCTTTGCCAGCTGGCGTCCGATCGCCGATATCCTGGTCGCCAATGGCATGGCGGCCAAGCAGGGAGATTTCTATTACATCGTCGATCTGCCCGGCCTGATTGCCACCGTGGAAAAGGGCACACGCTGGAAAGAGTTGAAGTCAAGCAGCGCATTCGCCACCAGCAAATCGGTTCTGGTCAATTCGACCGATGTCCGAACCTCCAATTCGGCGGCGATGTTCCTGGCGCTGGCCAGCTACATCGCCAACAACCAGCAGATCGTGCAGAGCCAGGAGGACGTCGATCGCGTCATGCCGATCGTGGCGCCGCTCTTTTTGCGGCAAGGTTTTCAGGAGCAGTCTTCGGCCGGTCCATTCGAGGACTATCTTGCGCTCGGCATGGGAAAGGCGCCGCTGCTGGTGGCCTACGAGTCGCAGATGGTCGAGTTCTGGCTCAAGAACCCCGAGCGGGTCAAGGCAGACATGGTCCTGCTCTATCCCCGACCAACCGTTTATTCCAAGCATGTCCTGGTGCCCTATACCCCCGCAGGCGCAAGGCTGGGCGCGGCACTCGAGTCCGATCCGGTGCTGCGCGAGCTCGCCCATGAGTACGGCTATCGCACCGGCGGTGACACCAAGGGCCCTGAAACCTGGGCGAAACGTGGTGTGAAGGTACCTGAGGTGCTGGTCGACGTGATCGACCCGCCCAGCCACGAATGGCTCGAACGCATGATCACGGGTATTGAAGCCCGCTTCAAGTAAACAAAGGAACGCCCCATGAATACGCCCTCTCAGCCCCCTGCCGAACTGCAAGCGCCGCAGACATTTTCGCTTGAGCCGCCGGCTGCTGTTGCGCCGGTTGCCCTCGAATCAGCCAGCGGCAAGGTACGCCTGAAGCCCGAGGACGTGGCTGAGCTCGACGGCCAGGTCCGTCAGTTCATCGACGACATCACTGCCCACGACAGCCAGGACCCGATCTTCAAGCAGGCGGTCGAGCGCATTCACTCGATGGGCAACAAGGACATCGAGGCCTCGGCTGGCGTGTCCAACCGCATGCTCGATCGACCGATGAGCGCCTTGAAGAACGGCATGTTCGACAAGGGCGCCGAGATCGGCCAGTCCCTGATCGACCTGCGCCGCCAGATCGAGGAGCTCGATCCGTCCAGACAGGGCGACCTGTTTTCTGCGCGCAAGCTGCTCGGCATTATTCCGCTGGGCAGCAAGCTGGCCGACTACTTCGACCGCTACCAGTCTTCACAGTCGCATCTCAACGCGATCATCGAGTCGCTCAAGCGCGGCAAGGACGAACTGCTGCGCGATAACGCCGCGATCGAGCAGGAAAAGATCAACCTCTGGACCCTGATGGAGCGGCTCGAAAAGTACATTCACATCGGCAAGAAGCTCGACACCCAGCTCGACGCCAAGGCACGCGACCTGGAGTCTTCCGATCCTGAGAAGGCCCGCGTGGTGCGCGAAGAGATGCTCTTTTACACGCGGCAGAAGGTGACGGACCTGCTCACGCAAATGGCCGTCAACATCCAGGGCTACCTTGCACTCGACATGATTCGCAAGAACAACCTGGAGCTGATGAAGGGTGTCGATCGGGCAACGACCACGACTGTGGCCGCTTTGCGAACCGCAGTGATCGTGGCTCAGGCACTG
>CAMCXH010000078.1 GCA_945883285.1 Bordetella parapertussis | reverse complement strand
GCGCCCAGACCGAAGATCGCCATCGCCGGCAGCGACAGGGGCAGCAGCTGCGAAAAGCTCAGCTGCCATTCCTGCGAGATGGCGAGCACCGCGGTCGGAAAGATCAGCAGGAAAAAATGGTCGAGCAGATGCGCGAGATTGAGCAGATGTGCATGGGCTCGGGTCGGTGCCATGGTGTCTCCGGATTGGAAGATCGCTCAGTCAGACGAACCGCTCAGTATGGTGCAGCAGTGTGGTGCAGCAGTGCGGCGAAGGGCTGGGTCTTTCAAAACCCAGTGTACGCGCCATCGACAGTCAATTCTTGCCCAGCGGCGCGTAATCGGTATAGCCCTGCTCGCCACCGCCATAAAACGTCGGCCGGTTGTAGGGCGTGAAGGCCGCCTGCTGCCGGATGCGCTCGGGCAGGTCGGGGTTGGAGATGAAGTAGCGCCCGAAGGCGATCGCATCGGCATCGCCCCTGGCGACCGTCTCGGCGGCGGTATCGGCCTTGAAATTGCCGGCGGTCATGAGCACACCATGCCATGCCGGCCTGAACAGGGCGCAGGCCGACGGCACGTCCTGATGATCGACTTCGCCCGATCCGGCGCCGCTGGAGCGTGGCTCGATCAGGTGCAGATAGGCGAGTCCGAGCTTGTCGAGCTCGCGGATGATGTGCGAGTAGAGCGGCATCGGATCGTCTTCGCCGCTGTCGTTGGCGACGCCGTAGGGCGACAGCCGGATGCCGACCCGCTCGGGCCCCCAGACTGCGGCGACCGCGCGGGTCACCTCAAGCGACAGCCGTACCCGGTTTTCGATCGAGCCGCCATAGGCGTCGGTTCGCTGGTTGCTGCGCGACTGCATGAACTGCTCGAGCAGGTAGCCATTGGCCGAGTGGATCTCGACGCCGTCGAATCCGGCTTGCATCGCATTGCGGGCCGCCTGGGCATAGCCTTCGATGATGCCGGGGATTTCATGGGTCTCGAGGGCTCTGGGCGTCTCGAGCGGCACACGCTCGAAGCTCGCGCTCATCGCCTTGCCGTTGGCGGCGATGGCCGAGGGGGCGATCGGCAAGGCGCCGCCCGGCTGATGCGACGAATGCGAAATCCGCCCGACGTGCCACAGCTGCAAAAAGATTTTTCCGCCGCGCGAATGCACCGCGTCGGTCACGCCTTTCCAGCCCTCGACCTGCGCGGCGGTGTGGATGCCGGGGGTGGCCGGCGCGCCCTGGCCTGACGCCAGCACCTGCGAAGCTTCGGCGATGATCAGCCCGCCCTCCGAGGCGCGCTGTCGGTAGTACTCGGCATTGAGTGCATTGGCCACATTGCCGGGCGTGGTGGCGCGCATGCGCGTGAGCGGCGCCATCACCACCCGATGGCTCAGCGTATAGGGTCCGACTTTGAGCGGGGCAAAAAGGGCTTGGGTCGTCATCGTGGTCTCCTCGTCATTGTTGTTGTCGGTCCGGGGCAAGGTGGGGCAGGCGAATCAGCCCGGTTGCCTTACCAGCGCCAGCTGGCGCGCCTGCGCGACCAGCCGCCCGGTGGCATCCCAGAGCATGCCGTCTTCGATCATGCGGCCGTCGGCCAGGTCGCGGGTGCGGAATTGCCCGAGGATCCAGCCGGGCGCGGGTCGCCTGCGCAGATGCACGGTCAGCTCGACTGTCGGCACCCAGCCGACCGCACCGATCTGCCCGAAGACCGAGGGCGGAAACGCATCGGAAAACAGCAGTGCTGCGATCGGGTCGGGAGCGCGGGCGTCCTTGAAGCGGATCCAGCCGGTAATCTGCGCGCGTCCGCCGATTGTGGTTTGCACTTCATCCGGATGCAGACGGATATCGAGGCGATCCATGATCGGCAGCTTGATGCCCTGCTGATCGCCGGAGCGCGCGATGCACACTTCGGGGGCAGGGATCGAGGGGGCCGGTGGCTCGATCAGTGGCTGGGCGCCGGCACCCAGATTGCCGAAGGCTGCCATCACCTCGATGCGGGCGCTGTCGTCTTGCATGAGGGTTGCCCGACAGGTGCTCAGTTGCCGGCCGCTGCGCAGCACCTGTGCATGGATGCGGCAGGGCTGGCTGCCCAGACCCGGGCGCAGATAGTGCACGGTGATGCTCAGTGGATCGGGATGCTCGGGGGTCTGTGCGGCGATCGCATTGGCCGCCAGGGCGAGCAGATAGCCGCCATTGGGATTGCTGCCGATACTCCATTGGGGTGACACCAGGCCTTCGAAGGCGCCGTCGCCAAGCGGGGTGAGTCGGGTTTCGTCGTCGAATTGGCTCATCGGATCGGGTCGTTGGTGAGGTTGCAGGTCGGCTTGTTGTCGGGGTGGTTGATCGGGGCGTCGTCAAGGTCAGCTGCCGCAGTCTCGCTCTGAAGTCACTCACTGACCCGGATGGCTGCGCTCAGTCGATCAGCGCACCCGCGAATTCATCGGCAGAAAAGGCCTGAAGGTCGTCGATGCCCTCGCCCACGCCGATGAAGCAGATCGGGATCGGCCGGTCGCGACGGGTATGGGCCAGCGCGACCAGCGCGCCGCCGCGGGCGGTGCCATCGAGCTTGGTGACGATCAGGCCGGTGAGCTGCACCGCGTCATCGAAGGCCTTGACCTGCGCGAGCATGTTCTGACCGGTATTGCCATCGAGCACCAGCAGGACCTCGTGCGGCGCGCCGTCCATGGCTTTGCCGATCACCCGCCGGATCTTTTTCAGCTCTTCCATCAGATGGGTCTGGGTGGGCAGGCGGCCGGCGGTATCGACCATCACGACACCGGTGCCGCGAGCTCGCCCGGCTGCGACCGCATCGAAGGCGACCGCACCCGGGTCGCCGCCCTCCTGAGCGATCACATCGACCTGATTGCGGCTGCCCCATTGCGCGAGCTGCTCGCGCGCAGCCGCCCGGAAGGTGTCGCCGGCGGCCAGCAGCACTGATTTGCCTTCGCCGTGCAGATGGCGGGCGAGCTTGCCGATCGAGGTGGTTTTGCCGGCGCCATTGACGCCGGCGATCATCATGACCAAGGGGCTGGCCGTATCGATGTCGATCTGCCGCTCGAGCGGCAATAGCAACTCGACCAGCAACCCCCGCAGTGCGGCCTTGACCTGCGCGGTGTCGGTGAGCTTGTCCTTGCGGACCTTCTCGCGCAGTGCGGTGAGCAGCCACTGCGTGGTCTCGAAGCCGGTGTCGCCCGACAGCAGTGCGGTCTCGAGGTCTTCGTAGAGCGCCTCGTCGATCTTGACACCGGTAAAGAGCACCGCGATGTTGCCGCGGGTGCGCGACAGCCCCTGCTTGAGGCGCGCCAGCCAGGGGCGACGGTCGGAGGGTGCTTCGCTGACCGTGTCGCTGACCGTGTCGCTCGCCGTCTGCTCAGCAGGAGACATCGACGTCGACACCGACGGCGTCTCGGAGAATGGCTCCGGCGGCTGGTCTGTCGCAGGCTTTTTGCGGCGAAAAAATCCGAACATGTCGAAGGGGTGGCGATCCGAAGGCGGCTGCAGGCGGCGGGTTACACTCGAGTCCCCAATTCTACGCCGCTGCAATGACCCGATCTTTCATGCAACTTGCCGTCGCCTGGCTGCTGACGACGGCCTGCGCCCTGGTCGCTGCACAAAGTGCCGCCCCGCCCGTTCAGCCGGCGTCTGTTTCAGCCTCGCAGCAAGTGGTCGAGCGCAGCTTTCCCAACGGCTTGAAGGTGCTGGTCAAGCCCGACCGGCGCGCGCCCACAGTGGCCCATATGGTCTGGTATCGCGCCGGATCGATGGATGAAGTCAATGGCCGCACCGGTGTTGCGCATGTCCTCGAGCACATGATGTTCAAGGGCACCGAGTCGCTGGCACCCGGCGAGTTTTCGCGGCGGGTGGCCGCCATGGGCGGGCGCGAAAATGCATTTACCTCGCGCGACTACACCGGCTATTTTCAGCAAGTCCACAAGTCGCGCCTGCCCGACGTCATGGCCCTCGAATCCGATCGCATGGTCAACCTCAAGCTGTCGGCCGACGAGTTCGCCAAAGAGATCAAGGTGGTGATGGAGGAGCGGCGCTTGCGCACCGAAGACAGCGCCACCGCGCTGGTCTACGAGCAGCTCTATGCCACCACCTTTACCGCCCATCCCTATCGAGCTCCGGTGGTCGGCTGGATGAGCGACCTCGAATCGATGACGCCTGCCGATGCGCGCGCCTGGTACGACACCTGGTATGCGCCCGGCAATGCCACGGTCATCGTGGCCGGCGACGTCGAGCCCGAGGCGGTCTTTGCGCTGGCCGAAAAGTATTACGGCAGCATCGCCGCCAAGGCGGTCCCTGCGCGCAAGCCGCAAACCGAACCCACGCAGCGTGGGTTGCGTCGTATCGAGGTGAAGGCTCCGGCTGAAAATCCCTATGTCGTGATGGCCTTTCACGTGCCCCGGCTCGAATCGATCGAGGGCCCCCGCGATCCCTATGCCCTCGAAGTGCTCTCGACCCTGCTCGACGGCGGCGCGAGCACCCGCTTTACCCGCAATATCGTGCGTGGCTCGCGGGTGGCCAATCAGGCCGGTGCCGGCTATGACATGACCCAACGCGGCCCGGCGGTCTTCGTGCTCGACGGCACGCCAGCCGACGGTCACACAACTGCCCAGCTCGAGGCCGCCCTGCGCGCCGAGATCGCCCGCATCGCCGCCGAGGGCGTGCCGCAGGCCGAACTCGACCGGGTCAAGGTCCAGTATGTGGCAGGGCAGGTCTACAAGCGCGACTCGATCTTCGGGCAGGCCATGGAAATCGCGGGCCTCGAAATCACCGGCCTGTCCTATCGCGATGCCGATCGCATCCTCGAGAAGGTCCGCTCGGTCACGGTCGAGGAGGTCAAGGCGGTCGCAGCGCGCTATTTCGGCGACGAAGCCCTGACGATTGCCACCCTGCTGCCGCAGCCGATTGCTCCCGGAAAACCCGCCGCTGCCCCGGCCGGTCTGAGGCACTGACACCATGCGATCCGCCTTCATTCGTCCGCTGTCTCTTCGACCTTTCTTTCTCCTGACCCTGCTCCTGTGGGCACCGCTCGCCTCGGCAGTGCTGCCGATCGAGCACTGGGTCAGTTCACGCGGCACCCGGGTCTATTTCGTGCGGGCCGATTCGATTCCGATGCTCGACATCAATATCGACTTCGATGCCGGTGCCCGCCACGATCCGCCGGCCAAGTCGGGCCTGGCCGCGATGACCGCCGGCACGCTGGCGCGTGGCGTCGCCGGCCTTGACGAAGCCGCGCTTGCCGAGCGGCTGGCCGACATCGGGGCCAGCCAGGGCGCCGGTGCCGGTGACGATCGGGCCAGCGCCTCGCTGCGAACCCTCACCAGCCCGCGCGAACTCGACGCCGCGGTCGCGCTGCTCGCAAAACTGGTCTCGCAGCCGACCTTTCCCGAGGTGCCGCTGCAGCGCGAGCGCGAGCGGGTGATCCAGGGGCTTCGCGAGGCCGCGGTCAAGCCCGATGCCATCGCCCAGCGCACCTTCAGCGAACTGATCTACCCCCGGCATCCCTACGGGCGCGATCCGCTGCCCGAGACAATCGCAGCCATCACCCGCGACGATCTGGTCGACTTTCATCGTCGCTATTTCGGCGCCAGCCGTGCGGTGGTGTCCATCGTAGGCGCCATCGACCGTGCCCGCGCCGAGGCGATCGCAGAGCAGCTCACCCGCGATCTGCCGCAGGGCGTGACACCAGCGACGATGCCGCCGGTCGAGGCGCCCCAGGCGGTCGAGCGACGCATTCCCCATCCGGCCACCCAGAGTCATATCGTGATCGGCGCGCCTGCGATGGCGCGTTCCGACCCCGATTTCTTTCCGCTGTTCGTGGGCAACTATGTGCTGGGCGGCGGCGGTTTCGTGTCGCGGCTGACCGCCGAGGTACGCGAAAAGCGCGGCCTGTCCTACAGTGTCTTTTCGTATTTTTCGCCGATGATGCAGCCCGGCCCGTTTGCGATCGGTCTTCAGACCCGCAAGTCCCAGACCGACGAGGCGCTCACGGTGGTGCGTCAGACGCTCGAGGGTTTCGTGCGTGAGGGGCCGACCGAGGCCGAACTGGTTGCGGCCAAACAGAATCTGGTCGGCGGCTTTGCGCTGCGCATCGACTCCAACCGCAAGATCCTCGACAACATTGCGAACATCGGCTGGTACCGGCTGCCGCTCGACTATCTCGAGCGCTGGACCGATCAGGTCGAGCGGGTCACCGCCGCGCAGGTCCGCGAGGCCTTCGGGCGCAAGGTGTTTCCCGACCGACTGGTCACGGTGATTGTCGGTGCCGGTGAAGCGAAACCCTGATTCCGGCGTGCAGCGAGACAAAGCGGGCGCGCGCAAACCGGCGCCGCGCGCATCGCGGTCACTGCCGATGAAGGTGCGCATCATCGGCGGTGCCTGGAAGCGCACGCTGCTGCCGGTGCTCGATCGACCGGGCCTGCGCCCGACGCCCGACCGGGTCCGCGAGACGCTCTTCAACTGGCTCGGCAACCGGCTCGATGGCTGGCGGTGTCTCGATCTGTATGCCGGCAGCGGAGCGCTCGGCTTCGAATGTGCATCGCGGGGCGCGGCCAGGGTGGTGCTCATCGAGCGCGATGCCCGCATCGTCGAGTCGCTGCGATCAGTCAAGGAGCGACTGGCCGCCGAGACGGTCGAACTCGCACAGGCCGATGCCTTTGCCTGGGTGTCACAGACCGCCGAGCGTTTTGACCTGCTCCTGCTCGACCCCCCCTTTGGCGAAGGTGTATTCGACCGTATCGTGCCGCGGCTGGCCGGTGTGCTGGCGCCGGGTGCGGCGCTCTATGTCGAGTCGGATGCACCGATCGACATCGACACCGCGCCCTGGACCCAACTGCCGGGCGTGCGGGTGCATCGCGCCGATCGCGCCGGGCTGGTCCATTATCATCTGCTGCTGATGCCTGCTGAGCCAACTGGAGCCTGACGATGGCCATCGCTGTTTATCCCGGAACGTTTGATCCCCTGACCCGCGGCCATGAAGACGTCATGCGCCGGGCCGCCCGCATCTTCGATCGGGCGATTCTGGCGGTGGCCGACAGCCGCGGGAAAAATCCGATTTTCTCCCCCGAGGAGCGGGTCGAGATCGCCCGCGAGGCCCTGGCCGACTGCCCGAATATCGAGGTCATCGGGTTTTCCGGGCTGCTGCGCGATTTCGTGGTGAACCACAACGCCAATGTCATCGTGCGTGGCCTGCGATCGGTCGCCGACTACGAATACGAGTTCCAGATGGCCGGCATGAATCGCTATCTGATGCCCGATGTCGAGACGATCTTCGTCACGCCGACCGAAGCAAATCTTTTCATTTCTGGCACGCTGGTGCGCGAAATCGCAATGTTCGGTGGCGATGTCAGCCGCTTCGTGCCGCCGACGGTCGAGGGCCATCTCAAGCGCAAGCTCGCCGAGCGGGCGTCATCATCGTCGTCGGGAGCTTGAGGCAGCCATGGCGCTCCACATCACCGACGAGTGCATCAACTGCGACGTCTGTGAGCCCGAGTGTCCCAACGGCGCCATCTCGATGGGCCCGGAGATCTACCTGATCGATCCTGATCGCTGCACCGAGTGCGTCGGGCATTTCGATGCGCCGCAATGTCAGCAGGTCTGCCCGGTCGCCTGTATTCCGGTCGATCCGTCGCGCGTCGAGCCCCATGAGGCCCTGATGGCCCGCTACCGGCGTCTGCAGTCGGCGCCCTGAGTCCGCCGGCGTTTTCGCCAGGCTGCGGTCACAAGCGCCGCGGCCTGCCTCTCAGGTCAGATCAGTTCAGACCCGCTCAACTAGTTCATCAGGTAGTTCAGCCCCCAGGGGCCGGCCTTGTTCCATTCGTTCGACTCGAACTGCAGCGACTGATTGGTGAGCGGATGGTCGTCCGCCCAGGACGAATCGAGCTCGATTCGCCCGCCGCCGCTCTTGATCCGCAGCTTGATCGATGGGGGCAGCTGGCCATCGCGTCGGCGATGGAAGATGACTGCCAGTCGCAGGCACAGCACCATCACCCATTCGTCCTGCTCGAACAGACAGGCTTTGAGCTTGGTCAGGCCGCCGGTCTGGCCAAGCACCAGGTTGGCGATCAGAGTCTGCTCGTCTTCCGAGAAGCCGGGCATGTCGCAGTGGCTCAGGATGTAGCCGCCATGCTTGTGATAGTCGGCATGGGCAATCGACATGCCGGTCTCGCACAGTTGCGCCGCCCAGGACAGCAGCCGCGTGTTGCGCGCGATCTCGTCGTCCGACGCACGCACCGCATCCCGATAGAAGGTGGTGGCGAGCGAGGCGACCGCCTGGCCATAGCGTTCGTCGAGCGTGTAGCGGCGAATCATCTGGGAGACCGTGACGCTGCGCATGTCGGCGCCGGTTGAGCGTCCGAGCAGGTCGTAGAGAACGCCTTCGCGCAAGGCCCCGTCGCAGTAGTCCATCGAGTCGATGCCGAATTCTTCGAAGGCCGCACTCATCATCGCCAGACCGCCCGCGATCACCGGACGCCGGTCGGGCTTGAGGCCCTCGAGCCGCAGCCGATCGGCATGGCCGGCTTTCAGCAGGGTGGATTCGATCATCGCCAGCGCATCGGCGCTCAGGCGCGAGTCACCGAAGTCGACCTGCGCGATCTGCCACAGGGTCTTGGCGGTGCCGGAGGTGCCGATCGAGGTTCGCCAGCCGAATTCACGATAGAGCTTGGACAGCGGCGCCAGCGCGTCGCGGCAGGCCAGGCGCGCACGCTGGTAGTTGTGGCGATCGATGTTGCCGTCGGGGAAAAACTGATTGGCCAGACCGACACAGCCCAGCGGCACCGATTCGAGGAGTTCACTGCGATAGTCGGTGCCGACGATGCACTCGGTCGAGCCGCCGCCGATATCGATGATCAGCCGCCGCTGGCCATCGGTGGGCAATGCATGGGCCGCCCCGAGGTAGATCAGCCGCGCCTCTTCGCGTCCGGCGATCACTTCGATCGGAAAACCGAGGGCCTCCTGGGAGCGCTCCAGAAATTCGCGGGTATGGCTCGCCACCCGGAAAGTGTTGGTGGCCACCGCCCGGACCGCATCGGGCCGAAAGGCGCGCAGTCGCTCACCGAAGCGATGCAGGGCCGCAATCGCGCGTTCCTGGGCCGGCTCTGACAAGGTGCCGGTGCTGCTCAGCCCGGCAGCGAGCCGGACGGTTTCCTTGATCTGGTCGATCGGGCGGATCTGATCGCCCACCGGCGTGGACTCGATCCTGCCGATGACAAGTCGAAAACTGTTCGATCCGAGATCGACGGCTGCAAGGAGATGGGAGAATGGCATTGGCGACATTCTGCCGCAGAATGACGTCATCCCGGAGTCTGAACCGCCAGACTTCGTCCAATGCCGTGTCCGACGACGATCGAACGGCACCGAGACACACGACTTTCCGACGGATCGACATGAATAGAGACGCCATGCCTGATGCAGGCAGCAAGCTGTCCACCAGACTGCTCAATCGCGAGATCGGCATCCTCGCGTTCAATGAACGCGTGCTGGCGCAGGCTGAAGATCCCGCCATTGCGCTGCTCGAACGGCTGCGCTATCTCACCATCGTCAGCAACAACCTCGACGAACTCTTCGAGGTCAGGGTGGCCGAGCTCAAGGAACTGATGCGCGTCGACCCCGAGACCCAGCTCGACAGCGGACCGGTGGCCGATGCGCTCAGGATGGTCTCAGAGCGCGCCGGTCGCCTGGTGACACGTCAATACGAGCTGCTCAACAAGACGCTGACGCCGGCGCTGGCCGAGCAGGGCATTGTGATTCTGTTGAGTTCGAACTGGAACGACGCCCAGAGGCAATGGGCCGAGCGGGTCTTCGTCGAAGAGATCGAGCCCCTGCTCACCCCGATCGCACTCGACCCGGCACATCCGTTTCCGCGCATCCTCAACAAGAGCTTGAATTTCGTGATTGAGCTCGAGGGCATCGATGCCTTCGGGCGCCCGGCCGACATTGCCATCCTGCAGGCGCCGCGCACACTGCCGCGCGTGATCCGGGTGCCGCGCGAGATCGCCGGCGCGCCGCACGGCGTCATGCTGCTCACCTCGATCGTCGGCGGTTTTGTCGAACGCCTCTTTCCGGGCATGGTGATCGAGTCGGTCAACCAGTTTCGCGTGACCCGTAACAGCGAACTGTTCGTCGACGAGGAAGAAGTCACCGATCTTCGCCAGGCCCTGCATTCCGAGTTGTCGCAGCGTCAGTACGGCGACGAAGTCCGCCTCGAAGTGTCGCGCGCCATCGATGATCGGATGCTCAAGCGGCTGCTGCGCGAGTTCGACCTCACGCCGATTGATTGCTATCGCGTCGACGGGCCGGTCAATCTGGTCAGGTTGCAGCAGGTGATTGATCTGGTCGATCGCCCCGATCTGAAGTTCCCGAGTTTCGAGCCCGGTCTGCCGGCGACCCTGGTCGGTCGCAATCTCTTCGATGCGATCCGCCGCCAGGACGTGCTGCTGCACCATCCCTATGAATCCTTCATGCCGGTGATGGACTTCCTGCGCAGTGCGGCCACCGATCCGAAGGTGGTCGCGATCAAGCAGACCATCTATCGCACCGGCGCCGATTCGGTCCTGATGGAAGCGCTGGTCGCCGCAGCGCGAGCCGGCAAGGAGGTCACGGTGGTGCTCGAGCTGATGGCCCGTTTCGATGAAGAGGCGAACATCAACTGGGCGCAAAGGCTCGAGGAGGTCGGCGCACATGTGGTCTATGGTGTGGTCGGCCACAAGACCCATGCCAAGCTCACCTTGCTGCTGCGTCGCGAAGACGGCGCTTTGCGCCGATATGCGCATCTGGGCACCGGCAACTACCATCCCCGTACTGCAAGGATCTACGAGGACTTCGGCATGTTCACCGCCGATGCCGACATCTGCACCGATGTGAATGAAGTGTTTCGCCGGCTCACCGGTGCCGGCCATGCCGTGCCCCTGCGCCGATTGCTGCAGGCACCGTTTACGCTGGCCGAGCATGTGATGCAGGCGATTCGCGTCGAAGCCGACATCGCGCGCGCCGGGCGCCGGGCCTACATCGCCGCCAAGGTCAATGCCTTGCTCGAGCCCAAGCTGATCGAGGCGCTCTACGAAGCGAGTCAGGCCGGCGTCAAGATCGACCTGATCGTGCGCGGTGTCTGTGCCTTGCGCCCGGGCGTGCCGGGGCTGTCCGACAATATTCGCGTGAGGTCGGTGATCGGACGCTTTCTTGAACACAGCCGCATTTATCACTTTCATGCCGATGGGGCCAATGAAGTCTGGCTCGCGTCGGCCGACTGGATGGGACGAAACTTTTTCCGTCGGGTCGAGGTGGCCTTTCCGGTGCGCGACCGGCGCCTCAAGGCGCGCGTGCTGTCCGAAGGCATTGCGGTGCATCTGCGCGACAACTCATCGGCCTGGGTCATGGACTCGGCCGGCGGGTACACGCGTCGCAAGCCGCGCGGACAACGTATCTTCGTCTCGCAAAAGGCACTGCTGGCAAAGCTCGCCGCGAAATAAGCCGATGAAAATCAGGCTGATCACAATCACCCAGAAGGAGACAGAACAATGAATGGTGCAGAAAGCCTGGTGCGCACGCTGCTCGACGAAGAGGTCGAGGTCTGCTTTTCCAACCCCGGCACCTCCGAGATGCATTTCGTGGCGGCACTTGATCGCATCGAGGGCATGCGTTGCGTGCTTGGCCTGTTCGAGGGCGTGGTCACCGGCGCGGCCGACGGCTACTGGCGGATCGCGCAGCGACCGGCCTCGACGCTGCTGCATCTCGGCCCGGGTCTGGCCAACGGACTGGCCAATCTGCACAACGCCAAGAAGGCCTATTCCGGCATCGTGAATGTGGTCGGTGAGCATGCGACCGCGCATGTCGCACTCGATGCGCCGCTCACCTCCGACATCGAGGGCGTCGCCCGGCCGATGTCGAACTGGGTCCACACCATCGGCTCGTCGGTGGGCGTACAGGCGGCCGCGCGTGCAGCAGTCCAGGCGGCCACCACGCCCCCGGGTCGTATTGCTACGCTGGTGCTGCCGGCCGACTGTGCCTGGAATACCGTGCCCCCCGAGCAGGCCTCGACCGGTCGATCGGCGCGGCTGGTTCGCCCGCCGGCCGATGCCGCCCTGATCGATGCGACCGTGGGCCTGCTGCGCTCGGGTGAGGCCACGCTGCTGCTGCTCGGTGGGGTGGCCTGTCGCGAAGCCGGCCTGGCCATGGCCGGGCGGATCGCCGAAGTCACCGGCTGCCAGATCATGGTCGAGTTTCCGGTGGCGCTGGTCCAGCGCGGCGCGGGCAGAGTCAATGCCGCGCGCATTCCCTATGTGCCCGAGGCGGCCATGGCCGCGCTCAAGCCCTACAAGAACATCGTGCTGATCGGCGCCACCGACCCGGTGTCCTTTTTCGCCTATCCCGACAAACCGGGCCGCCAGGCGCCGGCGGGCGCGCGCATTGTGCCGCTGGCCGATGTCGGTCAGGACCTGCTCGGCACGCTCGAGGCACTGGCCGATGCGCTCGGTGCCCGCGACAAGGCGCCCAAAGGCCGCACCACGCTGTCGCGCCCGGCCTTGCCCGAAGGCCCGATGACGCTCGAAGGGCTGGGTCAGGTGGTGGCCGCGCTGATTCCGGACAATGCCATCGTGGTCGACGAGTCGGTGACCGGCGGACGAGCGCTCGGGCCATTGACCGCCACCGCTGCGCCCCACGATTTTCTGACCTCTACCGGCGGCGCGATCGGTTTCGGCATGCCGACCGCGATCGGAGCCGCCATTGCCGCACCCGATCGCAAGGTGCTGGTGCTTGAGGGCGACGGCAGCGCGATGTACACCATCCAGTCGCTCTGGACCATGGCACGCGAGGGCCTGGACATCACGGTGCTGATCTTTGCCAACCGTGCCTATCGCATCCTGCAGGGCGAGTTCGCGGGTGTTGGTGCCGGCACGCCCGGGCCGCGTGCCAACCACATGCTGATGATCGACAACCCAAGCCTCGATTTTGTCGGGCTGGCCCGTTCGATGGGCGTGGAAGCAGGGCGTGCCACCGACCTGGGCAGCCTGGCCCGCGAACTCGCGCGCGGGCTTGCCTCGAAGGGCCCTTATCTGGTCGAGGCGGTGCTCTGAGGATCGATCAGGTGACTGTCGCGGCGTCCTGATCGCGCCGCGCATTCGCCGGGTGTTGCATCTGCGTGATGCGGCGTCAGCGTGATGCTGCCGTGGTCGCCTCGAAGACACGGCCGCCCTGGACCGTTCCCCACACTGTCACGTCCTTCAGCCGCTCGGGTGCGATGGCGAGCGGGTCGTGGTCGAGCACCGCAAAGTCGGCGCGCTTGCCGGTTTCGATCGAGCCGACCTCGCCCTCGAGATGCAGCGTATAGGCCGCACCCAGCGTGACTGCCCGCAGGGCACTGAGCACGTCGATGCGTTCGTAGTCGCCCAGCAGCCGGCCCGATGCGGTCAGGCGATTGACCGCGCACCAGGCCACATGCAGCGGCCCGAGCGGCGTGACCGGCGCATCGGAATGGATGGTGTAAGGCACACCGATTTCCTGCGCCGAGCGGCACGGATTCATGCGCTGCGCGCGATCGGGCCCGAGCGTCATGTCGTAGTGCGCATCGCCCCAGTAAAAATGGTGATTGGCAAAGAAGTTCGCGCACATGCCCAGCGTCTTCATGCGCTGCAATTGCGCCCGATCGGCCATCTGGCAGTGCTGCAGCGTGAAGCGGTGATCGGCTGACGGATGCTCGCGGATCGCCTGCTCGACGCAGTCGATGGCCAGGTCGATCGCGGCGTCGCCGTTGGTGTGGGTATGCATCTGGATGCCATGGCGCATCGCCAGCCGATAGACCTGCTGCAGATACTCCGGCTCGACGTACCACATGCCCTGGGGCGCACCGTTGTAATAGCCCGGCCATCGCAGGCGGGCCGAAAAGCCCTGGATCGATCCGTCGGCATGCGCCTTGACGCGGCCCATGCGCAATTGCTCGGTCGAGCGGGCCTTGAGCGCAATCGCCCGCTCGATCGCCTGCTCGACGGTCTGGCCGCGCACATGCATGGCCGGCACCAGCCGCACCGGAAAGTCGTGCGCACCGGTGATCTGCAGCAGCTCGTCGATGGTGGCCTGCGGCAGCGGTGTGGCCAGATCGGTCGCGGTGGTGACACCGGCCCGCACGGCCAGCTTGCCAAAGGCCAGGATGCCTGCACGGTCACCCGCCATTGCGGCCTTGTTGAGGCCGACTTTCTCGAGCACCGGCGTCATCGCCTCGGGGCCCTTGAGCTCGCCATTGGGCAGGCCGTCGGCGCCGAGCATGATGCCCGGATGGTCATGGCCAGTGCGCAGAAAACCGGCCAGCTCGAGCGCCAGCGTGTTCGCATTGGTGATGTGGCCGCTGGCGTGCGTCACAGCGATCGGGCGTTGTGTACTGATGCCGTCGAGGTCGTGCCGGTTGCAGCGGCGCTCGCCGAAATAGATCGGGTCAAAGCCCCAGCCGATCAGTGGCTCGGTCGGGCTGCCCAGATGCGACTGGGCCTCACGCAGTCGCTCGACCACCGCCTCGATCGAGCGGGCGCCCGGCCAGACGCGGCCATCCGGATCGCTGCGATCGTGAAAGCCGCAATACACATAGCGCCAATTGACGCCCTCGCCGATGTGGCTGTGGCCTTCGACGAAACCCGGCACGATCACCTTGTCGCTGAAGCGTTCATCGAGATCGAAGCGGCCCCAGCCCCTGAGTTCATCGAGGGTGCCGGTGCCCAGGATGCGGCCATCGCGCACCGCCACATGGGTGGTGTCGGTGCGGGTCGGATTCAGGGTGATGATGCGGCGTGCGGCGTAGACGATTGTCATGCGGTGGCGGTTTCGCAGTCGGGTGGCAGGGGCGGCTCAGACGACTTTGTCGGCCCGCAGTGCGGCGATGGCCTGCGGGTCGTAGCCGATCGAGGCCAGCACCTCGTCAGTGTGCTCACCGGGCAGGGCAATCGGCCGATCGAGGCCGCCGGTGCCGTGCGCCATCCTGAACGCTGACCCGGCCAGGCGCACCGGCCCATAGGGCGTTTGCACCTCCTGGAGCATGTCGCGATGGGCCAGTTGCGGATGCGCGGTGACGTCGGCAATTGAGTTGACCTGTCCGCAGGGCGCATCCGCGTCGATCAGCCGGCGCTCCCACGATGCCGGATCACCGTCGCTCATGGCGGCTTCAATCAACTCGCGCAGCGCCGCCTTGTTGGCCGATCGGCTCGGCCAGTCTGCAAAACGCGGATCACTCAGGGCGTCTTCACGGCCCAGCGCACGCATCAGGTTGCCGAACTGCTTGTCGGTCAGCACCGCCAGCACCAGGAAGCCTTTGCCGCAGCGAAAGCGATCGGCGGTCGGCTTGCCGCTCACCGAGCCATTGCCAAGCTGCTCATGACGCTGTCCGGTGGTGGTGTATTCAGCCACCTGCCCCGACAGAAAGCCCACCATCGAGTCGAGCATCGCGACATCGACGAACTGCCCTTCGCCGGTATGGGTACGCTGATAGAGCGCCGAGGCGACCGCGAACGCCGCAGTGATGCCGGTGGTGATGTCGGCCACTGCAAAGCCGGCGCGCATCGGCCCGTTGACCGGCTCGCCGGTCAACGACATCAGGCCCGACATCGCCTGGATCTTGCCGTCGAAGCTTGCGGTGCCGCGCTCGGGGCCGGTGCTGCCAAAGCCCGAGATGCCGCAGTAGATGAGCCTGGGGTTGATCTTCGAGAGCTGCGACCAGCCCATGCCGCGCCGCTCGAGCACGCCCGGGCGAAAATTTTCGCAGACCACATCAACCTCGGCGGCCAGTCGCTCGACGATCTCGCGGGCCGCAGGCTTGGTGAGATCAAGCGTCATGCTGCGCTTGTTGGCATTGACCGCCATCCAGGACGGACTGAGCTGACGCTGCGTCCACTCGGAACTTGAGCCCGACAGACGCATCGCGTCGCCTTCAACCGCTTCGACCTTGATGACATCGGCCCCCTGCACCGCGAGCTGGAAGGTGCAAAACGGCCCGGCGAGATAATGGGTGAAGTCGAGGATGCGAACGCCGGCGAAGGCTTTGGCCTGGTTCATGAGCCTGCGTCCCGGGCAATCGCGGCATCGCGCACACCCTGAGCGATCGACTTGATCTGATCGTTGGCCGCGCGCCGGCGCGCGATGTCTTCAGGGCTCAGGCGCGACAGATCGAGATAGTCGAGGCGCCACTGCGGCCCGCCATTCCAGCGCAGCGGATTTTGAACGGTGGTGCGCGGAGCAACCGCAGACTCCAGCACCCGCAGTGCGAGCGCGAGCGTGGCGTCTTGTGATGCCGGATCGTTCGGGCGCGCCGCGGCATTGCCAAGCGGAAAGTCGCTGAACAGAAAGCGCGGCACACCACACATCTCGACGATGTCCTTGGCCGCGCCCATCACCACCGTCGGAATGCCATTGGCCTCGAGATGCCTTGCGGTCAGGCTGATCGTCTGATGGCAGATCGGGCAGTTGGCGACCAGCACGGCGACATCGACCCGATC
>CAMCXH010000077.1 GCA_945883285.1 Bordetella parapertussis | reverse complement strand
ATCCCGGCGCTCGAGACCAGTCACGCGCTGGCCTATGCCGCCAAGCTCGCGCCGACCCTGTCTCGCGACAAGGTGATCCTGGTCAATCTGTCCGGCCGAGGCGACAAGGACATGCACACGGTTGCTCAGGCCGGTGGCCTGACGCTCTGACAAAGGCCTTCCAATGTCCCGAATCGCTGCCAGGTTCGAAGCGCTTGAAGCTGCCGGACGCAAGGCGCTGGTGCCCTATTTCACCGCAGGCCATCCGAGCCGCGATCACACCGTTCCCCTGATGCATGCTCTGGCGCGCAATGGCGCCGATGTCATCGAGCTCGGTATTCCGTTTTCCGACCCGATGGCTGATGGTCCGGTTATCCAGAAATCGAGCGAGGCGGCACTCACGCTCGGTGTGGGCCTGGGCGATGTGCTCGAGTGGGTGCGCGAATTCCGCCGCGACGATGAGACGACGCCGGTGGTGCTGATGGGTTACATGAACCCGATCGAGCGCATGGGAGTGGCCGCGTTTGCCGAGCGCGCTGCGCAGGCGGGCGTCGACGGCGTGCTGGTGGTCGATCAACCGCCCGAGGAAGCGCAGGCTTTCGTCCCGCTGCTGCGCAGTCACGGACTCGATCCGATCTTTCTGCTTGCGCCAACCTCCAGCGCCGAACGCATTGCGCAGGTCGGCAAGCTGGCAAGCGGCTATGTCTACTATGTTTCGCTCAAGGGTGTGACCGGCGCAGGTAACCTCAATGTCGAGGAAGTTCTCGGCGCGCTGCCCGCGATTCGCGCCGTCACCGGCTTGCCGGTCGGGGTGGGCTTTGGCATCCGTGACGGTCAGACCGCGCGGGCGATCGCTGCCCGAGCCGATGCGGTGGTCATCGGTACGCGGCTGATCCAGGAAATCGAGGCGGCAGGCCCGGCGCACGCGGTTGAGAAGGCGGGCGCCTTCATCCTGTCGATCCGGCAGGCGATGGATGCCCCTTAGCCAAACCCGCATCAGGCAAACCAGGAGACTCACCGATGAGTTGGCTTGAAAAGCTGCTACCCCCACGCATCAAGCGTTCTGTCGGCCGATCGGCAGAGGGGCGACGTACGGTCCCGGAAGGCGTCTGGCTGAAGTGCCCGAGCTGCGATGAGGTGCTCTATCGCGCCGATCTGCTGGCCAATCTTTTCGTATGCCCCAAGTGCGATCACCACATGCGCATCGATGCGCGTGCGCGCATCGATGCCCTGCTCGATGCCGAAGGGCGTTACGAGATCGGCCAGGAGGTATTGCCGGTCGATGCCCTGAAGTTCAAGGACAGTCGCAAGTATCCCGATCGCCTTCAGGAGGCGATGGACGAGACCGGCGAGACCGACGCGCTGGTGGTAGTCGGTGGTGCGATGCGCTCATTGCCGGTGGTGGTGGCGGCCTTTGAGTTCGATTTCATGGGCGGATCGATGGGCGCGGTCGTGGGCGAGCGATTCGCGCGCGGTGTACGCACAGCGGTCGAGCAGAAGGTGCCCTTCATTTCGGTTGCGGCATCGGGCGGTGCGCGCATGCAGGAGGGGCTGATGTCGCTGATGCAGATGGCCAAGACCACCGCGGCCCTGACCCATTTGTCCGAGGCGGGCCTGCCCTATATCTCGGTGCTGACCGATCCGACCATGGGTGGTGTCTCGGCGAGCTTCTGTTTTCTGGGTGATGTCGTGATCGCCGAGCCCAAGGCCCTGATCGGCTTTGCCGGCCCGCGCGTCATCGAACAGACCGTGCGCAGCAAACTCCCGGAAGGTTTCCAGCGAGCCGAGTTTCTGCTCGAAAAAGGCGCAGTCGACATGATTGTGCATCGCCGTGCAATGCGCGACGAGATTGCCCAACTGCTTGCGCTGCTGTTGCGCCAGCCTTCGGAGGCTTTGGCCTGAGCCCGCAGAAAGACGAGCCTGCGACCATGCTGGCCGCCTGGCTCGAACGCATCGAGCGCCTGCACCCGCGTCAGATCGAACTCGGCCTCGAACGGGTCCGAGTCGTGGCCGAGCGTATGGCACTGCGCCTCGAGGCGATCTCGATCATCGTTGGCGGCACCAACGGAAAGGGCTCGACCTGCGCGATGCTCGAGTCGATCCTGCTGGCCTCCGGCTACCGTGTGGGCTGCTACACCTCGCCGCATCTGATGCAGTTCAACGAGCGCGCCCGCATCAACGGCGAACCGGCGAGCGATGAACAGCTGATCGAGCAGTTCGAAGCGGTCGAGGCGGCGCGCGGCGACTCGTCGCTGACCTGGTTCGAATTCACGACCCTCGCAATCCTGCGGCTCTTCGAGCATTCATCGCTCGACGTCCTGGTTCTCGAGGTGGGCATGGGCGGGCGGCTCGATGCGGTCAACATCATCGACGCCGACTGTTCGATCGTGACCTGCATCGACATCGATCATGCCGAGTTTCTTGGCGATACCCGTGAGGCGATCGGTTTCGAGAAGGCGCACATCTATCGTCCCGGTCGTGCGGCGATCTGCACCGACCCGGTGCCGCCGCAATCGCTGATCGACCACGCGAGTCAGATCGGCGCCGATCTCTGGCGCTTCGGTCATGATTTCAATTACTCCGGCGATCGCCAGCAATGGTCCTATGGTGGCCGATCGCAGCGGCGCAACAGCCTGGCTTATCCGGCCCTTCGCGGTGCCAATCAATTGCTGAATGCGTCGGGTGCGCTGGCGGCCCTTGAGGCCTTGCGCGCCCGGCTGCCGGTGAGCGCTCAGGCAATCCGTCAGGGGCTGGCAAGTGTCGAATTGCCGGGGCGGTTTCAGGTGCTTGCCGGGCGGCCTGCGGTGGTCCTCGATGTCGGTCACAACCCGCACGCCGCGGCGCACCTTGCGGCCAATCTCGACAATATGGGCTTTTTTCCCTACACCTATGCGGTGTTCGGAATGCTTTCCGACAAGGATATCGACGCCACGATTGGGCATCTTCGCAGCCGCGTGGACCACTGGCTGTGTGTCGATCTGCCCGGGCCTCGCGGCAACAGCGCTGCCGATCTCGCCGCCCGCCTCGAGAAGGTCGGTGTCGTGCCGGGTGTGGGGGTTGATGCCGAGCGCTCGATCAGCTGCTTTGCGTCGCCCCGAGAAGCGCTTGCCGCGGCTCGGGAACGGGCGGGTGAGAATGATAGAATCATCGTTTTCGGGTCGTTCCTCACGGTGGCCGACGTGCTCGCTGTGCGTGGCGGTCGTAGCTCCTAGGCGGCTCACACCTCATGGCCAAAGCGCAAACCGTCCGCTCGCGGGCCCGGTCCAGTCAGCGCAATGTTGGCGCTGATGAGGCGCCTGTCGATCCGGCCCTGCCGCAAAAGAAGCGTGCCCGTCATCGACTGATCGGCGCGATCGTCTTGTGTGTGCTCGCAGCGATCATTGTTCCACTGTTGCTCGAGCCAGAGCCGACGCGACCCTTGGCTGACCTGTCGGTCGTGATTCCGCCCAAGACGACGAATCTGCCTTCTCGTGGTCCCGAGCCCCGGTCCGATGCCAAGCCAGACGCCGCCCGCCGCGACTCGAAGACGCCTCAGGCTGTCGCGGGCGACAAATCGGCCGAGATGCTCAAGTCCGAGGCGCCCAGATCCGAGATGCCCAGATCCGAGATGCCCAGGTCCGCTGAGTCCCGCGCGGCTGATGTCGCGTCGCTCGAATCAGCCCCCACTGCCAGTGCCGCGCCAGGCGCTCAGGCAGATACTGATCGCACAAAGTCGTCCGTCACAGCGGAGATCTCGGCTGGGGCCTCGGGTTCGTCGACCGGTTCAGCCATTGTGGCCCCCTCGCCCGCAGTCCCCGCCGCGAAGGCGACTGCTGCCTCCAGCGTCGCGGCCATTCCGTCCACCGACAACGGCAAGCAGCCTGCGGCCAAACCTGCCGGCAAATATCTGATCCAGGTCGGCGCGTTCAGTACCGAGGCAGCGGCGACATCAGCACTCGAGCGGATTCAGAGCGCCGGCCTGCGAGGCTTTACCGAAAAGATCAAGACCGATCGGGGTGAGCGAATTCGGGTGAGGGCAGGGCCGTTCTCAAGCCGTGATGCTGCTGACCAGGCCCGTGAAAAACTCAAGGCCAGCGGTCTTGAAGCAGCCCTGATCGCACCGTCGTGATCAGGGCCGCATGTGAACCGGACCTGTCTTGATGGCCGAACTCGGGTTGACGGCGTGGGACTGGTTCGTGTTGGTGGCGGTGGTCCTGTCGATCGGCCTCGGCTTCATTCGCGGTCTGGTCAGAACCATTTTTGCGCTGGCCGCCTGGGTGGTGAGTCTGCTCGGTGTGCCGGTAGCCATGCACTGGCTTGTCCCCGTGCTTCCGCCGGAACTGCCTTATGCCCTGGTGGTGGTGGTGATCTTTCTGACGCTTTTTATCGGGGTGCGCATGCTCGGTTCGCTGGCGTTCCGTGCGCTGCGCGGCATCGGCCTTGGCGGCACCGACCGTCTGCTGGGTGGCGCGCTCGGTGCGGTCAGGGCCGCGGTCATCATTTTGCTGGTGGCGCTTGCTGCGCAGCTTGCCGGATATTCCAAACGGCCCGACTGGCAGCAGGCGCATTGCCGCCCGCTGCTCGAGTGGCTGGTGCAGTGGGCAGAGCCTTTCCTGCCCGAGCGGTTGAGCGGTGTGCAACGCACCTGACAAGGTACGTTGCACGAACTGGGTTTCAGTCCTGCAGATGATCGGAGAAGTTTGATGTGCGGCATTCTGGGTGTAGTGGCACGTTCACCTGTCAATCAGCTTCTCTATGACGGACTGCTGCTGCTGCAGCATCGCGGCCAGGATGCCGCCGGCATTGCCACCTCCAATGGCAAGACCTTCTCGATGCACAAGAGCAGCGGGCAAGTGCGGGATGTCTTTCGCACTCGCAATATGCGCGGATTGCCGGGGCGCAGCGGAATTGCCCATGTGCGTTATCCGACGGCCGGGTCGGCTGGAAACGATGAAGAGGCGCAGCCCTTCTATGTCAACGCGCCCTTCGGCCTGACGCTGGCCCACAACGGCAACCTCACCAATTCGGCACAGCTCAAGGAAGAGATGTTTCGCCTCGATCGGCGACACATCAATACCGAGTCCGATTCTGAAGTGCTGCTCAATGTGCTGGCCAACGAGTTGCAGGCAGCCACCGGTGGTGTGTCGCTCGACCCTGATTCGATTTTCAAGGCGATCACTGAAGTTCACCGCCGGGTGAAGGGGGCTTATGCCTGTGTGGCCGAGATTGCCGGCTATGGGGTGATTGGTTTTCGCGATCCGCTTGGCATTCGGCCGCTTTGCTACGGCGTGTCCGAGACCGATCATGGCACTGAATATCTGATCGCTTCCGAGTCGGTGGCACTTGAAGGCATGGGGTTCTGGCTCGTGCGCGATATCGCTCCCGGCGAGGCGGTGTTTATCGACCTTGAGGGCAATTTTCATTCGCGGGTGTGCGCACCGAACGCCTCGCTCAATCCCTGCATCTTCGAGTATGTGTACTTTGCACGTCCCGATTCGGTGATCGATGGCGTGTCGGTCTACGACGCGCGCCTGAAGATGGGCGAGTACCTCGCCGAGAAAGTGCGTCGCGAACTGCGAACCGGCGATATCGATGTGGTCATGCCGATTCCTGACACCTCGAGGCCGTCGGCGCTGCAACTGGCCAATCGCCTCAACCTCGATTATCGCGAGGGCTTCATCAAAAATCGCTACGTCGGGCGCACCTTCATCATGCCGGGCCAGGCCATCCGCAGCCGGTCGGTGCGTCAGAAGCTCAATGCGATGAGCATCGAGTTTCGCGGCAAGAATGTGCTGCTGGTCGATGACTCGATCGTGCGCGGCACCACCTCGCATGAAATCGTCCAGATGGCTCGCGCGGCTGGCGCCAACAAGGTCTATTTCGCCTCGGCCTCACCGCCGGTGCGCTACCCGAATGTCTATGGCATCGATATGCCCACGCGTTCCGAGTTGATCGCCAATGGTCGCACCGATAATGAAATTCGGCTGGCGATCGGCGCCGATGCCCTGATCTATCAGGACATTGATGCGATGCGACGTTCGGTGCGCGACCTCGGGCGCCATCTCAATCGGTTCGAGGCTTCGTGCTTTGATGGCGTTTACATCACCGGCGACGTGACGCCGGAGTATCTCTATCAGCTTGAGGCCAGTCGTCTCAATCCGGTGGAGCATGTGGAAGAGCCGGCGCAGAAAGCGCAGATGAATCTGCAGTTTTCGAGCCAGAACAAGCAATAGCCATAAAGATGGCGCCGATAAATCGATCGGTGTCTCGGCCTGGTACCGAAAGCGCTTCAGCTTTACCAGAACGCCTCGAAGTCGAATGACAGTTGCCTGTGATGGCGGATCGAAAGCAGATACGAGCTGCTCTTGATCCGCGCAAATAGCAAGAGGTAGTACGTCATTACGTACTCGCGCAATTCGACCTCGTTGCCGATCGAGCCGAGTTGTTTGGTCAGGCGAGCAATGCCGTTGGCAGCCTCGACAGAGTGAACTGGCCGCTCGAAAAACATGCGCCCTAAGTTGGGGAATCTTTCAAGATTGGGAATCACGGTATCGGTCAGTTCATCCAGCAAGGCATCGAAACTTTGTTCAGCCGCTGCTTCAATCAGGAACACTTCAAGGGCATCAAGGTTCCGCTCGAAGTTGGCGGTGAGTTTGACAGTGTGCTTGGCCTTCACCTTCACCTGGGGTTTCCCTTACCTGCCCGCCTTGGCCGCGCGACGGCGTTTGATAGCGTTCAGAGTGCTGCGTGCGTCTTTGACCTTACCTGCTGCGACGTCTGCCAGGCCTTGACTGGCTTCGTCAATCAACAGCAGGTGGATGCGTTCTCGTTCAAGTCGGTGGTAATAGTCCAGTCGCTGGGCATCGATGATGGCCACGTAGCTCTCACCGTTCTTGGTGATGATCTTTTCTGCCCCAGCCTTCACCTCATCGGCCAGTTCGGAGAGGTTAGACCTGGCTTGAGACAGCGAAATCACGTCACTGGTAGAAATGGCCATCATTTTTGCTCTGAAATCTGTACGCAGTATTGTACATTTTATAAGCAATAAAGTGGTCTTGAACGACATGAGTCGACGATGTTTTGCAAAGTTTTCCGGCCTGCCCTGAAATCCGGGTTCAAGGAAAAATTGAGCTTGCCGCTCGTCGCAAAGGCGAGGAGCCATCGAGACAGGGCAGATTCAATGAAGGAAAAACTGTTGACCTTGAGGGCAGGCCGCTGAGATCGGCAGCTGATCTGCCACCCAGGCACAAGGTCTGCTGTCAGCGATGTATCTCTGGCTAAAGAAGTTTGCCGCGCTCAATACCGGCAAGTTCACCGACAAGTTCAGATGTCCTCGTGAACGCGAACGCGAGCCCAAGAACGTTCATCTGAAACGTACATCTGAACCGGATCCTGGCCGAGCGCCGGATGGCGATCGACAACCGCAAGGTTAAGGGCGTTGGCCTTACGCGCTGATGATTGATGCGATGAGGCGACTGGCAAGGGAGTACCCCGGGTTCGGTTATTGCCGAATCCGAATCGACCTCAGACGCAAGGGTCACGAAGAGAGGTATGCGTGTACCCCGCATGGGGAAGATGGCTGGCCTGCACCTCCTGCAGGATCGGCCCAGACGGCCCAGACGGCGCACGTCGAGATGCGGGTCCGCGCCCGGTGCCGCCAATCGGACAACGGCGCTGATTTCCGGGTACGGCCTCATCAATTTTCTGGGTACGGCCTCATCAACTGTGCAGAGGACATGTGCTTCAGTCGTCGCGCACAGTTTGCCTGGCGTCGAAACCAATCTGACAGGGAAACGCCACCGGACGTTCAAGTAAAGCGCGGCGAAGGCAGTTCGGGTCCCTGCTTTTATCCACCATCCAAGGAATACTTATGAGATCGCAATTATTTGCCTTAGCGTTGAGCAGCATGCTGGTCGCGGCCAGTTCAGCCCACGCCTCCATTACGGCCTACACCTCGCTCACCAGCTTCAATGCTGCCGCCGGCTCCACGACGGTGGAAGACTTCAGCACCGCCTCCATAGGGTTCGGCACTGGCAACTACAGCGGTTCGTTCAACGGCTTCTCGCTGACTGGCGCGTCCAACCGCAATAACGTGGGCATTTCGACCGGATCGTTAGCTGATGGTGGTGATAACTCTGCCATTCCAGTCGCATTCGCCGGTCAGAAATTCTACGGCTGGGGCAACTTCGTTGGTAGCCCCGGTGCATTGTCGACCTTCACCCCGAGCATCACCGCTTCTGCCCTCGGCTTTGACTTCTTCAACACCGACTTCTCTGACGACTACAACGTGCTGGTCAACGGCAATGTACTGGCCACGATCGGTTACAGGTCCAGTGGCTTTCTGGGCTTCGTGGCCAACGGTGCCGATTCCATCAGCAGCGTCTCGATAAGGGCGAACAACATTGGTGGCTATGTCTCCACTGCAGGTATCGACAACGTCCGCGTTGCGAGCGTGCCCGAGCCGATATCCCTGATGTTGGTCGGCCTGGGTCTGTTTGCCGTTGCCCTGAGCCGCAGCAGCAAGGGCCAGGTCCTGGCCGCTTGAAGCTTGTCATAGATACCAGATCAATCAATCTGTGCTTGATCATGGACCGTCGAATGCTCAACCTGCCCAAACGGTGCGACGAGTAGTCTGCCGCTTTCATCCGGTCGCACCGGGGCGCGTCCAATGACCAAGCCTGCACCACCGTCTGACCCGACGTGCCCCTGGCATCTCGATACGCTGGGGATTCGTCAAGGCATCGAGCGCACGGCCATCTCGAACACAATAAGCCGATCTTCCTGACCGCGAGCTATCGGAAGTCACGGCTGCGTGCCGTCAGTTCGCCCAGCATCGGGGTGTGATCGACCACCCGCCTGGCGACCAGGTGCATGACCTGCCCGCCGGTGGCGACATCGGCCTGCCACACGCCGAAGACGGTCATCAGGCGCGAGCCGAGAATCTCCTTGCGGTAGCGCTCGAGCAGGTCGGGCCAGACGATGACATTGATCGTGCCGGTATCGTCTTCAAGCGTGATGAAGACCACGCCGCGGGCGGTCTCGGGTCGCTGGCGATGGGTGACCAGACCGCTCGCGCGGGCGAGCCGGCCATCGGGATAGCCGCGCAGCACCGATGCCGGCTGCACCTGGAAGGCATTGAGCGCCTCGCGCAGCAGCGCCAGCGGATGTCGCCCCATCGGGATGCCGAGCGCCGCATAGTCGGCCACGATGGTTTCGCCCTCGGTCAGCGGCGTGAGCGTGATGTCGGGTTCGGAAAAGCGGGCGTCGGCGAGCAGCACCGGCATCGGCTCGATGGCGGCGGCCTGCCAGGCCGCCTGAGCACGGTGACCGGCCAGCGCGGCGAGGGCATCGGCATGGGCGAGCGCCTGCAGGTCACGGCGCTGCAGCTGCGCGCTGCGGGCCAGGTCTTCGACGCTGGCAAAGGCTGGTGCGATGCCGGCGGCCATGCGCCGGTCGCGCTCGGTCAGCAGCCGATGGGCGGCCTGCTCGGACAGTCCGCTGATGCGGTTAAGCCCCAGACGCACCGCGGGCTGCGGTCGAAAATCGACGCCGTTGTCGATCTGGGCATCAGCCGGCGTGCGCTCTTCGAGCTGCGAGTGCCAGCGGCTTGCCAGCACGCAGACGCCGCGCACCTCAACGCCATGCGCGCGCGCATCACGCACCAGTTGGGCAGGCGCATAAAAGCCCATGGGTTGAGAGTCGAGGAGCGCGGCGAGAAAGGCCGCCGGCTCGTGGCGTTTGATCCAGCAACTGACATAGACCAGCAGCGCAAAGCTGGCGGCATGGCTTTCAGGAAAGCCATATTCGCCAAAGCCCTCGATCTGCTTGAAGATGCGCTCGGCAAAATCGAGTTCATAGCCGCGTGCGAGCATGCCGTCGATGACCTTGGTCTGGAAGGCATGCAGCCCGCCTTTGCGCTTCCAGGCGGCCATGGCGCGACGCAGCTGGTCGGCCTCGCCGGGCGTGAAGCCAGCGGCGAGAATCGCGATCTGCATCACCTGCTCCTGGAAGATCGGCACGCCTAATGTGCGCTCGAGTGCCGGTCGAATTTCATCGCGCGGATAGTCGACAGGCTCGATCCCCTGGCGGCGGCGCAGGTAGGGGTGGATCATGCCGCCCTGAATTGGCCCGGGTCGCACGATGGCGACTTCGATCACCAGGTCGTAGAAGCAGCGGGGTCGCAGCCGCGGCAGCATGCTCATCTGCGCGCGCGACTCGATCTGAAAGACACCCACGGTGTCGGCGGCGCTGATCATCTCGTAGGTATCCGGGTCTTCGGCCGGAATGTCCTGCAGGCGAAAGCGCTGTGGGCCGTCGAGCGTGCCATGGCGGCGCAGGGTGATGAAGTCGAGTGCGCGCCGGATGGCACTCAGCATGCCGAGTGCCAGCACATCGACCTTGAGCAGGCCGAGGGCATCGAGGTCGTCCTTGTCCCATTGGATGACGCTGCGCTCGGGCATGGCCGCGTTTTCGATTGGCACCAGTCGCGCGAGTGAGTCGCGCGCGATGACAAAGCCGCCGCTGTGCTGGGACAGATGACGCGGAAAACCCATCAGGGTTTGCGTGAGGGTCATCCAGTGCTGCACGGTGGCTGAGGCGGGGTCGAAGCCGGCTTCGACGAAGCGTTCAGGCTGGATGGCACGGCCATCCCACCACTGCTGATTGCGGGTGAGCAGGTCGATGCGCTGCGGCTCGATGCCTAATGCCCGACCGACATCGCGCAGCGCCGAGCGTGGTCGATAGGTGTTGATGGCGCCGGTGAGCGCGGTGCGTTCGCGGCCGTATTTGGCGTAGAGGTATTGAATGACCTCCTCACGGCGCTGGTGTTCGAAGTCGACATCGATGTCGGGCGGCTCGTTGCGCTCGCGGCTGATGAAGCGCTCGAAGAGCACGCTGGTACGGGCCGGGTCGACCTCGGTGATGCCCAGGCAGTAGCAGACCGCCGAGTTGGCCGCCGACCCGCGGCCCTGGCACAGGATGCCTCGCGACCGCGCGAACTGCACGATGTCGGCGACCGTGAGGAAGTAGGGCTCGTAGTGCAGCTCGGTGATCAGCGCGAGCTCATGCTCGATCTGGGCACGCACGGTGTCGGGCAGCCCCTGCGGATAGCGCCCGACCACGCCTTCGTAAGCGAGGTGACGCAGCCAGCTGGCCGGTGTGTGATCGCTTGGCACGATCTCGTCGGGGTATTCATAGCGCAGGGAGTCGAGCGAGAAGTGGCAATGCGCTGCGATTTCGAGGGTCTCTTCGAGAAGCTCGGGCGGATAGAGCTGGGCCAGGCGCAGCCGGCTTCGCAGATGCTGCTCGGCATTGGCTGCCAGCGAAAAGCCGAGGTCTTTGACCGGTTTGCCAAGCCGCGTGGCGACCAGCACATCGTGCAGGCTGCGGCGCGATCGCAGGTGGTAATGCACGTCGCCTGCGGCCACCAGCGGCAGGCCGCAGGCCTGGGAGGTTTCGCGCAGGCGGGCGAGCAGCGGCCCGTCGTGGCCGCGCGCGAGCAGCTCTGCTGCAAGCCAGGCGCGTGCACCGAAGCGCTCGCGGATGAAGCGGGCTTGCTCATGCAATCGGGCGAGCGGACTGTGAGGCGTGCCTGCATCGCTGCAAGGCTGAGCCGCCACCTCGGGGCAGGGCACGAGGAGCGCGAGACAACCTGGCACGCCGGTATCGAGGTCTTGCTGCAACAGACGGTAGTGGCCTTTGTCGGCACGCATGCGCGCATGCGTGATGAGCGCCGACAGATTGCCGTAGCCCTCGCGGTTTTGTGCGATCAGGACCAGCCGGGCGGGCGGGGCGCGGGCATCGCGCGGCGCAGCGCGGGTATCGAGCGTGCGGCCGTCTTTGTGATCGGGCGGGCCGCTGGCCGGGGAAGGTGATGCCGGCGCATCGGGATGGCCGAAGAGACCATGCAGGCCGAACTCGGCACCGATCAGCAGTGGCAGCCCGGTGATCTTGGCCTGCAGATGAGCTCGTACCACACCTGCGAGCGAGCATTCGTCGGTGATGGCGAGTGCGGCATAGGACTGGGTTTTGGCGCGCTCGACAAGCTCTTCAGGATGCGACGCCCCACGCAGGAAAGAGAAGTTGCTGACGCAGTGAAGTTCGGCATAGGGGGCGATCACGACAGGCCCCCCACTGCGCTTTGCCGGTCGAGCAGGCGGGTGCTCGGCAGCGCAAGCCGAGGTAACTTTGACGATTTCTGGATACTGTACATCCATACAGTATCTGATGGAAGTCCAGCGGCTTCAAGAGCAACGAAAGTCCTGGGCCTGACGACTGTTTGCAAAAAGGCCGCGCGGGCATTGCAGCAGCTCAGCACTGGGAGAGCGCGGCGCGATCAAAGGGCAGGATGCGATCACGGAAATCTTCGTCCAGCAGGCCCTCGATCGCGGTGGTGAGAGCGTTGCGACGTTTGCCTGCGGGAAGGATGGCCACGCCGTGCCGAAGCTCGGCTTCGCCGACAGTGCTGAAGTAGACCTTTGCCCCGTCCTGCGCCGACAGCCATCGCTCGACCGGCTTGGCTGGGTCTGGCCGCAGGAGTTCAGACAGGACGTTGGTGTCGAGGATGATCATCGCGACTATCGGCCGGGTCGGGATGGCTCACGCATGGGTTCGCGAGCCTGTCAGGCGGGTCGCACCAGGCGGGTCACATCAGGCGGGTCGCATCAGGCGGGTCGCATCAGGCAACTGTCTGCGGTACCGATTCTAGGGTCGCCAGCAGGAAGTGACCCCGCGCGACCGCGATCGGCACCTCAGGGCTGCGCTGCCAGACGCGCACCGTGACCAGTGCGACCCGTCCGCCCAGTCTGACAACATCGCATTGCGCGAAGCACTCCTCGGGGCGACCGCTGCGCAGGTAATCAACCGAAAAGTCGATGCCCTTGGGCTGTTTGGCACCCTGAAGGGACTGCATGAGCTGGAGCAGGGCGGCGGTTTCGGCAAAGCCTGCGACGACACCGCCATGCAGGGCCGGCAGATTGGGGTTGCCGATCAGGCGTGGGTGAAAAGGCATGCGAAACACTGGATGCTCGTGATGCGGCGCCACCCGAATGCCGAGGTATTCCACATAAGGAATCAGCTGACCGGGCAGGGTCGGCTCGCTCTCGCTGGGGGCATGCCAGGTCGGATCGGGTGCCGCGTACGCAGAGACTGTGGTCGCTGCGGTGGCATTCGGGTCAATCGGCGCTGTGCGGGCCCGCGAGGGCGTGCCGAGCATGAACGCCGACTGTGCCGAAGCGACCGGCTGCGAGCGATCGTCCTGCCAAACTTCGGCTCGAATGAAGGCCACGCTGCGGGTGAGCCGGTAGCAGTGGGCCTCGCTGTAGACCGGTTTTTGCACACTCGCCGGACGCAGCCAGTCAAGGCGCAGATCGAGGGTTGCATAGGTGATGTTGCGCGACTGCAAAGCTGCCCCGACCGCGATACCGCAGGCCGAGTCAGCCAGAACAATCAGCGGCCCGGGATGCATCCGCCCGCGCTGCGGATCTCCCTCCCAGTCGGCCCTTGGCGGCAGCAGCATGGTGCCTCGTGATGCATCGACCGACACAATCTGCAGGCCGATGTCGCGCATGTGAGGCGTGCCATCGATATAGGTCTTCTTGAGGTTTTCAAGCAGATCGGACATGAGGGTGATCGATGGCGGTGGTGCGCGAGTTCGGTTGAAATTGCGACCTGGCCTGGTGCCCCCGGCACGAATCGAACGTGCGACCCTCCCCTTAGGAGGGGGATGCTCTATCCACTGAGCTACGGAGGCGGCGAGTCGGATTGTACCGAAGCCGCCTCGGCGTGTATCTGAAAGGCTCGGAGGCAACAGACCCGATGCACTGTTGTGCGCTGGCGCTGTTGCCCCCAAGCCTTTCGTGAAAACGGCTCAGCGAAGGACGCCCGACAGAAGCGAGGCAGCCGAGCTGTTGCCTGCGCCACCCAGATACTTGCCCATATAGCTTGCAACCGAGTTCAGTTGCGCGGGGGTCACACCCAGGCTCGAGACGGCATTGGTGACCGAGCTCATCGAGGTGAGTGCCGACGGCGAGACACCGGCGAGCGATGCGCCTTTGCTGATCATGTCGGACATGCCGGGCAGGCTGTTGCTGATGCTCGAAAAATCGGTCGGCGAAAGCTTGTTCTGGGCCAGGCCCATCAGTGCGCCGGCGCTCGCGGTGCTCTGGTTGGCCGACAGTCCGGTGGCGCTTTGCAGGCCGCTCAGCATGGCGGCGGTGCTGCTGCCCGACGAGCCCATGCCCATCGGCATGCCCGAGCAGGCGGTGAGGGCGACAGTTGCCGAGCAGGTGGCAAAAATGAAGTGACGACGGTTCATGGCGATTTCTCCTTCTGTTGGGTCCGAGTCGGTCGGACATCCGGCATGCTGCCGCGCGATTCTAGAAAATCGGCCATGACATCATCCTGACGTCCCGAGCGAAAGTCGTTCAATTGCACACAATTCGGAAGCCGGTGGCGGGGGTGACTGACCGATTTCCGGATTTCAAAAAATAAATTATTTTTTATGAGCCTCTGAAGTCATCGCGTCGGGCCTGGATCGCCGCGGCGGTCGTCAGCCGCCACTGCAGCGCATCGAGGGTTTCTTCGTAGACCATCATCGATACCTGTCCGGTCGAGTTGCGAAGGTCGAGCGCCGGGTTGATCTCGCAGATCTCCCAGCACACCACCCGTGGATCACTCACCAGTCGGCGATTGATTCGCGCGGCCTCATCGGCGGTGATGCCGCCTGCAACCGGCGTGCCAGTGCCCATGCAGATGGCGGCATCCATGCTGTCGACATCGAAGGAGACATAAAGGATGTCGACCTCGCTCAGATGGTCGAGGCAGGCCTGCGCCACCGCCTCCGGGCCGAGACGTCGGATGTCGGAAGTGCGAAAGATCGGGATGCCGAACATCGCGATGGCAGCATCCTCGGCAGGCTCGGTGTCGCGCACGCTCACATAGACCAGATCACGCAGATCAAGGTTAGTCCTGCCCTGTCGCCCGAGTGCCTTGCAGGCTTCCCAGTGTGCGAGAGTGATCTCGTCGGGCATGTTGACTGCGTTGTCTGCATTGTCGAATCGCCCGGCAATCGCGATCGGCATGCCGTGCATATTGCCCGACAGCGATGTGTAAGGTGAGTGAATGTCGGCATGGGCATCGATCCAGACCACCCCCAGGCGCTGGTCGGGAAACGCCTTCGCGATGCCGGCGATCGTGCCTGCGGCGGTCGAATGATCGCCGGCCAGCACCACCGGAAACTCGCGCTGTTGCAGGGTCTCGCAGACCAGCGCGCTGGTCTGTTCGAGCAGCGTACGGATGGCGTCGATATTGCGCGCATGCGGCGTCGTGCTGTAAAGCCCCTGCTTGTCGCGTCCCGGTCGTCTGCCTTGCAGGGTGGTCGTGCGGGTGGCGAGCGCGCGTTGCAGGGCGCTTTGGCGCAGCAGCGCGATACCGTCGCCCGCACCGGCTCGCCCGGCGCCAAGGTCCGAGTCGACTTCGACCAGCGCGATGCGTGGAATGCGTGCGGCCAGCGCGTAGCGCCCCAGCAGTTTGCGAAAGCGGCGGATGCCGGCGATCGTGACCTGCAGATGGCCGCCCGATTGCTGCATGGCCATGAAGTCATCGAAGCTGATCATCCGGTCGCCATCGGTGTCATGGCTTGCGATCAGCACTTCGAGTGCAGTCTCGCTCAAGTCCGGGTCGAGGCAGCGTGCGAGCATGAGCATCTCATCGCAGGAAACAAGACCATCGCCGGAGGTGTCCATCAGCGAAAAGAGCAGCCGCATCTCATGATCGAGGTCGAAGTCGGTGCGCTGGCAGAGCCAGTCGATGAATGCCGACTGCGTGATCTCGCCGGCGGCGTCGACCGCGTCGAGCAATTTCTGGCGGTCCTGGTCGCTCAATCCCAGCCCGAGGACTTGCAGCGCTTCGTCGGTCTGCGGTCGTGTCAGCCGACCATTGCCCTGGACGTCGAACATCCGGTACAGGGCGTTGAATTCGTCGAGTTGGCGGGTTGACACCGCTGCGGCGCTTGGCATCGATTCGTTCATGGCGCTGCTCCGAAAACCGGAGAGTGAGGGGCCGGTTGAAGTCGTGACCAGGGTCGTGTGTGTGTTACCGCGGGGCAGCCGCCGTGCGAGCGGCCGCTCAGCGGGTATCGCGCGCCGGCTCCCAGAGATCGATGGCGTAGTGCAGGCCGGTTCGACTCACCGCGGGGGCAGTGCTGATACGGGTCCAGTTCATCGTGTCGAGTACCGGGAAGAAAGCGTCGCCGTCGACCTCAAGATCGACTTCGGTCACGATGATACGGTCGGCCAGCGGCAAAGCCTGCGAATAAAGCTGCGCCCCTCCCACGATGAAGATGTCGGTGGCACCCTGGCACAGGGCGATGGCGTCATCGAGCGAGCCGGCGCGCTCGCAGCCGTCGTGCGACCACTGCGGATTGCGGGTGACAACGATCGTGCGGCGTCCGGGCAGAGGTCGCCCGATCGAATCGAATGTGAGGCGCCCCATGATCATCGGATGCCCAAGCGTCGTTGCCTTGAAGTGCTGCAGGTC